>MGVZ01000020.1:18857-53618 GCA_001800745.1 Euryarchaeota archaeon RBG_16_67_27
CGGGAGGCGTTCGTTCCGCCGGAGGTCGGGCGGGACGCGTACGCGGACCTCCCTCTGCCGATCGGCTACGGGCAGACGATCTCCGCACCCTCGATGATTGCGATCATGCTCGAGGAGGCGCGCCTCGAGGAGGGGGAGAGGGTCCTCGAGGTCGGCACGGGTTCCGGCTACAACGCCAGCCTTCTCGCACGCCTCGTCGGCCCGGCGAACGTCGTCACAATCGAGCGGATCCCGGAGCTCGCGGCGGTCGGCCGCGCGAACCTCGCCCGGTGCGGCCTCGCGGCCGTGGAAGTCGTCGTGGGAGACGGGAGCCTCGGGTACCCGCCAAGGGCTCCGTACGACGCCATCCTCGCGACGGCCGGCGCCCCTGGGATTCCGGGCCCATGGGTCGACCAGCTCTCCCCCCGCGGGCGGATCGTCGCTCCGGTCGGTCGCCGCGTGTTCGACCAGGTGCTCGTCGTCGCGCGCCGCCGGCCCGATGGGACCCTGGACGTCCGCGAGGGGACGCCGTGCGCGTTCGTCCCCCTCATCGGGGAGAAGGCGTGGCCGTCGGACTGATCACGTCGTCGCCGGCGAGTGGCCCCATGCCTCGTCGGGGAGGCGCTCGTACAGGGGCTCCCCCGTCTTCCGGTTCTCCACGAGGAGCCGGTCCAGGTCCGCCTCGACGATCTCCCAGTAGAAAATCCTCCAGTTCCTGCCGCTGAGGAGGAGCACGGTCTCCCAGGAGCTCCGCAGGAGCCCCGCGTCCTGCAGCTCGTAGAAGAGCTTGCGGTCCTCCGAAGCGATCGCGTTGTCGATGATCACCGTGCGGAAGCCGAAGTAGTCCAGGAGTCTCTTCGCCTTCGCGGATGCGTCCCCGGGCGGCACGCCGAGTCGTCGCTCGATCGCGCGCGCGAGCTTCGCGAGGTTGATCATCCCCCTCCCGGTCCGTGCATCGTATATGTCCCCCCCTCGTCCATATTAGAGTTGTGCCCGAGTTCGGCCGGAACCTTACGGCCGGGCGCCCGACCCGGGGGTTCCGTGTTTCGTTTATCAGTAGTGAATTTCGCGCGGCACGCTTTAAGGTCCTCGCGACGCGTGCATTCCTCCAGAGGTCAACATGAAGCGCAAGTCCGGCAAGGCCATGGTCGATTTCGACCGCCATGTCACCGTGATCCACTTCAACGTCGGTTCTGGCTACCTGACGTACATCGAGGAGGACTCCCCGGACAGTCCTCCGCGCGTGCGAAACGTCGTCATCGACAAGGCCCACGCGTAGGCCGGAAGGTTTTTCGTCGCGCACACGGGTCGACGAGTCCGTGGCTCCGCTTCCCTCTGAGGCGCCGCCGGCTGACGTCCCGACGCCCCGTCCGGAGCTCTCGATCGTCGAGGCGTCGTCCGCGCGCGAGCGGGCCTGTTCGGAGTGCGGCCGGCGCATCGCAGAATGGAAGCCTGTGCGGCGCGGGGGCACGGAGGTCATCCTCTGTTCCGAGTGCGCCGCGCGCCCGCCGGAGGGCGAGGGATGCCCGACGTGCGCAGGCCCGCTCCGCCCCGCGGACCGGTTCTGCGGAAAGTGCGGGACGCGGATCGAGTACGCGTGTCCGGTCTGCGGGGCCGCGATCGAGGCATCCGACTCGTACTGCGGGGCGTGCGGCACCCGGGTCGCCTGAGCTCCGCGGGGCCCATGGGACGGATCCGCCCGGGGTCCGAGGACTCCGGGAGGACGCCGCTCGAAAGTGGACCGAGTGGGATTTGAACCCACGGCTTCCGCCTTGCGAAGGCGGCGATCTTCCGCTGATCTATCGGCCCGCTGCCTCGGGTCAAACCCGGGCCCGGGATATAGGTTTTGGTCGCGCTCCGGAAACCCGATTGTCCGGGCCAAGGGCTTAATAGCGCGGCCCACGTCCGCCGCGTCTGAGCATGGTCCTCCGGCTGTACAACACGCGGACCCGGAAGAAGGAGCCCCTCGAGCCGCCCCCGGACGGCCGCATCCGGATGTACGTGTGCGGGCCGACGACGTACGACCACAGCCACCTCGGTCACGCGCGTTCCTACGTCGCGTTCGACACGATACGCCGGTACCTCGAGGCCTCCGGGCTCCGGGTGACGTTCGTCCAGAACTTCACGGACATCGAGGAGGTGATCATCCGACGGGCAGCCGCCGCCGGGAAGCCTCCCCTCGAGTACGCGCAGTACTTCATCGACGCGTTCCTCGAGGACATGCGCGCGCTGAACGTCCGAGTACCGGACCACATGCCGAAGGTCACCGAGCACATCCCGGACATCCTCTCTCTCGTCGAGCGCCTCATCGACCGCGGATACGCGTATTCGGTGGGGGGCGATGTGTACTTCCGCACGCGGAAGGCGGAGCATGCGTTCGGAATCCTGTCCCACCAGCGGGTCGACGAGATCGTCGTCGAGCCGCTGCCGCCCGGGAGCCCGAAGGAGCACCCGCTCGACTTCGCGCTCTGGAAGCGGTCGAAGGCGAGCGAGCCTTCCTGGCCGAGCCCCTGGGGCGAGGGCCGCCCGGGTTGGCACGTCGAGTGCAACGCGATGGCTCACAAGTATCTCGGTGCGCCGCTCGACATCCACGGCGGGGGCGTGGACCTGAAGTTCCCGCACCACGAGAGTGAGGCGATGATCGCCGAGGGCGCGTGGGGCGTGGAGTGGTCCCGGCGGTGGATGCACAACGGGTTCATCACCCTCGAGCGCGAGAAGATGTCGAAAAGCCTTGGGAACTTCGTGACGATCCGCGAGGTCCTCAAGGAATACCCCGGCGAGGTGATCCGGATGTGCCTCCTGAAGTCGCACTACCGGGAGGACGTCGAGTACGACCGAGAGTGCTTCCGGCGCACGCAGGCGGAGTACGACGCGGTCCTCGCGCAGATCGGCCGCGCGGAGTCCGCATCGGGCCGGGGGACCGGCGGGAAGGTCGACGCGCTCCTCGCGCGGACGCGCCAGGTCTTCCGGAAAGCGATGGACGACGACGTCCGGACGGACGAGGCCGTGTACGCGCTCCAGCAGATGACGGAGGGGCTCGCGGAGGTCGAGGAGATGTCCGCGGCGGAGGGTGGCGCCGTCGTCGCGGCGGTCAAGGAGATCGGCGCGACCCTCGGCCTCTTCGAGAGCGTCCCTTGAGGTCCAAAACCCTTTTATGACACCCCGACATCAATGCGTACCCTCCAAGGAGATGCCATGGCGGAATTCAAGGCCGTAATCGCCGACCCGAAGTCCGGGCGCACCCACAAGCGGGACATCACGGGGCACTACGCGAGCGCGCTCGTCGGGAAGAAGGTCGGTGACGAGGTCGACGGCCTGTACGTCGGCCTGCCGGGGTACAAGCTCCAGATCACGGGAGGGAGCGACAAGGACGGCTTCCCGATGCGGCGCGACCTGCCGGGGCCGCGGCGGAAGCGTCTCCTCCTGAGTGGCGGCGTCGGGTTCCACCCGGTCCGCCCGGGCATGCGAAAGAAGAAGACCGTGCGCGGGAACGCGGTCTCGCCGGACATCCTCCAGCTGAACCTGAAGATCGTCCAGCGCGGCCCGAAGTCGATCGAGGATGCGTGGCAGGAGCAGACGCGATGAAGGTTCCCGACCAACCCGTCGTGAACATCGGCGTCGTCGGGCACGTGGACCATGGCAAGTCCACGCTCACAGAACGCCTGACCGGGGAGCGGACGGATCGCCATTCCGAGGAGATCAAGCGAGGCATCTCCATCCGCCTGGGGTACGCGGACATGGCCGTCTACCGTTGCCCGAAGTGCGAGCCGCCGCAGGCGTACTCGACCTCGGACGCCTGCAAACACTGCGGATCGAAAGGGGAGCTCCAGCGGATCGTCTCGTTCGTCGATTCCCCCGGCCACGAGACCCTCATGGCGACGATGCTGAGTGGCGCGGCGATTATGGACGGCGCGCTCCTCGTGATCGCCGCGAACGAGAAGTGCCCGCAGCCGCAGACGAAAGAGCACCTCATGGCCCTCGGGATCATCGGTGTGGACCGCATCGTCGTGGTCCAGAACAAGATCGACATCGTCGACGCGAAGCAGGCGGGTGAGAACCACCAGCAGATTGTCGACTTCGTCAAGGGGACCGTCGCGGAGGGAGCGCCAATCGTTCCCGTCTCGGCCCACCATGACGTGAACCTCGACGTCCTCCTCATGCTCATCGACCAGGTCATCCCGACGAAGCCTCACGACGAAGCGAAGCCGCCGAAGATGTACGTCGCGCGGTCGTTCGACGTGAACCAGCCGGGCTCCCCGCCAGAGAAGTTCGTCGGCGGGGTCCTCGGCGGAAGCCTCGTCCAGGGGCACCTCCGCGTCGGCGACGAGATCGAGGTCGCCCCCGGGCGCCAGGTCACGGTCGGCAACCGGACGGAGTGGAAGGACCTCACCACGACCGTGCGTTCCTTGCATTCCGGAGGCACCGCGCGCAAGGAGGTGCGGCCCGGAGGGCTCATCGCGATCGGCACGAACCTCGACCCGAGCCTCACGAAGTCCGACAGCCTCGTCGGGCGGGTCGTGGGACCGCCTGGCGGCGTGCCCGAAATCATCCTGAGGATGTCTGTCGAGGTCCACCTCCTCGAGCGCGTCGTCGGGACCGCGGAGGACCTCAAGGTCGAGGGCATCAAGACGTCGGAGCCGCTGATGATCTCCGTCGGCACGGCGACGACGGTCGGCGTCGTGACCTCCGCCCGCGAGGACGTCGCGGACATGGCCCTGAAGATCCCCGTCGTCGGCGAGCCGGGCCAGCGCGTCGCCGTCTCCCGGCGGATCGGGGGGAAGTGGCGCCTCATCGGCTACGGCGTGATCCGCTGATTCCCCCGTTGAGAATCGTTCATGATAGACGCTCGGCATCCTTTATTACCCAACAGGCACCTCGATGCGTCCGGAGCCGGGTAGGGGTAAGTCGGCTTCCCCGCACGACGCACTGACGTCCTGCTCCGAAATCGGAAATTGGGAGCCGCGCCCGCCAGGAAGGAGCCCGATAAGGGCTTGCCTGCCCGGCCCCCTCTTCTTCGAAGGATCCGCGGCGTGGGCCCGCGCCCGGGCTCTCCCGATCCCGCGCGTTGCCGGCCATCCCTCGACGGTCGATATCGAGAAATAGAGTCCGTTTCCATGGCCCGCTCCGGATGCGCGTCCTCCACCGCGATCCGAAGACCGGCGAGATCAAGCTCCGGATCGAGAACCCGGACGACCTGTGGCACCTCCACAACCTCCTCGTCCCGGGGGACGCCGTTCGCGCCTCGACGTACCGTCGCCAGGAGGGGAAGGCGGACAAGATCCGGCCGGAGCGGATGGAGAAGCTCCGCGTCACGCTCACGGTCCGCGTCGATCGGGTCGAGTTCCAGGCGTTCTCGGACCGCGTGCGAATCGCCGGTGTCATCGTCGAGGGGCCGCAGGACGTCGGCCAGCACCACACGCTCCTCCTCGGGGTCGAGGATGTCCTGTCGATCATCAAGGTCTGGAAGCCTCACGAGCTCCGTCGAATCGAGGAGGCCGTTGCCGCGGCGCAGAAGCCGATGGTCTCCCTCCTGGCGCTCGATGACGAGGAGGCCCTCCTCGCGCAGCTCCGGCAGTACGGCGTGCGCGAGCTCGCGACGGTTCGCGCGCCGGGCCACGGCAAGATGTTCCCTTCCGGAGGCGGCACGGCCGTATACTTCGAGGAGATCCTCGGGACGCTCTCCCTCACGCCGCTCGGCGAGGCCCTCGTCATCTTGGGGCCCGGGTTCACGCGGGACGAGTTCGCGGCGTACCTGCGGTCGAAGGCGCCGGACCTCGCCGCCCGCCTCCATGTCCACGGCACTTCGTACGCGGGGATGCGCGGCGTGCATGAGGCCCTCAAAGCGGGCGTCGGCGCGAAGGTCTTCGAGGAGAGCCGGGTCGCGCAGGAGACGCGGCTCGTCGACCGGCTCCTGGAGGCGATCGCGAGGGGCGAGCCGTGCGCCTACGGGCCCGCGGAGGTCTCGCGCGCGATCGACGCGGGTGCCGTCGAGATCCTCCTCGTGGCCGAGGCCGTCGTCCGCGATCGCGGGGTCGAGGAACTCATGCGCCGCGCAGAAGCCACCCGCGCGGCCGTCGTCCTCGTGAGCCGTCACCACGAAGCGGGCCAGCGCCTCGGATCCCTCGGGGGCGTCGCGGCGCTCCTCCGGTTCGCGATTGCGTGACACGCCCCCATGACCGGCGGCAATCCCTCACGCGCGCCCGCGGCTCTCGCCCTTCACAATCGCCGCGGCGACGAGGTGGGCGACGCGGAGCGGCTCGGGGAGGGCGCCTCGGACCGTGGTGAGCCCGAGCGCCTCGCAGACCTCAGCGCGGCTCGCGCCGACGGACGTCACGTAGACCGGGGTGTGCTTCGTCGGGATCTCATCGATCCGGTGACGGCGGATGAGCGCCCATCGGTCCTCCCAGTCGTCGAACTTCCGACGGAGCGCGCGCTCGATCGCGTCGAGATCCGGCCGCCGCCGGGTGACGGTGACCACGGGCACCTCCGCGACCTCGTGCAACGCGTCGAGGTCGATCACGTTGAACCCCCCGACCGCGACGCCGTTCAAGAAGAGCATCGCGAGCCCCTCGCGATAGCGAGACGTCCGGAGCATGCCCGCGATCCGCTCCGTCCCGTCCCGCCCGTCGACGCGGGCGGTCGTCGTGAGCACGCCCTCGATGTACGCGGGCGCCTGCACGACGATGCCCACGATAGGTACATCCGCGTCGGTGAACCGGAAGGGCGCGTCGTCGATCCCCATGAACCGGGACTTCGCCTTCATCCTAGACCAGCTTGAGGTGCCCGGTCACCTGGTCGACGAGTTCGTTCGGCCCCGGGCCGACGCCGAGGCACGTGACGGTCCCGGGCGGCAGCTCCGTGAGACCCGCGTCCTCGACGAGGGCCGTGGGCAGGCCGATCCCGCGAGCCCTCACCTGGAGGGCGTGGAGGTCCTGGAGTCCCGCCACCCGCACGACGACCTTCTTCTGACCCTCTCCGACCCACGCGCCGAACCAGCGGCGGTGCTTCGCCTTCGCCTCGAGCGCCGCGATCACCGCGGCGTGGGCGACCTGAACGGCGAGCTTCCCGCGGGACAGGGCGAGGTCCGCGCGCACAGCGACGACGAGCTTGTGGTCCATCGCCCCGCCTCAGTACAGCTCCGCGGCGCGCTCCTCCTCGAGCTTCCGGAGCTCCTCCTCGAGCGCCTTGAGCCGTGCGCGGGCCTTGTCCCTCGCCCGTTCGTAGTGGGCCTGCGCGTCCGAGGACTGGAGCCGCATCCGGCGTTCCGCATCCCGGATCTCCCGACGGAGGCGTTCCCGCTCCGTCGCGAGCTCGAGGAGACGGAGCCGAACCTTGTGGTCGCGGTCCTCCGCGGCGAACAGGTCCCCCGCCGCGGGGGGCGGCATGCGCGCGAGGGCCGGGTGCACGCGGGCGAGCCGGGGGTAGGCGCCTCGCCACCAGCCGATCGCGAAGAAGACGCCCGCGAGGCCGAGGAGCCCGGCGGCGATGTTCACGTCGACGACGAAGCCCAGGTCCGTGACCGGGTTCACGCCGAGGGAGTTCAGGAAGAACGACCACAGGACCGTGAGGGCGATCGAGAGGACGATCCCGAGGGTCAGGCGGTACAGCCCGTCGTACTCCCGGTCGAGCTCCCCCCGTCGGGGATAGAGCGCATTGACGAGGAGGAAACCCGGGAGGAAGAAGATCAGCACGAGAGCCCCGACGACCCGGGCCGTGGCAACCGCGTCGGCGAGGAGGTCGACCACCGGTCGGCCAGCCTCCGGACGCTATTTGAACGTTGCGCGCTCGCGGTCCGCGGCGGAAAAGTCCTTACGCCGCAGCAGGCATTGTGCCGCCGAGGCGGACCTGGTGGAGAGACCTCGCATCCCGACCCACGTGAAAGGGTTCGACGAGGCGGTCGGAGGCGGCCTGCCCGAGGGGTACGTCGTCCTCGTCGCCGGCGCGCCGGGCACGATGAAGTCGAGCCTCGCTTTCTCGATTGCCTACAACAACGCCCTTCGGGACGGGCGGAAGGGCGTCTACTTCACTCTCGAGCAGAGCAAGGACAACCTCCTCGAGCACATGGCGTCCATGGGGATGGCGGACGAGAAGGCCCTCGGCCTCGTCACGATCCTCGACATGGGGAGCATCCGGAAGAACCTGAACTTCCTGCAAGGCCGCGGGACTTGGTTCGAACTGTTCAAGATGCACTGCACGAACATCATGAAGGCGGACCGGCAGTCGATTCTCGTCGTCGACTCCCTCGACGTCCTCGAGACGATGGCGAAGATGGCGGACCGCCGGACGGACATGTACTTTCTGTTCGAGTGGCTCCGGGACCTCGGTCCCCTTACCCTGCTCGTCTCCGAGCGTCCGGGGGACGCCACCGCCGGGGTCACCGCCGCGGAGGAGGCGTACCTCGCTGACGGCATCGTCCAGGTCGCGATGCAGCCGACCTCCGACCTCCAGATCCAGCGGCGGATCCGCGTCGTCAAGCTCCGCGCCACGCGCCACGAGACCGCGGTGTACGCCCTCGCATGGGCGCCGGGTGGATTCGAAGTCACCCGCGCCGTTTCCTAGGGGATGAGTCCCCCCAGCGGGAATGACCGGAAAAGGCCTTTATACCCCGGCGGGTGATGCGCGCGCACCTCCCGAGAGTCGGTTCGCTCGGAGGCCACCGTTCACACTGGCCATGGCGCAGACCGTCCCGACGCCCACCGTCCCCGCGCCGCAGAGAGGCGCGGCCGTCCTCGTCATCGACGGGAACGAGGAGCACCAAATCCTGAGCGTGACCGCCCTCGGCCGCCGCGGGTTCCGCGTTGCCGTCGCGGACACCGCGCGGGAGGGCCTCCGGCTCGCCCTGACGGAGCGGTTCGACGCGATCGTGCTCGCGCACAAGCTCCGGGACGCCGCGGGGCTCGACGTCCTGCGGGTCCTCCACGAGCGCCTCCCCCGCGTCCCGCTGATCTTCGTCGTCACGGAGGGGTCCGAGGAGATCGCGGTCCGTGCCCTGGGCTCGGGCGCGTCCGGCCATCTCGTGAAGACGCCGCGGTACCATGAGCTCCTCCCCTCGGAGGTCGAGGAGCAGCTCGCGAAGGCGAGGGACCAGGCGCAGATCGAGGATCAGAAGCGCGTCCTCACGGAGACCCAGGCTCGATTCCGGGAGTTCATCGAGAGCACCCAGGAGCCGATCTTCGTCCTCGATGCGACCGGCGGGTTCGTGGCGTTCAACGAGGCGATGTGCACGACGATGGGCTATTCGAAGGAGGAGCTCGCGCGGAAGCGGCTCCCCGACCTCCTGTCGCCGCGGGTCCCGTCCGACGCCGCGCGGCCCCTGCTCGACTTCCGCAGCCCCGGGCCCTTCCCGGTGCTCGAGCTCCCCGTGATCCGGCGCGACGGGCGGGAGATCTACCTCGCGCTCACCCCGCATCCCGTCCAGCGGGATGAGGGCGTCGTCGGCATGGAGGTCCTCGCGAAGGACGTGACGGAGCGGAAGCGAGCGGAGGAGCAGCTCAAGGACCTCTACGGGTGGCTCAAGGCCGTCTACGAGTCGACGACGGACGCGATCCTCCTCGCGGACCGGGATCTCCGGGTCATCCAGTGGAACGCGGGTGCGATCCGGCTGTTCGGAACCGACGACGCCGGGATCGCGGACGCGGGGTTGGAGGCGCTCGCGCGCCGACTCGCGGAGCGGGCGAAGGACCCCGAGGCGGTCCTGCGTATCCACGAGCGGTACGAAGAGAGCCCCGATGCAGTGATCGAGGGAGACATCGACCTCGCGACGCCGGAGGCGCGCGTCTTCTCGCACGTGACGGCTCCGGTCCACAATCCCGAGGGCGTGCGGATCGGCCGCCTGTGGACGTTCCGGGACGTCACGGATCGCCGCGTCGCGGAACTCGAGCTCGTCCGCCGGGAGGCGCAGCTCGCGGAGGCGCAGCGCATCGCGCGGCTCGGAAGCTGGGAGACCGATCTCGTCGAAGGGATCCAGACGTGGTCCGACGAGCTCTACCGAATCCTTGGCTGGGAACCGCGGTCGTTCAAGCCGGACTTCGCGAAGGTGATCGAGCGCACGGTGCCGGAGGACCGCCACCTCCTCACGGACGCCGCGGAGCGCATGCGCGTGTCGCTCGCCTCGGACGGCTACGACCACCGGATCCGTCTCCCCGACGGCGCCCTCCGCACGATCCATTCCGAGGGTCGGGCCGTCCTCGACGCTGCGGGCAGACCCGTACGGCTCGTCGGCACCGCGCAGGACGTCACCGAGATCCGACGCGCGGAGAAGGTCCGCGAGGCGACGTACGGGATCTCCGCCGCGGCGACGGCAACGGAGAACCTCGACGCGCTGTTCGCGTCGATCCACCGGACCGTCGGCGGGCTCATGCCCGCGAAGAACTTCTACATCGCCCTCTACGACGGCGCGAGTCGGACGCTCAGCTTCCCGTACTTCGCGGACGAGCAGGAGCCGCCCCCGCCGCCACAGGCCCTCGGTCGCGGTCTGACGGAGTACGTCCTGCGTACCGGTAAGGCGCTCCTCGTCGACCCGATCGGATTCCAGGGCCTCGTGGACCGTGGCGAGGTCGAGTCCGTGGGGCCGCCGTCCGTGGACTGGCTCGGCGCGCCCCTCGTCGCGAAGGACCAACCGATCGGCGTCCTGGTCGTCCAGAGCTATACGGACGGCGTCCGCTACCATCCGGAGGACCGCGAGATCCTCCAGTTCGTGTCCGCCCAGGTCGCGAGCGCGATCGATCGCATGCGCGCGGATCAGGCGCTCCGGGAGAGCGAGGAGCGGTTCCGCCGGATTGCGGAGAACGCGCAGGACCTGATCTACCGGTACCGGCTCGACGAACCGCGGGGCTTCGAGTACGTGAGTCCGGCGTCCATGCGGCTGACGGGGTACACCCCGGAGGAGCACTACGCGGACCCCGAGCTCGGACTCCGAATGGTCCATCCCGAGGACCGACACATCCTCCAGAACCTCATCGACGAGGCGGTGCAGACGGGACGGCTCAGCGGAAAGGGCGAGCCGATCACGTTCCGCTGGATCCGGAAGGACGGAAAGATCGTTTGGACCGAGCAACGGAACGTGCCCATCCTCGATGGCGCGGGGCGTGTCGTCGCGATCGAAGGAATCGCACGCGATGCGACGGACCGGGTCCTGGCGGATCAGGATCTGCGGGCGAGCGAGGAGCGGTTCCGGCTCCTCGCGAAGGCGGCGCAGGACGCGATCTGGGACTGGAACGTGGACACGGACACGCTCGTCTGGAGCGAGGCGATCCACTCGATCCTCCGGTGCGAGCCCGGGGAGGTCCAGCCCACGGGCTCCTGGATCGACGCCCGGATTCATCCCGATGAGCGGGAGCGCATCCTTTCGGAGTTCTGGGCGACCCTCCATGAGGGCAAGGACTCCTGGACGTCGGAATACCGGCTGGAGCGGGCGGACGGCTCGTATGCGACCGTTTTCGACCGCGGGTTCATCCTCCGCGACGCGGACGGCCGCGCGCGCCGTGTCATCGGATCCTTGACGGACATCTCGGAGAGGAAGCGGGCGGAGGAGCAGCTCATCGCGCGGGAGCGCCAGCAGGCCGCCGTCGCATCCCTCGGCCAGCGGGCCCTCGAGGTGTCGTCCCTTCGCGCCCTCTTCGACGAGACCGTCGGCGTCATCGCGAAGACCCTCGACGTCGAGTTCGCGAAGATCCTCGAGCTCCACCCGACGGAGGACGCGTTCCTCCTTCGCGCGGGAGTCGGCTGGAAGGACGGTCTCGTCGGCACGACGACGGTCCCCGCTAATCTCGAGTCTCAGGGCGGGTTCACTCTCCGGTCGCAGGCGCCCGTCCTCGTCGAGGACCTCCGGACGGAGACCCGGTTCCAGGGACCCGCGCTCCTGCGCGACCACGGTATCGTCAGCGGGATGAGCGTGACGATCCAGGGCCCCGGCCGCGCGTATGGCGTTCTCGGCGTGCACACGACGCGGAGACGGTCGTTCACCCAGGACGACGTGAATTTCCTCCTCGCCGTCGCGAACGTCCTCGCGGGGGCGGTCGAACAGGCGCGGGCGGAAGCAACGCTCCGGAGTTCCGAGGAGCGCTACCGGATGCTCTTCGCGAGCAACCCGCACCCGATGTGGGTGTACGGGGTGGAGGACCTGCGGATCCTCGCCGTGAACGACGCGGCGGTGCGTCACTACGGGTACACGGGCGACGAATTCCTATCGATGACGATCAAGGACATCCGGCCCCCGGAGGACGTGCCCGCCCTTCTCACCGCCGTGGCGGACCTCGGGGCGAAGATGTCCTCGGGCGGCGTGTGGCGGCACCGGAAGAAGAACGGCTCCATCATCAACGTGGAGATCGCCTCCCATCCTCTCGAGTTCGCGGGGCGTCCCGCGCGCCTCGTACTCGCAACGGACGTCACCGAACGCCTCCGCGCCCGCGAGGACCTCGAGCGGTCCGAGCGGAAGTTCCGCGCTCTGTTCGATGCGGCCGCGGATGCGATCGTCCTTCTCGATCCGCACGGCCGTGTCCTGGACGTCAACCCGGCGGGAGAAGGTCTTTCTCATGCCACGAAGGCCGACCTCGTCGGCATGAACATCCTTGAACTCATCCCCGCGGAGGAGAAGGAACGGGCGCTCGAGTACTTCCGCGCCCTCCTCGCAGACGAGCCAACGCCCGAGCCGTTCGAGGCGACCCTCCGCCTCGCGACGGAGGCGCGGCGCTCCGTCGAGGTCCGCTCTCGCGTTCTCCGACACCCGGACGTACCTGCGTTCCTCGAGATGATCGTCCGGGACGTCACGGAGCAGAAGGAGATGCAGAAGAAGCTCGTGCAGAGCGAGCGGCTCGCGTCGATGGGGCAGCTCTCCGCGTTCGTCGCGCACGAGATCAACACGCCCCTCACGAGCATCTCCCTGCTCACCGCGAGCATCGCGCGCAAGGTGAAGGACGAGGAGATCCTCGCCAAGCTCGAGAAGATCAACGCGCAGCGGCGGCACGCCGCAGCGATCATCGCGGACCTTCTGACTTTCTCGAAGCATCGCGAAATCAGGGCCGTCGAGGCGGACCTCCGGGAGATCGTGGACCGGGCGCTCGAGCAGGTGGAGGGGTACCGGCCGCCGGACGTTTCCCTGGACCGGGTGATCGGGGACGGTCCGGTGCGCGCCCGTGTCGACCCGCTTCAGATCCAGGAGGTCGTCGTGAACCTCGTCAAGAACGGGCTCCAGGCCACGACCTCGGGCACCGTGAGCGTCCGGCTGGCGGAGCGGCCCGATGCAATCCTGATCGAGGTCACGGACACGGGCGCGGGGATGCCCCCCGAGGTCCGTGCGCATCTCTTCGAGCCCTTCTTCACGACGAAGGCTCACGGCGAGGGGACCGGTCTCGGGCTGTCGATGTGTCAGAACATCGTGACCGCGCACGGCGGGAAGATCGAGGTCTCGACCGGGGTCGGGCGGGGCTCGACATTCACCGTGGTCCTGCCGAAGGAGGCGGGAGCTTGAGGGTCCTCGTCGCGGACGACGACGTCACGATCCGGTCCGAGCTCGCGGAGCTCCTCCGAGAGGACGGCCACGAGGTCGATACTGCAGCGGACGGCGCGGAGGCGATCCGAAAGCTCGAGACGGTGGGCTTCGACGTGGTCCTCCTCGACCTCGTCATGCCGCGGGCGAACGGCCTCGACGTGCTCCGTCGGGCGCGCGTGTCCACGCCACGCACGGCGGTGATCATGGTCACGGGCCGGGCCACGGTCGACGCCGCGGTCGAGGCGATGAAGTCCGGTGCGATGGACTTCATCGAGAAGCCCCCGGAGCTCGAGGCGATCCAGGGCGCCCTCCGCGCCGTCGCGGAGGAGCAGCGCGCGCGCCTCATGCTCTCGGCGCCCCCGAGGATCGATGCGCTGAGCCTACTCCTCGAGGAGAGTGCCCAGAGGAATGCCCTCCTCGCGGTCATGGGTCCGACCGGTGCGCCCCCGAAGGCCGCGGGCCGCGTCGTCCGCATCTCGGAGGACGCCCGCCCGCCGGACGGGCTCACCCCGAAACAGCTCTACCAGATCAATGCGAGCGTCGAGGCGCATCTCTCGGGCGTCGAGCGACCCGTGCTGTACCTCGCCTGCCTTGGCGCCCTCGTGACCGTGCACGGGACCGAGGACGTGCGCGCGTGGGTCCGGCAGGTCCGCGCGAGGTGCGACGGAGCGAGGGGCACGCTCATCGTCGCAGGGGCGCCGCCCGAGCTCCGCGGGCAGATCGAGTCGGACCTCGCGAGCGAGGAGGCCGACGCAGGACTCCAGGGGATGCTCGAGTCGATCGCGAACCCGACCCGCCGGGCGATCGTCTCGTACGTGTTCGCGTCGGGTCCCGTCGCGTACTCCGCGATCCTCAAGAGGAACTTCGTCGACTCGTCCTCGAAGCTGTCGTTCCATCTCCAGAAGCTGCAGGCGGACGGCCTCCTGACGAAAGCAGGGGGCGGCGCGTACGCGCTCACCGAGGACGGCCGCCGGGCCTGGCGCGTCGTCCGGGCGTTGAGCGAGGAGCGACAGCACCCCTCCGTCCTGTTCGCGCCACGCGGATGACGGTCAACGCGACTCGACAGGGGCTGTCAAGCACGCTCGACCGGTCCCATCAAGAGCGGTCGGTGCCATCGAAACGCCGCGAAGGACATGGCGATGGCGTCCCTCGAGGTCACCCGACCGGCGCGGGTCCTCGTCGTCGAGGACGACCCGGATCTGCGCGAGAACCTTGCGGAGCTCCTGGCGGCCTCGGGGTACGTCGTCGTCACCGCGGAGAACTCCGTGGAGGCCCTCCGCGAGATCGCCGCGGGAGGCGTCGACCTCCTGATCACGGACCTGCGGATGCCCGGTCCGAACGGCGTCGACCTCATCAACGCCGCGCAACGCGAGCGCTCGGACCTTCGGGCGATCCTCATGACCGCGTTCGAGGCGGATCCTCCGGCCGAGGACATGCGAGGCGGGACCGTCCGATACCTCCGGAAGCCGTTCGAGGCGGAGGAGGTGACCCGGCTCGTCGCCCGGGTCCTTTCCTCCAGAGGGGGATGAGCCGGGATGGAAGCTCTCCAGGTGAGCCAGACGGTGATGGACGAGTACTCCGCAAGGATCCTGCTCGGCACGTTCGACCGTTCCGTGTCCGCGCTCGAGCTCAGCCAGCGCTTCGGGATCCCGATCGCCGCCTGTTACCGGCGGATCCGGGAGCTCGAGGGGATGGGGCTCGTGTTCGTCGAGCGGGAGCTCCCGTCCAGGAACGGGAAAGGCCTCCAGCTGTTCCGGTCCCGCCTCCGCTCCGTCCGGGTCAGCCTCGAAGAGGGCCGGCTGCGGGCGCGGGTCCTCCTCGACGCCCGTGGGCCCGCCGGGTCCGCGGAGACGGTCGCGGCGGAGCAGGTCCTGAACCTCGAAGACCGCCCCGCGCGGCCGCAACCCTTGTGAGGCGGCGCGCCCTACGACGTCGCATGTCGGATGCGACCACGACCGTCGCCGCGCTCCGGGACCGGGTCCGCGCCTTCGTTCGGGAGCGGGACTGGGAGGGATACCACAACCTGAAGGACCTCGCGACCGCGCTCAGCGTCGAGGCATCGGAGCTCCTCGAACTCTTTCTGTGGCGGCCCGCGGTCCCTGCGTCCGAGATGGGTTCGGAGGACCGCGCGGCCGTGGCCGACGAGATTGCGGACGTCGTGATCTACGGCCTGCACATCGCGAACGCCCTCTCGATCGACCTGTCCGACGCCGTCACGGCGAAGGTCGCGAGGAGCGCAGAGAAGTACCCCGTGGAGCGGTTCAGGGGGCGCGCACGCGGGCCCGTTCCAGGCGGTCCGCGGTGACGAACTCCTCGCCGCGGATCTGCGTGCGGAGTCCGGTGTAGGCGAGGTCCGCGAGCGTCTCGAGGTGGATCACGTCCTCCATGTTGTACTGGAGGAGGAGTTCGAGGGCCCCCTCGTCCCCGCTCTCGTGCGCCTCCCACAGCCGGACCGCATCCCAGCCCCGGAGCCCGGCGGTCTCCTCGGACCGCTCGATCCCGAGCTGCGCCTCGATCCGCTTGAGTCCACCGTGGTACCCGAGCCGGTGCATGCCGTGGAGGAGGTCCACGTGGATCTGGTCGAGGCGCATCCGCGGGAACGCACGCCGGAGGAACGGAAGGTCGAAGCGGCCGCCGTTGAACGTGACCAGGATCTTCATGCGGTCGAGGGTCGCCGGGAGCTCGTCGAGGTTCTCTCCCTTCACGAACGACCGCTCGCGCCGGCCGTCGTACACGCCGACGACAGTGACCGCGTCCCGGCCGATTGACAATCCGGTCGTCTCGATGTCGAGGTACCCGACGGCGCCGCGGAACTCGGGGAGGGCACGCCAGTGCTCGCGGGCCGGCAGGGCGTCCGCGAAGTACCGATACCGGCCACGGCGGAGCGCCTCGTCGCTCCGGACGACCTCCGAGTCGATCCGGTGGACGACGGACGCGGGCAGCCCGGCGCCGCTCCCGAGCCGCGGGACGTCGTCCCACGTCCGGATCCCCGATCGCCAAAGGATCTCCTCCCGGCGGCGCCCGACGCCGTCGATGTGGAGGAACGTCTCTCGCAGCAACGCGGGTCGGGCCGCGACACGCCCGCGGGGGCATATCCGTTGCGGCGGGGTGCCCGGACGCGTCCGCAAAGCGCATATCCCGAGCTCCCCATGGACGCGCGTGTTCGAGGTCCTCGAACGGGACGGGCTCGCGCGGATCGGCGCGCTCGACACGCCCCACGGGCGGGTGACGACCCCCGCCCTCCTCCCCGTCGTGAACCCGGGTCGCCCGATCGTGCCGCCCGTGGAGCTCGCGGACCGCTTCCATGCGGAGATCCTGATCACGAATGCGTACATCCTGGGCAAGGGCGCGCACCGCGAGGAGGTCATGCGGCGGGGCGTCCACGACTTCCTCGGTTTCCAGCGAGCGGTGATGACGGATTCCGGGGCGTTCCAGGCCCACGTGTACGGGGACGTCGCGGTCTCGAATGTGGAGGTCCTCGAGTTCCAGAAGGCGATCGGCTCGGACCTGGGCACGATGCTCGACGTGTTCTCGGAGCCGGAGCACGATCACGACCGGGCGTCCGCGGACGTCGACGAGACGATCCGGCGCGCGAAGGAAGCGGACGCGATTCGCGGGGACCTCGGGCTCGTCGGCGCGGTCCAGGGCGGACTCCACGCGGACCTCCGGGAGCGTTGCGCCCGGGAGGTGTCCACCCTCGGGATCGCCGTCGCCGCGATCGGGGGCGTGGTCCCCCTGATGGAGGCGTACCGGTTCCGCGACCTCGTCCGCGTGATCGTCGCCTCGAAGCGGGGCATGGACCCTTCGAAGCCCGTCCACCTGTTCGGCGCAGGGCACCCGATGCTCTTCCCCCTCGCGGTGCTCCTCGGCTGCGACATGTTCGATTCCGCATCCTATGCGAAGTACGCGCGCGACGGGCGCATGCTCTTCCCGGACGGGACCCGTCGGGCCGCGGAGCTCCGGGACAGCGGATGCGTCTGTCCCACGTGCGCGTCCCACGGAATCGATGAGCTGTCGAGGGACGAGCGGCTCCTCGCGGAGCACAACCTCCACGTCTGCTTCGCGGCCGTCCGCGAGGTCCGCCGCGCGATCGCCGCAGGGGAGCTGTGGGAGCTCGTCGAGCGTCGGGCGCGGGACCATCCCGCGCTCCTCGACGCGCTCCGGGATCTCCGGGCGCACAACGATTTCCTCGAGGCGTCCGAGCCTCTCTCCCGCCGCGGCGCGCTGTACTACGTCGGCCCGGAGACCGCCCACCGGCCGGTCCTCCACCGATACCGCTCGCGGCTCCTTGCGCGCTACTCGAGCCCGCCCGCGAAAGGCCTCCTCGTCCTGCCCGAAGGCGACCGGCCGTACGCGCACCGGTACCGGGGCACCGTCGCGCGGGTGACGGCGGCCGCAGATGTCCACGTCGTCGTGAAGTCCCTCTGGGGGCCGGTACCTCTCGAGCTCGACCACGTGTGGCCGCTCTCCCAGTCCCTGATCCCGGACCGCGTGGACGTCGAGGCGCTCGAGGCCGCGGAGGTCTTCTTCCGGGAGTGGGCCGCGGGCGCAGGCTACGCGTTCGGCGTTCTCTGGGAGGGACCGGGCACGCTCGAGGATCTCGCACGACGGGCCCCCGGCGGTCGCAGCGTCGACTGGAACCTCCTCCGCGTGCGTGCGACCGCGGACCTCCAGTTCGGGCGGGGCGCGGCGGACGCCCTGCTCCGCGGTCAGGTCTCCCTCGTCGTCTCAAAGAACACGAAGAAGGTCCGGAACGTGATCGTGGGCGGCGAGCACGTCCTCTCCCTGCGGGCGGAGGACGGCTACTTCACCCTCAAGGCCGCGGGCGCCCGCCGTCTCCGGGAGGCGTTCGCCCCGCCCCGGCTCCGGGTCGTCGTCGACCCCGACGCGATTCCGTTCCACCGCGAGGGAAAGAACGTCTTTGCGAAGTTCGTCCGGGACGCGGATCCGGACATACGTCCGGGCGACGAGGTTCTCGTCGTCTCCCCCGAGGACGACCTGTGCGCGGTCGCCCGCTCGGCGATGAACCGCCGCGAGATGCTCGCGTTCACCCGCGGCGTCGCCGCGTTCGTCCGCGAGGGCGTGCCTCCCGCGACGTCCGCTCCGCTGCGCTGACGGACGCGAGGTACCCGTCCAGGGCGTGGAGGAGGCTCATCGGCCCGTCCGCGGCCGCGACCGCCGTGACCGTCCGGCCGCGGCGCCGCGTGCGTACGGAGCGCTCGTCGTCCGGAGCGACGGCGCCCTCGACCGCCCGCGCGCGCTCGTCGTCGTCGAATGTGAGGGTGAGCCGGGCACGAGACTTCATCGGGATAGCCCCGGGCAGATTCGAACTGCCGTCGCGGGTTCCAAAGACCCGTATGCTTGACCGCTACACCACGGGGCTGCAGGCGTGCATTTCCGCGGGTGTATAAAGCCCATCGGTTGCGACGTACCCACGGAGGTCCGTCGCGCCCGCGCCGTCGATGCGCACGCGGACGAACTCTCCGATCGCGACGGGCTCGCGGAGGACGACCTGCCGGTACTCCGGCGTTCGGGCGAGGACCGTGCCCTCCTTCCCTGGCTCGGTGACAACGACCTCGACCTCGCGACCGACGTGCGCGGCGTGGACCTCGGTCGCCACCGCGAACCGAAGCGCGGCGAGCCGACGCGACCTCCCCTTCACCTGCCACCCGACGATCTGGCCGGGCATCGCGGAGGCGGGGGTCCCGGGGCGCGCGGAGAACCGCGTGACGTTCACGATGTCCGGCCGCACGCGCCGCACGAGGTCCATGGTCCCCTCGAAGGCGGCTTCCGTCTCTCCGGGGAACCCCACGATCGCGTCCGTCGAGAGGCACAGCTCCGGGTACGCGCGACGGAACCCGGCGACGATCTCCTCGAAGTCGCGCACGATGTACTCGCGCTGCATCGCCTCGAGGACGCCGTCGCTCCCGCTCTGGACGGGAAGATGGAGGAACTTGAACACCTTCTCCGATGCGAACGACTCGATGAGCTCGTCGACGATCGGGAGGACCGTGAGGGGGTCGGCCATGCCGACGCGCACACGGAATGTCCCGGGGATCTCGTCGATCGCTTCCAGGAGGCGAGGGAGGTCCGTTTCCGTGTCCCGGCCATACGCCGCGGTGTCCTGCCCCGTGAGCTTGATCTCCCTCACACCGCGCGCGACATGGCGGCGCACCTCCGCGACGAGGTCGCCGATCAGCCGCGACGACACCCGGCCCCGCGCGACGCGGGTGATGCAGTACGTGCAGCGGCCTGCACATCCCTGGGCGATCGGGACGATCGCGTCGTGCCAGCCGAACGACCGGGACTCGACCTCCGCCGCCCGGTCCCCGCATGCCGTGCCCGCACCGATGAGGTCGACGATCTCGGGCCACTTCCGGGGCGGCAGGAGTTTCGCGCGGGGCGCGAGCGCCATCACCCGGTCCCGTTGCGCCGCCGCCATGCAGCCTGCGACGACGAGCGGCCGGTCATGGGCCGCGAGGGCGCGGATCCGGCGGGCCATCCGCCGTTCCGTCGCATCGACGACCGTGCACGTGACGAGGACGTGGGCATCCGCCTCCGCCTCGGAGCGCTCGATCGAGTGTCCGCTCCGGGAGAGCGCCTCCTCCATGAGCCGGGCCTCCCCGTAGTTCTGGGTGCAGCCGTACGCCTCCACGTAGACCTTCACGACCCGAACGAAGGCGGCCAATGTATATCTCGGCTTCCCCGGGCGATCCCGGAGTCGTCCCCCGGCGCCGCGGATCCGACGGGACCTCGGGCGCGCGTCCGCAACTCTTATGGATGAGGGGCCTCTTCGGGTCGTCGATGGATGCCCCTCCGGCGTCTCCACCGGCCGCTCCGGCTCCTGCCCCACGGCCCTCGAAGGTGCCCGAGCACGAGCTCCGCGATCGCGCGAGGGCGGCGAAGCTCCGCGCGAAGGCGGCGAAGGCCCGCCTGAAGTCGAACCGGCTCGAGGCGAAGGCGAAGCTCCTGTCCGAGAAGGCGTCGTACTGGGAGCAGCGCGCCGACGATCTCGATGGAGTCGTCCGTCCGCAGCCTCAGCCCAGTGTGGCCAAGTGACGGACCGGCGTAGGCGCGGGCACGTCGAGGTTCGGCCGCATCGGGACGCCCCGCTGCGCGACCTCGTTCACATACTCCAGCTCAAGGATCCACGAAAGGAGAGGGCTGTCCGTCTTCGTGAGTTTGCACATGTCCCATCCCGGGTCCGGATTCGACCGTCCTCCGTCTTAATCGTTTGTCAACCGGTGCGAAGCTTCTTCCCACGCCCCGACGTGTCGAGCCCGGCGGATCGATGACGGGAATCGTCGCTGAGGATGTGGACACGTACGTCGACCGTCTCGCGAACCGCGGGGACTCCGTCCTCGCGGAGGTCGAGCGGGAGGGCCGGACCGAAGGCTGGCCGATCGTCGGCGCCGCGGAGGGGAGTCTCCTCCATATCCTCGCACGGTCCCTCGGCGCCCGCCGGATCCTGGAACTCGGGACGGCGATCGGGTACTCGGGCACGTGGCTTGCTCGCGCCTTGCCGTCGGGAGGCGAGCTCCTCACGGTGGAGGCGGATCCGAAGACGGCGGAGCGGGCCCGGCGGACGTTCGAGCGGACGGGGGTCGCGGACCGCGTGTCGATCCTCATCGGACTCGCGGAGGACGTCCTCGCGGACCTCGCCGGTCCGTTCGATCTGATCTTCAACGACATCGACAAGGAGGCGTACCCGGCCGTCCTGGATCCGTGCATCCGTCGGATCCGCGTCGGGGGGCTCCTCGTCACGGACAACGTCCTCTGGAGCGGCGAGGTGGCCCGGGCGGGCCGGTCCCGGGAGACGAAGGCGATCCGGGCGTACAACGAGCGGCTCGCGAGGGACCCGCGCATGATCGCGTCGATCCTGCCCTTGCGGGACGGGGTGTCCGTCGCGGTCAAGGTCCGAGAGTGACGCCCGCGTCCTGTCGTCCGTGGGTCGGCGGACGTGGACCGGACCGACCGTCGATCTCGGGCGTCCACAGGCTTCTTACCGGACACGGGCATGGCGGCCCGTGGCCCGCCGTCGCGCCGTGGAGCACATCTACGCGGAGACGGACGGCCAGGTCTATCTCGTCCGGGAGTCCGGGGTCCTACGGTTCCCTAGGACGGGCGAACCGCTGCCGTTCAAGACGGAGCGCCAGGAGTCGATGGACTTCGGTGCCTACCGCGTCCTCAAGGTGAAGCCCCTCCTCGACCACCACCCGGAGGAGTGGCTCGGCCGGGACGCGATCTTCGACCGCGACGACGTCGACCCCGTCGTGAAGCAGGCCGTGTACACGACGATGATCCGATGTGTCTCCGAGGTCGTCCTCTCGAAGGGCGCCCGCGTCCTCCTCGTGAAGGCGGTCCGCGGGTTCTCGAAGGGCCACTGGAATGTGCCTGGGGGGTTCATGGACTACGGCGAAGGTCCCGAGGCCGGCGTCGTCCGGGAGGCGGAGGAGGAGATCGGCGTGCCCGTCGCCCTCGACGGCCTCCTGAACGTGTATGTGAGCGGTTTCCCCGGGAAGCCGTCGTACACCCTCGGGTTCGTCTACCAAGGGCACGTCCTCTCCGAGGGATTCGAGCTCAAGCCGGACGAGATCGAGTCCGCGGGTTGGTTCACGGTGGACAAAGGGCTCACCCTGACGCGCAACCCGTTCGCGAAGTGGGGACTCGTCGACTTCTTCCTCCAGAGCCCCGAGGCCCGGCGGTCGCTCCGTGTCAAGCGCCACGGCCTCTTCCGCGACGCGAACGCGGTCGTGCGGCCGACCGTCTTCCTCGACCGGGACGGAGTGATCAACCGCGGCCGGCCCGGGTACGTGCGGAGGCCGGCCGACTTCGAGTTCCTCCCCGGCGCGGTGGAGGGGATGCGGCGCCTCCAGGACGCGGGCTGGCGCCTCGTGATCGTGACGAACCAGGACGCCACGGGATGGAAACTCGTCCCGGAACGGCAGCTCGCACGGATCCACGACACGATGGTCCGAGGACTCCGGTCGGAGGGCGTCGAGGTCGCGGAGGTCTACTACTGCCCTCACCCCCTGCTCCGCGACTGCCCGTGTCGGAAGCCACGCCCGGGGATGCTCCTCGCCGCGGCCCGGGATTTCGGCGTGAATCCGCGGATGGCCTGGATGATTGGGGACAAGGTCCTCGACGTCGCGACGGGTCGGGCGTTCGGCTGCCGGACCGCGTGGGTCGGACCCCGGGACTGGCGCGCGCGGTTCCGCGCGGAGGTGCGCCCGTGGCACCCCGACGTCGTCGCGGACGACCTCCTGGGGGCGGCGAAGGCGATCCTCCGGCGCGGATCGGCGGAGGACCCGCGAGGCTCCCACGACAAGGTCACCGCGTGACCTCGGCGCCGCTCCGCGGTGAACGTGTGCTCTCGGACGACCCTGCAGACCTAGACCGGGTGGCTCCGGCACCGGCTTTCCCACGGTCGCTTCTGGGCCGCGCCAGGAGGCTCGCCCGAGGCATCACACTCTCTGTTGCCGCCGGTGCGCCGCGGCGGAGCGGGCGACCTGGCGGGTCACGAGCTTCAGGCCGGACCACGTGGCGTCGATCGCGCACGCCTTCACGCCGACGAGGCCGTGGGCGCGCGCCTCCTCGCGCACCGCGGCTTCCGTGAGGTCCGTTGGCACGCCCGACGTCTCCGCCCAGGAGACCCAGATCGTTCCGTTCGGCTTGATGCTCCCCATCACCGCGTCAAACCGATCCCGAAGGATCGAGCGCTTCGCCGCGAACACGTGGACGAAGTCGAGGTTCCCCGCCGCGTGGGGGAGGAACAGCACGCCGGCGGGGACATGGCCGAGGATCCTCCTGTAGTCGCCGGGCGCACCGACGACCGCAGCGACGACGCCAGCCCGGAGGCCGAGCAGCTCCGCGACCGACCTTCGCGATTCCTTGCCGGGTCGCGGCACGGCCTACCCGCCGCCGGTGCCCAGGAGGTCCTTGCTCGGTTCCGTGAGGTACTTCGGGTCGAGGACCCGCTCCGCCTCCTCGGCGCCGAGGATCCCCTTCTCAACGACGATCTGCTTGACCGTCTTCCCGGTCCGGCCGGCCTCCTTCGCGATCTCCGCGGCCTTCTCGTAGCCGATGATCGTGTTGAGCTTCGTTGCGATTGCGGGGCTCGACTCCGCGTACTTCAGGAGGGTCTCGACGTTCGCGGAGATCCCGTCGATGCAGCGGTGCGCGAACACCCGCGCGGCGTTGCCGAGGAGTTCGATGTTCTGCTGTAGCCGCTGGGACATCATCGGCATCATCGTGCACAGGTCGAGGTTTGAGTGGCTGTTCCCGACGGTGATCGCGACGTCGTTCCCGATCACCGTCGCCGCGACCTGCATCACGGCCTCGGGGATCACGGGGTTCACCTTTCCCGGCATGATCGACGACCCCGGCTGGACCGCGGGGAGGTTGAGCTCCCGGAGGCCCGTGTGGGGTCCGGACGCCATCCAGCGGAGGTCGTTCGAAATCTTCATCATCGAAACGGCGACGGTCCGAATCGCGCCGCTCGTCTCGACGAGGGCGTCCTGCGCCGCCTGGCTCTCGAAGTGGTTCTCCGCGACGCGGAACTTCGCCTGGGTCGTCGAGCTGATCTTCTCGACGACGCGGCCGGGGAAGTCGGGGTGTGCGTTGATGCCCGTGCCCACGGCGGTCCCTCCGATCGCGAGCTCCGCGAGCGCGCCGCGGGACGCGGAGACCCGGCGGATCCCGTGATCGATCTGGGACACGTACCCGGAGAACTCCTGGCCGAGTCGAATCGGGGTCGCGTCCATGAGGTGCGTGCGGGCCGCCTTGACGACGGGGTCGAACTCCTTCGCCTTCTTCGCGAGGCTGTCCTCGAGGTCGCGAAGGGCGGGGAGGAGATCCTGGTCGATCGCGAGCAAGGCCGCGATGTGGATCGCCGTCGGGATCACGTCGTTCGAGGACTGGCCCATGTTCACGTGATCGTTCGGATGGATCGGCCCCTTCTCGCCGAGCGCGTGGCCGAGGATCTCGTTCGCGCGGTTCGCGATGACCTCGTTCGCGTTCATATTCGTCGACGTGCCGCTTCCCGTCTGGAAGACGTCGAGCGGGAACTGCGGGTCGAGCTTCCCGTCCATGACCTCGTCCGCGGCCTTCGCGATCGCCTTCCCGAGCCTCCCCTCGAGAAGGTCGAGCTCCATGTTCGTCTCCGCCGCGGCCCTCTTGATGAGCCCGAGGGAATAGATGAACCGCCGCCCGAAGCGGATTCCGCTGATCGGGAAGTTCTCGATCGCCCGCTGGGTCTGCGCGCCCCAGTACGCATCCTTGGGGACCTTCAGCTCCCCGAGGAAATCCTTCTCAACCCGATGGTCCGTCATCGCCGTCCGCCGGGAGTGCAAGAAGAGCCCGCCGCTATTAACCTTCTCCCGTAGGGGCAATACATACTCCACAGGGCCAACGTAGAAATCGCCGGCCGGCGGAGTGGGGGCGAGGGTGGAAGCGTGCGCGTCGTATCCGTGGATAAGGTTCGCGAGACCGTCCGCGATCTGTACAAAGAAGCCTGCGTGATCGCGAATCCCGAGCTCGTCCAGGCGTTCGAGAACGCGCGCGCCACGGAGCCGTCGCCCGTGGGCAAGGAGATCCTGACGATGCTCATCGAGAACGTCGAGCTCGCGAAGCGGGAGAACCTCCCGATGTGCCAGGACACGGGGATCGCGATCGTGTTCCTCGAGATCGGCGAGGAGGTCCGGTTCGACCGACCCGGCCTCGTCGATGGCGTCCACGCGGGCGTCCGGGAGGCATGGAAGGAGGCGTACCTCCGCGCATCCATCGTCAAAGACCCGCTCCGCCGCGGGAACACGGGGGACAACACGCCTGCGATGGTCCACGTGGACTTCGTGCCCGGGGACAAGGTGAAGATCCGCGTCGGCGCGAAGGGGACCGGTGCGGAGAACATGTCGAAGATGAAGATCCTGAGCCCGTCCGCAGGCGTCGAGGGCGTGAAGCAGTTCCTGCTCGAGACCGTGAAAGCCGCGGGCCCGAACGCCTGCCCGCCCCTCGTCCTCGGCGTGGGCATCGGCGGGAACTTCGAGGAGGTCACCCTGCTCGCGAAGCGCGCCCTCTACCGGGATCTGGGCAAACCCCACCCCGACGCGTACTACGCGGACCTCGAGAAGGAGTGGCTCGACGCGGTCAACCGGCTCGGGGTGGGGCCGCAGGGGCTCGGCGGCCGCGCGACCGCGCTCGCCCTCCACATCGAGACGAAGCCATGCCACATCGGGGCCCTCCCCGTCGCGGTGAACATCGATTGCCATGCGCACCGGCACAAGGAGGCGATCCTGTGACCGGGGACATCCGCCTGACGCCGCCCCTCTCCGAGGGGGACGTCACGAAGCTCGGCGTCGGGGACCGTGTCCGGCTCAGCGGGACGATGTACGGCGCCCGCGACTCCGCGCACAAGAAGATGGTCGAGCTCCTCGACCAGGGCCGGCCACTCCCCGTGGATCTCCGCGGCCAGGTGATCTTCTACGTGGGGCCGACGCCCGCCCCTCCCGGGCGCGTGATCGGGTCGGCGGGACCGACGACGTCCTTGCGGATGGACGCGTACGCGCCGCGGATGTACGAGTACGGTGTGCGGGCGACCGTGGGCAAGGGGAACCGCGGGCAGCCGGTGATCGACGCCCTCGTGAGGCACAAGGCGGTCTACCTCATCGCCATCGGAGGCCTCGGGGCGACCCTCGCGCAGCGGATCAAGTCCGCGAAGGTCGTCGCATACCCGGAGCTCGGGACGGAGGCCCTTTGGGAGTTCCGGGTCGAGGACTTCCCCGCGATCGTCGCGAACGACGCCCGGGGCCGGGACATCTTCAAGGAGGGCCAGGACACGTGGGCGAGAAAGCTCGCCGCGGTGGCCTGACCCCCATCCGGGTTTCGTCCCATCCGAAACCGCACGCTCGGCGCGCCAACCCCTAGGGCCGCTTGTCACCCGGGCGGATGACAAGGTCTAATATAAGACCGTTATATTCCCTGGAGCACAGGCGGAGGTCGGAGGAAACCTCCACGGAGGCGCCGCGATGCCGAGCGGATCCCATGCCGAGACGTTCCTCGACGAGGAGCGCTCGTGCCCCGAGTGCGGGAGCGAACACCTCGTACGCGACTACGCGCGCGGGGAGCTCGTGTGCGACGCCTGCGGCCTCGTCGTGAGCGAGGGCGCGATCGACGAGGGCCCCGAGTGGTCCGCGTACTCCGCGGAGGACAGTCAGCGGCTCGCCCGGACCGGGGCGCCGAGGAGCATCGTCGCGGGCGCATCGAGCCTCACCACGATCATCCCGATCTCCTCAAAGGACGCTCGCGGGAACCGGATCCCGCTCAAGGAGCGGGAGAAGTTCTACCGGATGCGGAAGCTCCAGCACCACTCCGGCCACTCGCGGCCCGGGGAGCGCAGCCTGCCGGAGACGGTCCGGGCTCTCGAGCGGGTCGCCTCGCTCATGGGGCTGCCGCGTGCCGTGAAGGAGGAGGCCGGGTTCATCTGCAAGAAGGCCCTGGAGAAGGGCCTCGTGCGCGGGCGCTCGATCGAGGGGATCGTCGCCGCCGCGGTGTACGCCGCGTGCCGGATTCACGAGGTCCCCCGCACCCTCGACGAGCTTCAGCAGGTCACGGGGATCCGGAAGAAGGTGATCGGCAAGGCGTACGGGGCGCTTCTGAGGAGCCTGACGCTCCGAGTGCCCCCGTCCCGTCCCACGGACTACGTCAGCCGGTTCTGCTCCCAGCTCGGCCTGTCGAACGCGGTCCAGGCGGAAGCGTTGCGGATGCTCAAGGAGCTCGAGAAGATCGATTCCTCGATGTCCCTTTCGCCGATCGGGACGGCGGCCGCGGCGATCTACCTCGCGTCCCTCGCGCACGGAGAGCGGCGCCCGCAGAAGGCGATCGCGAAGGTTGCGGGCGTGAGCGAGGTGACCCTCCGGAACCGGTTCCAGTTCATGGAGGACTTCATGCAACAGGTCGTCATGCCACGGGGTCGCGCGCCGAAGCCCTCCGCACCCCCGGTCGCCGGGCGCTGAGCCCGTTCCGCGCATGCCGGGGACGCGATCTCGTCTCGGAATCCAGACGAAAGGGTTGATATTGGAGCGTTGTCTCCGTTCGGACACCGAGCGTCCGGCGGAGACCCGGGCGTGATCCCCATGCCGCCGAGCACCCCACTCGCTCACCCGCAGGTCGCAAAGGGTTTCGCCCGCGCGACCGGAAGAAGGGGAAACATCCAAGACCGCGCGCGGAATCCCTCATAGGAAGGACGAGCCATGCCCCCTGGTTCGCGGAAGGTCAACGACCTCTCGTGGATGATCGGAGGACCTCAGGGCAGCGGGGTCGACTCCGCCGCGAACGCGTTCGCGCGCGGTTGCGCCCACGGGGGCCTGAACATCTTCGGGAAGCGCGAGTACTACTCGAACATCATGGGGGAGCACTCGTACTTCGCCGTCCGCGCGACAACGGGCACGGTGCGGTCTCACGTCGATGTGGTGAACATCCTCGCGTCGTTCGACGCGGAGACCGTGTTTCGGCATGCCCGGGACGTCTCCGACGACGGCGCGATCATCTACGACCCCTCCCTGGGTTCGACGAAGGTCGCGGACGTGCCGACGATCGACCGGCGCGCCTCCTCGGACCTCCGCGCGTACCTCAACGGCCGTGGACTCGGCGAGACCGTCAACGACATGCTCACGGCCGCGAAGCAGCGCGGCATCGCCCTCGTCCCCGTCCCGTTCCACGACCTTCTCGAGCAGGTCGCGGAGGAGTTCAAGGTCGACCAGCTCAGCAAGATCGCCCGGATGATCAACATGCTCGCGGTCGGCGCGTCGTTCGGCGCCCTCCGGTTCGATTTCGGGATGCTCGAGAAGGCCCTCGAGGACGTGTTCCGGGCGAAGGCCGCCGTCGTGCGGATGAACGCCGCCGGCGCCCGGCGCGCGTACGACCTCGCAGCGACCCTGGAGCCCGACTTCCGGTACCGTCTCGAGCACGTTCCGGGCCAGCCTCCGAAGTTGTTCCTCTCCGGGAGCCAGGCGACCGCGCTGGGGAAGCTGTACGGCGGCCTGCGGTTCCAGACGTACTATCCGATCACCCCGGCCTCGGACGAGAGCGAGTACTTGGAGGCGAATGAGATCCTCGACGTCGACGCGAGGAGCCTCCCCCCCGAGACCTCGGACTCGACCTTCGCGAAGGAGAAGGGAGCGTCGATCCTCGTCGTCCAGACGGAGGACGAGATCGCGGCGGTCACGATGGCGACAGGCGCGGCTCTGACGGGCGCGCGGTCCGCGACCGCGACGTCCGGACCCGGGTTCTCCCTGATGATGGAGGGAATCGGGTGGGCCTCGATCAACGAGGTCCCCGTCGTGATCACGCTGTACCAGCGCGCGGGGCCGAGCACGGGGATGCCGACGCGCCACGAGCAGGGGGACCTCCGGTTCGCCCTACATGCGGGCCACGGCGACTCCCCGCGAATCCTCCTCGCGTCCGGGGACTTCGAGGAGTGCATCCGGGACGGATTCCGCTCCCTGAACTTCGCGGAACGGTACCAGATGCCCGTGATCCACCTCGTCGACAAGGCGCTCGCGAACAACAGCGGGACGATCCCGCTCCCGCGCCTCTCCGATCTGCGGATCGACCGCGGCAACCTCGTGCCCGACGGCCACGCGTACTCCGAGGAGAGCCCGTACAAGCGCTTCGACTTCGATAAGGGGCCGATGTCCCCCCGCGCGGTCATCGGCACGGAGAACACGATCTTCTGGAACACGGGGGACGAGCATGACGAGCTCGGACACATCACGGAGGACGTCGTCCTGAGGAACAAGATGATGGAGAAGCGGGACGCGAAGCTCCAGCTCGCCGGCCGCGAGATCCCGGATGACGAGAAAATCAACTACTTCGGTCCACGGGACGCGGAAACCGTGATCGTGAGCTGGGGCTCCACGAAGGGAGCGATCCTCGATGCCCTCGACCGGCTGTGGGCCGCAAAGCAGAAGATTGGCTTCCTCCAGATCCGCCTCATCAGCCCGTTCCCGACGAGCGCCGTCGCGGGGGTTCTCGAGAAGGCTGAGACCCGTGTCGATGTCGAGATGAATTACAGCGCGCAGCTCGCGGGGATCGTTCGCGAGCAGACAGGGATCGCGATGACCCACACGATCGTGAAGTACAACGGGCGCCCGATGTCGAGCTCCGAGCTCTTCGACGCCCTCACGGCGGTCCACCTGGGGAAGGCGGAGCCGCGGACGGTGCTGACGCATGGTGCTTGAGCACGCGATGAAGCCGCAGGACTTCGCGACAGAGGTCCACAACGACTGGTGCCCGGGATGCGGGGACTTCGGGATCCTCCGGACGATCCAGATGGCCCTCGCGGAGCTCCGCCTCGAGCCGCACCGCGTCGCGCTCGTCTCGGGGATTGGCTGCTCCGCGAAGACGATCCATTACGTCCGAACGTACGGCGTCCACACCCTCCATGGACGCGCGCTCCCGTTCGCGACGGGGATCAAGCTCGCGAACCCGAACCTCAAGGTCCTCTGCGTCTCCGGGGACGGGGACGGCCTCGGGATCGGCGGCGGGCACTTCGTGAACGCGGGCCGCCGAAACCTCGACATGCTGTACGTGATCCACGACAACGGGGTGTACGGCCTCACGAAGGGCCAGGCGGCGCCGACCCTGAAGCTCGGCGTGCAGACGAAGTCCCTCGCCCACCCGAACATCAACGACGCCGTGAACCCGATCTGGCTCGCCCTCGCGGCGGGCGCGACGTGGGTCGCACGCGGGTATTCGTACGACGTGAAGCACCTCAGGGACCTGATCGTCCAGGGGATCCAGCACAAGGGCTACGCGTTCCTCGACGTCCTGCAGCCCTGCCCGACGTACAACGACATCAACACGAAGGAATGGTACGGCGGCGAGGACCGGAAGGAAATGAACGCCGGCAGGGCGCTCCCGCGGGTGTACAAGATGGAGGACGAGGACTTTGACCCCGTCGTCCGCGACGCCTCGGAGATCGAGAACAAGGCAACGCAGGCGCTCGAGAAGGCGCTCGAGTGGGGCGACCGGATCCCGATCGGGGTGTTCTACCGCAACGGCCTCGTCCCGACGTACGAGGAGCGGATCCAGCAGCGGATTCCGGCGTACTTCGAGAAGCCGCCCTCGCTCCAGCGGATCGCGGGCCCGCACGGGGAGCCGCTCACCGATCTCACGAAACTCGTGAACCGCCTCACGATCCGCCCGACGTGACCGGTCAGCGCCTGCCGCCCCGGGCGTCGGCGACCAGGTCTTCCGGCGGCGGCGCGCCCGCGTGCCAGATCCGCTCGACCATCTGCGCCATCGCCCGCGCGATCGCGGGGTCGTCCGTCCAGATCGAGATGTCGTCCCCTTTCGTGAACGCCGCGTCGTCGGGGATTGGATGGCTCATCAGGAACTCCCGCCCGTCGACGACGTGGAGGTACACAGGCATCTGGAAGTCGATGTCCCGGACCTCGGCGTGGCGGAGGAGTCCCCTGACGTCGTCGCGATTCTCCGGCGTGAACATGAACGCGTACTTCAGAGAGACGCCCTCGCGCGCCTTCTGGGCGATGCTCGACCCGAACGCGCGGAGGATCCGGCCGGGGCTCCGCGTGGTTCCGATCCCGAAGATCTCCCCGCGCGCGGAGTCGTACATCTTCGTCAATCGCTCGCGGACGTTCCGGCGGCCGTAGATCGCCTCGAAGCCTCCGCGGCCCTCCGGCTCCCGCTGCGCGAGGATCGCGAACTCGCGGGAGAGGGCATCGAGGCTGCCGTCGATCTGCCCTGCCCGCCCACGGAGGTCCTCCGCCATCGCGCGGAGGTACGCGGCGAAGGCGACGGCCTTGTAGCGGAGCGGCGTCTCCGGTAGGATCTCGACGAGCCCCTTCGCATGGAGCTGCTGCATCGTCGAGTAGATGCGGGTTCGCGGGACGCGGGAGAGGGGCGGGATCTCGCTCGCGGTCGAGGCGCCGAGGTCCAACAGGGCGAGGTACGCACGGGCCTGATACTCCGTGAGCCCGAACTCCACGAGCTTGCGGATCCGGTCCGCGTTGATCGGCATGTGCCTAGGCCGGGTCGCCGAGGCGGGCCGCGGGGATAAAGATTGTTACTCGGGCCAGTGACAGTCCGTGACGGAAGGGATATGCCGTCCGCCGTCTTCGCCGCGGGAGATGGACTCCGACTCGCTCGTCGATCGCTTGGTCACCGCGGTCGGCGCGGACCGGGTCCTCGCGGACCCGTCGGCGCGTCACACGTACGCGATGGACGCGAGCCCCTGCTACGTGCCCCCGCGCGCGGTCGTCCAGCCGAAATCGGAGGCGGACGTCCTCCGTGTCCTCGCCGTGTGCCGTCACCTTGACGTCTCCGTCACGCCCCGAGCCGCGGGGACCTCTCTCTCGGGCGCGGCGGTGGGTCCCGGGGTTGTCCTCGACGTCTCCCGGATGGCCGCGGTCCTCGCGTTCAGCGCGGAGGAGCGATGGGTGCGGGTGCAGCCGGGGGTTCAGCTCCTCGAGCTCAATGCGATGCTCCGAGAGAACGGCTTGGTCTTCCCGCCAGATCCCGGCAGCCAGGAGTGGTGCCGGATCGGTGGGATGATCGGACACAACGCCTCGGGGTACCGGAGCGTGAAGTACGGCCAGACCGCCGACTACGTCCTCGGACTCCGCGTCGCGCTCGCTGACGGGACAATCTTCGATGCGCGCGATTTCCCAGTGGACGCTGCGGAATGGAAGGAACTCGCGCGCCGCGTGCCCGCGCTCGCGTCGGTCCACCAGGTGATCGCGCGCGGGCGAGCGGCGATCCGCGCGGCGCGTCGGCCCGTGAAGAAGCACGCATGCGGCTACGATGTCTTCGGGATCTCTGACGCGCTGGAACGCGGGGTGTTCCCCGTGACCCGTCTGTTCGCAGGGAGCGAGGGCACGCTCGGGGTCGTCACGGAGGCAATCCTGCGCGTCGTCCCGTTACCCCCGCGACGCGTCACGGTCCTCCTGTACCTCGATCGCTTCGAGGACCTAGGCCGCGTAGTCGCGGACGTCCTCACCCTTGGACCGAGCGCGATGGAGGCGATCGACGGCGGCTCGCTCGATCTCGTCGGCCGCGGGACACTCGGCGTTCCCGCGTCGGCGCGGGCGATGCTCCTCGTCGAGTTCGATGCGGGGGACCTCGAGGGGATCGCGGACCGCATCGCGCGGGAGATCGCGCCGCGATACGCGCTCAGCCAGCCGATTGAGGTCGCCCTCGAGCGCGAGCGGCAGGACGCCCTGTGGAAGGCGCGGCGAGCGTTGTTCCCGAACCTCCTTGCGCGGCCGGGCCGCCGCAAGCCTTGGGGGTTCGTCGAGGACCCGATCGTCCCTCCCGACCTCGTCGCCGAGTTCATCGCCCACCTCGCGGAGCTCGCGGCCCGGCACGGGACCGTCGCGGGGATTTACGGACACATCGGGGACGGGAACACCCACTACCGTCCGCTGTTCGACCCCACGGACCCCGAGGACTTCGCGCGGATGCAGGCCTTGCGCGAGGCGTTCGACGATGCCCTGCTCGACCGGTTCGACGGGGTCCCCTCCGCGGAGCACGGCATCGGCCGGATCCGCCAGGAGATCCTGGAGCGGACGTGGGGCCCGGAGGTGTACGGGCTCATGATCGAGATCAAGCGCTCCCTCGATCCCCGCGGGCTGATGAACCCGGGCGTCCTGCTGGGGAGTACGCCGTGGTGGGAAGCATGGGGAGGGCTCGAGGCGCGTGTGCCCCAGTGACATCCGCACCGGCGAAGCCTCGCCCCACGCAAGGCTTATCGTGCCGAGAACGATGAACGGGCATGAGCTTCCACGGGGTCCAGCTTTCGGGGCTCGGGCTTCTCGTCCTCGGTTTCTCCATCCTCAATCTCTGGGTCCTCGTCTCGGGCCTCATCGTGGTCTTGCTTGGCGCATACATCGACCTCGTGATCGATGAGAACTCGCAGCGACGAATGGCCGTCTTCCACCGCGCCGGCCCGGCCCCGCCGCCCTGCCCTCGGTGTGGGAAGCCGCTGGAATGGCTCCCCGAAACGTCGAAGTACAGCTGTCCCGTGCATGGGCTCATCTAGCGCGCACGGTTCCTACCGCCTCGAACTGCGGCCCCTCAGCTCCCTCGACGGTCGTCTTGCGGCACATCGCCGAACCTTTAAGCCCGCGGACGTGTGGGACGGAAGGGCGTTCGAGGCAAGAGTTAAGAAGGCCATGGCGATAGGGCCGCGACCCGGCGCTCGAGCATCGGGGTGAGCACGTCGTGATTCCGGCCGAACAGGCGAACATCGTCGGGCTGCGGTCGAAGGACTTCGTGAAGTGGGTCACCGAGAACATCGACGCGCCCTTCAAGCGCGGGCCCGGCGGGGCTCTCGTCGAGAAGCTCAAGGACGGGGTCGTCGGGGAGTTCATGAACTGGGCGAAGCGCAACTCCACGTGGCCCCTCCACTTCGGGATCATGTGCTGCGCGATCGAGATGGCCGCGACCTCCGACCCGCGGTACGACATCGAGCGGTTCGGCGTCATCTACCGATCGTCCCCGCGCCAGTGCGACGTCCTCCTCCTGAACGGCCCGATCTCGCTCAAGCTCCGCCCCGCGGTCCGCCGGCTGTACGAGCAGATGGCGGAGCCGAAATGGGTCATCGCGATGGGAGAGTGCACGATCTGCGGCGGGCCGTACTACGATTCCTATGCGGTCGTGAAGGGCGCGTACACGTTCGTCCCGACGGACATCTTCATCCCCGGATGCCCTGTGCGGCCGGAGGCGCTCATCGACGGATTCCTCAAGCTCAGCGCGAAGATCAAGGCGGAGAAGGGCGGCTGGATCCGGACGCGCAAGGGCCGGCTCGTGAGCGCGCGCGAGGGACAGCTCATCGCGATGGAGAAGGGAGAGTACTCGTATGAGGTCCCGGAGCAGGTCCGAAGCTGATCTCGCGGCGCCGCGGAAGGTCGGCACCGTCCGTGGCCTCGTGCGGCCCGTCGTGGCGACCCTCAAGCAAGCTCTGCAGACGATGCCCGGGATCCGCCGGGTGTTCCCCGGAGGCCGGAAGCCGGTGACCGTACTCTATCCGTACGAGAAGATCGAGCTCCCCACGTCGTACCGCGGACAGCACAGCATCGACTGGTTCAAGTGCATCGGCTGCGAGCTGTGCGCGAAGGTCTGCCCGAATGAGTGCATCTACTTCGAGTTCTACGAGGTCGGCACGGGGGAGCCGTGGCTCCATCCGAGCCGGGCCATGCTCGACGAGATGAAGAAGGTCGTGCGCCGGCCCGCGGTCGACATCGGGCACTGCCTGTTCTGCGGGAACTGCATGGAGT
>MGVZ01000021.1:0-630 GCA_001800745.1 Euryarchaeota archaeon RBG_16_67_27
ACCCCCGTCCTGGCGATCGCCCTCGTGAACAAGACGGCGCACGACGACATACCCCCGTCCTGGCGATCGCCCTCGTGAACAAGACGGCGCACGACGACATCAACGGCGTCCCGCTCCGTGCGCTCATCCGCGCGCGGGCGATCGCGTGACGAGCCGACGGAGAGCATGGTGGAACCCGGGAGTCCCTCGCAGAACTTCGTGGTCCTGGCCGCGCTCTACTGGGTGAGCTGGGTGAGCCTCTCCCTCGCGGCGATCTTCTTCTAGTTCTACGTCCTGTTCCCCGCCTGGCTAGTCTTCGCGTATTGGGCGGTCCGCACCGCGCGTACGCCTTGGGAAACGAAGCTTGCGCGGATCCTCGCCGTGGTCGTAATCACTTGGATCCTTGCCGTGGTTCCTCTGTTCTTCTACATCATCGTCGTCTATCCCATTGTGTTCGTTGGCATGGCTTCGTCGATGATCCTCGGCACCGTCGTCGTGTACTCCTCGGGGCGGTTGGCCTCCGGCGGGAAGCCTGTCACCCAGTCGCTCCTCCGTCTCGGTCTCCTTGCCGGGCTTGCGACTCCCGTCCTCTTTCTCGCGTCGCAGCTGTACGGTCTCCTGACGAATCCCCGCTCGATCCTGACCGTTGGA
>MGVZ01000021.1:643-14449 GCA_001800745.1 Euryarchaeota archaeon RBG_16_67_27
CGTCCTGGCGATCGCCCTCGTGAACAAGACGGCGCACGACGACATCAACGGCGTCCCGCTCCGTGCGCTCATCCGCGCGCGGGCGATGGCGTGACGCTCTCCGGGTCCGGCTCCCCGCAAGCTTTTATCTCCTGCATCTCATCCGTGGCGCCCGGTCGGTTCCCCTGACGCACTGGTACGACGAGCTCCTCGAGGACGTCAAGGCGTACGTCGGGGCCAAGCCCGACCTCGTCGTGAACGCGGGGCTGAGCGTGAGCGGGCTCCAGCACGTCGGCCGGCTCCGAGGCGAGATCACGCTCTCCCAGCTCCTCACCCGGAGCCTGCGGGCGGAGGGGCGGAACGTCCTGCAGAGCCTCGTGCTCTACACGCAGGACGAGTGGAAGGCGAAGGAGGCGCAGATTGGGCAGTTCCCGGGGGACGAGGGCCGGCAGTACATCGGGCGCCGGCTCATCGACGTGCCCGATCCCTTCGGATGCCACGGGGGGTGGGTCGACCACTACTGGAAGGACTTCGGGGGCGTCCTCGACCGGTTCGCGCCATCGCCGGACCCGGGGAAGCGGGCCCGCGGCGAGTCCGACGTGCGGATCGTGACGACGACGGAGGCGTACCGGAACCCCGAGATGCAGGCGGTCGTCCGGGACCTCGCCTCTCGACCCGAGGAGGTCCGCGCCCTCGTGAACAAATACCGCTCCCGCCGGCCGTACCCCGCGAGCTGGCTCCCGTTCGAGGCGTTCTGCGAGGGGTGCCGGACGATCGGCGCGACGACCGTCCGGCTCGAACGGACGACCGTCTCCTACCATTGCGAGAAGTGCGGCCACGAGGGTCAGTCGTCGATCGAGAAGGGCAAGCTGAACTGGCGGCTCGAGTGGGCGGCCCTCTGGAAGGTGTACCGCGTGGACATCGAGCCGTTCGGCAAGGACCACGCGACCCCCGGCGGCTCCCGCGACTCGTGCAAGGAGATCATCGAGACCCTCTTGCGGACCCGCGCGCCCTTCGGGATCCCGTACGAGTGGGTGGGGATCGCGGACCGCGGGAAGGACCTCGGCGACATGGGCTCGTCGGACTTCCTCGGCTTCTCGCCAGCGCAATGGCTCGAGATCGGGGACCCGGAGGTGATCCGGTACCCGTACGCGTTCAACCCGATCAGCCGGCGCGTCGTGTTCGACCTGTCCCGCGTCGACGCCCTCCACGACACGTACGACATGGCCGAGGCCGCGTTCTACTCCGAGGACCGGGAGGGGGACGACGACGCGATCGCGCGGTCGTACGAGCTCGCGCAGCTCGACCCGCCACCGCGGGAGCAGCCGTTCGCGCTCTCCTATCGGCACGCGGCGTTCCTCGCGCAGATCAGCCCCGCGTCGAACCGCATCGAGTGGTCCCTGCGCCGTCTTCGGGACACGGGGATCCTCGCGCAGGACCTCACGACGTTCGAAGAGGCCCGCGTCGCGCGCCGCCTCGCCCAGGCGGGGCGCTGGGTCGAGGCGCACGCACCCGAGAACCGGGTCGTCCTGCTCGAGAACCTCACGCCCGCGGTCCTGGAGCAACTCGAGCCGAACGACCGCGACGCCCTCCGCGCGTACGCGGACAAGGCCGCGGGCATCCCCTGGTCCGAGGCCGCGATCAAGGACTCCATGGTGTCCCTCACGAAGGGCGGGAAGCTCCCCGTCGAGACGCCGCGGTTTTTCCGTGACCTGTACCTCGTCCTCCTGGGCCAGGAGCGCGGCCCCCGTGCCGCGCCGTTCCTCGCGGTCCTCGCGAAGGATTGGGTCCTGAACCGCCTCCGCGAGGCGGCTCACTGAGCAAACTCCAAATACGACCTGCCCCTTGAATCGGCCTCCGTAGCCCCGTGGTCTAGCGGCCAATGATTCGAGGCTCTGGATCGGTCCCCAGACCGAGGGGAGACCTCGCGACGGCAGTTCGAATCTGCCCGGGGCTATCCTCCTCACGCGACGATGCGGACCGCATGCGGGAGGACCTCGAAGCGGGTCGGGCGCCGGCCGACGAACTCCCCGTCGAGATCGATCATCTCGTCCCCCGCGTGGACCGCCAGCTCCTTCGCCCGGAAATGCTCGACGTACGGGCGGTCGAGGTGCGTGCCTTCCCGGAGCGCCGGGAGGTTCCGCCGGACGGTCCGGAAGTCCACGTCGCCGATGACGACGACGTCGAGGAGGCCGTCCTCGAGGTCCGCGTGGGGCGCGGGCATGAGTCCGCCGCCGAAGAAGCGGCCGTTCGCGACGATGACATCGTTCACGATGCGTTCCTGGCGCGGTCCGCCGTCCGCCTCGAGGGCAACGCGGGTGTTCCGGTATCCCGGCAGGGTGCGGAGGATCGCGACAAGGAAGCTCATCCGGCCGCCGAGGATCTTCGTCGTGCGGTTCACGCGGTCGACGACGGCGCCTCCGGAGCCGAACTCCGCGACGTTGATGAAGTATCGCGTCCGCCGGGCGCCCGCGGTCATGAACGCGCAGCGTCCGACATCGATCATCCGGGTGTTGCCCGCGTTGAGCCGGTGTGCGACGTCCGCCGCCTCGCGGCCGACCCCGAGCGTGCGGACGAAGTCCGCGCCCGTCCCCGTCGAGAGGACCGCGATCCGCGCATCCGGGTTCCAGGGCCGACCCGTGCCATCGAGGAACCCGTTGAGGACCTCGTTCAGGGTTCCGTCGCCGCCGACGGAGACGATCGTCGACGCGCCGGCCTGGACGGCGCTCCGCGCGAGGTCCGCCGCGTGCCACGGGCCTTGTGTGCGGCGCACGTCGAACGGCGTCCGGAGGGCTGCACGGAAGAATCGCTCGTACCGCGGCCAACGACGGCCCGTGCGTCCGTTCGCGGACCGTGGGTTCACGATGAAGACGGTGTCAGCGACCATGGTCCTCCCGGAACCGCCGGTGGTCGTCGATCAGGGCCCCGTACGCACGGATCTCCTCGGTCACTCGGTCCGCGGTCCACCCGAGGCGCGGGGCGATTCTCGCGGCGACCAGCGGCGCGACCGTCCGTCCCTGGTCCATCGACTCGTAGAAGAGCCCGAGGCGCCTCACCATCACGTCCGCGAGGGTCTGCGCCATCTCGGCCTCGACCGCGGCGTCGATCTCGGCCCACACGAACGGCAGCTCGGGATCGACTCGCTCGCGCGCCCGCGGCTCCGAGAGGAATCGGGCGAGCGTCTCCGGGTCGTGCCGACAGCCGAGGTGCTCCGCGGTCGCATCATCGAGGCCGAGCGCGCGGAAGCGCTCCCGCGCCTCCGGGGACGGTCCGAGGCCCGCCTCCCGCGTCGCACGCGGTCCCGACCTACCGAGGCGGACGCACACGCGGTCGACGACCTCCTCCGCCATCGCGCGCATCGTCGTGAGCTTGCCCCCCGCGATGGAGAGGAGCCCATCGGGAGACTCGAAGATCTCGTGCTCGCGGGAGATGTCGGACTCCCGTGTCGCCGTGCTCCCGAGGAGGGGGCGCAGGCCCGCGTACGCGCTCACGACGTCCGCGCGGGCGAGGCGCGCGAAGGGGAAGGTCGCGTTCACGGCGTCGAGAAGGTAGTCCACGTCCGCAGCCTCCGGCACCGGCGCGTTGAGGTCCCCGCGGTGATCGGTGTCGGTCGTCCCCACGAGGGCGAGACGACCCCAGGGGAGGACGAACAGCATTCGTCCATCGTGGGGCGACGTGAGGACGACAGCCTCGCGGTTGCCGACCCGGTCCCGGGGGACGAAGATATGGATTCCCTTCGTCGGTCTCAGGGGCCGCGCGGGGACTCCTGCGGCGTACGGTGCCGTGAGCCAGACGCCGATTGCGTTCACGACGACCGGAGCGCAGAGGAGGAACGGCTCCCCGTCCTCGAGGCGCGGGCGCACGTGGACCCCGACGACGCTCCCCCCTTCCGCCGCGAGGTCGATTGCTTCCGCGTAGTTCGCGGCGACGGCCCCCGCGTCGGCCGCGGCGCGGACGACGGCGAGGACGAGCCTCGCATCATCCGTCAACGCGTCGTGATATCGGCCGCTCGCCCGGAGAGCATCGGGCGACAGCTGGGGTTCGCGTGCGAGGGTCGCGGCCGCGTCGAGCCACGCCCGGCGGGGAAGGACCTTGTCCCGGGAGAGCGCGTCGTACAGGAGGAGTCCCAGCCGGAGGGAGAGCGGCCCCGCGCCTTTTCCCCGGTACGCCGGGAGCGTGAACGCGAGGGGCCGGACGAGGCCGGGCGCCCGCCGCAGGAGGAGGTCCCGCTCCCGCAACGCGGTCCGCACGAGGCGGATCTTGCCGTTCTTCAGGTAGCGGAGCCCGCCATGGACGAGCCGCGATGTCTTCCCGCTCGTGCCGCTCGCGAAGTCCCCCTTGTCGATGAGCGCGGTCTTCAGGCCGCGCAGCGCCGCGTCCCGGGCGATCGCCGCGCCGACGATCCCGCCTCCGACGACGGCGACGTTGAACGTCTCCGACGCCATGCGGGCGAGGTTCGCGGCCCGGCCGCGGTGCGAGAGGTCCGCGGTCATGCGTATCACGCGAGGAGCTTGCCGGGGTTCATGATTCCCGCGGGATCGAGCTCCCGCTTGAGCGCGCGCAGGACGACGAGGCCGTCCTCCCCGATCACGCGCTTCAGGTACGGTGCGTGGTCCGCGCCGATCCCGTGGTGATGGCTCAAGGCCCCGCCCGCGTCGACGAACGCTCGCGTGACCGCGGCCTTGATCGTCTCCCACTGCCCGATCTCGTCGCCGGCCTTCTGGCGACCTAAGAACGTGAAGTACAGGGAGGCGCCGTCATGGTAGACGTGCGAGATGTGGCACAGGATCAAGCCCGCGTCGCCCGTCGCCCACAGCGCGTCCTGGAGCGCCTTGCGCCCGGCCTCGTACACCCCGAGGAGCCGGGACCAGGGCGCCGCGGTCTCCACGGTGTCGATCAGGATTCCGTGGTCGAGGAGGGAGTCGCGGAGGTACGGCATCTCGAACCGCTCCTGGAACCACCGCTCCGCCGGGGCCGCGCCCAGGGACGCGGCGGGTCGCGCGAGCCCGAGAGCGCGCTCGCTCCGATGCGCGACGCGGCCGCGGGATCCCTCGAACGCCATGAGGAGAAGGCTGCCCTCGCCGAGCGAGTACCCGCGGCCCCCGAGGATCTTCAGGCCGAGTCCCGTCGCCCCTCCCGCGGACCCGTCCGGGCCGATCCCCGCGCTCGCTGCGGCGAACCGCGTCTCCTCCTCGTCGCTCAGGTACGCCATGTCCGGGAGGCACGCGTCGACGGCCATCGCCCGGAGCGCGGCGATCCCGTCCGCGAAGGTCCGGAAGAGGCGCGCGGCGAACGTGCGCGCCTGCGGGATCGGGTGCACTCGGATCGTCGCCCGCGTGATGATCCCGAGGATCCCTTCGGATCCCAGTACGAGCTGCTTGAGGTCCGGCCCGTGCGCCTCACCCGGGAGGGGACGGAGGTCGAGCGTGCCGTTCGGCGCGACGAGCCGCACGCCGACGACGAGGTCCTCGATCTTCCCGTAGCGGTTCGAGAGGCCGCCGGCGGACCGGGTCGCGATCCACCCGCCGACCGTCGAGAACTCCCACGACTGCGGGACGTGACCGAAGGTGAGGCCATGCGCGTTGAGCGCCTCCTCGAGGACGGGCCCGCGAATCCCCGCGTCGACGCTCGCGAGCCCCGATTCGACGTCGACCTCCCGGACCTTCCGCATCCTCCGGAGGTCCACGGTCAGGACGGCCGCGACCTCTTCGGATGCCGGAGGCTCCACGCCGCCCACAACGCCCGTGCCGCCGCCGAACGGGACGACGGCGTAGCGGCGTCGCGTCGCGATCTCGAGGATGCGCTTCACGGCGTCGTCGTCCTCGGGGTAGAGGACGACGTCGGGCGCCCGCTCGATCCGCCCGTCTCGGAGGCGCACGAGGTCCTTGTACCCGCGGCCTGCGGCATGGAGAATCCGGTCGGGGTCTGCGAGCGACAGGTTCTCCTCGTCGACGGTCCGCCGGAGCTCGTCGAGCTCCGCGGGGGACAGGAGGGAGGGCGGGATGCGGATCGAGCCGATCGGGACGACCTTCCGGTGGATTGTGGGGTCGACCTTCAGACGCTCCTGGAGGTACCGCCAGAGGACGGGCCGCGACTCCACGGGCAAGGAGCGGTCGTCCCATCCCCAGCCCCACCACTTGAGCGCCCGCGCCTCCATGCGGCGCCGCGAAGCGGGTCCCGCGGTAAAGACGTTTCGACCCCGCGCGGCGTCAGGAAAGGATTAAGGTCGCGGGTCTCATCCGCAGGCCACGGGGGACCATGCTCGACCGCGACGACGTCGTGCGCATCCTCGAGAACTACGACCCGTCGAAGCTCACGATCGCGACGATCGGGTCGCATTCCGCGCTCGACGTTTGCGACGGCGCGGCGGAGGAGAGCTTCCCCACGCTCGCGGTGTGCGAGCGCGGCCGCGAGACGCCATACGCGCGGTACTTCCGCGCACGGCGGGATCCGGAGGGACGCCTTGCTCGGGGATTCGTCGACGAGACACTCGTCCTCTCGAAGTTCCGGGACGTCCTGACGCCGAAGATCCAGGCGCGCCTCCGCAGGATGAACGCGATCTTCGTGCCGAACCGTTCCTTCACCTCGTACTGCGACCTCGACGCGATCGAGGACGCATTCCGCGTGCCGCTGTTCGGGAGCCGGAACCTCCTGCGGACGGAGGAGCGGGAGGAGGCGCGGAGCTACTACTGGCTCCTGGAGAAGGCGAAGCTTCCGACCCCGGAGAGGATCGAGGACCCGAAGGACATCGACGGGCTCGTGATCGTGAAGCTCCACCACAAGGTGAAGAAGCTCGAGCGCGGGTTCTTCACCGCGGCGTCGCACAAGGAGTACCGCGAGAAGTCCGCGGCGCTCCTCAAGCAGGGCGTGATCTCGCGGGAGGACCTCAAGACCGCGAGGATCGAGCGGTACATCATCGGGCCGATCTTCAACTTCGACTTCTTTTACTCGCCGATCGAAGCGGACGGGGATCGGCTCGAGCTCCTCGGGATCGACTGGCGCTTCGAGACCTCTCTGGACGGCCACGTGCGCCTTCCCGCGCTCCAGCAGCAGACCCTCCTCGAGGGGCAGAAGTGGCCGGAGTACATCGTCGTCGGTCACAACAGCGCGACCCTCCGGGAGTCGAGCCTCAAGGACGTCTTCGAGATCGCGGAGACGTACGTCCGCGCGACCCGGGAGCACTTCGCCCCCGGGATCATCGGGCCGTTCACCCTCCAGACCGCCGTGGACAAAGACCTCCGGTTCTGGATCTACGACGTCGCACCGCGGATCGGCGGCGGGACGAACGTGCACGTGTCCGTCGGCCACCCGTACGGAAACGCCCTGTGGCGGCGGCCGATGAGCACGGGTCGCCGGATCGCGCTCGAGATTCGCCGCGGCGTGGAGACGGGAAAGCTCACCGATCTCGTCACGTGACCTTGGCCTTCGAACATGGTGCCCGATCCTGAATCCGTCCCGGATCGTCATGCAAATGTCCAAGCGCGAACGGGAGCGAAGGCCCGGGCTCATAACCGCGCTCGGCTCGCGGGGCGGTCCAGCGGTCGCGATGGTCCTTGCACTCCTCGCGGGGTGGAGCGGGCGTCCTGTTCGTCCTCGCGTGCGTCGCCGCGGAGTCCTCGTCCTGAGGGGTGCGGGGCTCATTGTCAAGTCGCACGTCATGAGCTAACGTTGATGTAGACCGTCCCCCCTCCCGGCGTCCGTCGGAAGGGATTCGAGAGAGGATGCCTACGCTCGACGCGCTCCTGTCGGTCGGCGCGATCGGCATCGGTTTCATCGTGCTGAACCAGGGAGCGAAGTTCATCACGGACAACGCCGCGGGCTTCGCGGGTAAGATCGGAAGGAGCCGCTTCGTCGTCGGTGCGCTCCTCGTCTCCACGATCTCCGCGCTCCCGGAGCTCCTCGTGAGCGCGGTCGCCGTCGAGGAGGGCAGCCCGGACCTCGCCCTCGGCAACGCTCTCGCATCGACCGTCGTGACGATCGCGTTCGTCATCGGGGTGAGCGCGATCCTCCGGCCGATCAAGGCGACGCGGGAGATCGTCCTCCGGGACGCGGTGTTCCTCGCGATCGTGAGCGTCGTCGCGGCGGCCCTCCTCCTCGACGGCCCGATGACCCCCTACAAGGGCGTCGCCCTCATCGCCCTCTTCGTGCCGTACACGCTGAACCTCCTCGTCTCCCAGCGGACGAGCCCGAAGCAGGAGATCGAGGACCGGCTCCGGGACATCCGGATCGAGATGGAGCTCACGGGATGGATCTTCGGCCGGAAGATCGAGGTCCGCGCGGGCCTCCGGTGGCTCCTGTTCGGGATCCTGTGGTCCTTCCTCGGCGCCGAGTTCCTCGTGCAGGGGGCGATCGGCCTGTCGGAGGCGTCGGGGCTGAGCCCGTGGCTCCTCGGGATCACCGTCGTCGCCCTCGCGACCTCCCTGCCGGACATCGCGGCCGCGTACCACGCGACGCGGCAGGGCTACACGGACCTCGTCCTCGGCGAGGGGATCGGCGCGGCCGTCGTCACGACGCTCCTGACCCTTGGGATGATCGCGATCGTGAACCCCGGGCCCACGGACGTCGCCCTGCTCCTCCCCGCCCTCGGCGCGATGGTCCTGTCGTCGTTCCTGCTCCTTGGACTCATGCTCGGGGGATGGCGGATCACAGCCCGTTCGGGGGCCGTCCTCGTCGCGAGCTACTTCGCGATGGTCGTGTTCAACGTCCTGTGGTTCCACAACGGTCGCGCGTGATCAGTACACCGCGCCGCAGCGGACGCACGTCATCCTGCCGTCCCCGCGGGCGACGAGCTGGCCGCCGCACGCCGTGCAGAAGCGCATCTGGGGCTTGAGCTGCCCCTCCTCGTTCCACTGGTGCTGGGGCCACGTGGTCGGTGGAGGCGCATATCCGGGCCATCCCTGCTGAGGATAACCACCCGGCGGTGGGGCCTGCTGCGGCCCCGAGGGCGAGGTCGCGGGCTGCTGCGGCGGCGTCTGCGGCTGCGGGTACGCCCCGGGCGGGGGCGCCTGCATGTGCGGCGCCGCCTGCATCATGCGGAACTGCTCCTCCATGTACGCCATCTGGTCGACGCGGGTGACCGTCGTCCCTGCGATCCGGTCGAGGTATCGCTGGCGCGGGTCGCCCTGGGTCACGAAGCCGACGAGCCAGTCGAGGAAGAAGAACAGGCCGTGGATCCTCGTGATGTTCCGGATGAGGGCCCGGGGGGCGTCCAGGTTCGCGCCGATCGCGACGACGCGGAGGGACAGGACCTTCTTGCCGATCGTCCCGCCGATCGCGGCTTCGAGGAGGAATGTGTACAGGAACCAGATCGCGCCCCAGATGAACGGGCCGAAGAGCGCGTTCCACGCCCAGTAGGCGAGGAAAATTGCCAGGGGCACGAAGATGATCGCCAGGATGACGAGGTCGATCAGGAACGCGAAGAACCGGCGGATCCAGTGTTCCTGCAGCGCCTGGTTGTGGCCGATGAGGTCAAGGGCCGAGGGCATCGATAAACCGCTCCGGGGGCGGCGATATCCCCGGGGGCTTCATAAGCGTATCGGGAAAATTGCCACGAGTCCTTCGTGAGAATCACGCCGGGGAATCCGGCGCCTTCTCCGACGTCGGGAGTTCCTCCTCGACGCGCTGGGAGCGCGAGAGGAACTCGCCCGGGACCTCCTTCGTGGTGTAGACGGTCTTGCCGGCCTTGTGGATCACGACGCCCGCGTCGCGTGCGCCCTTCGCGTTCACCTCGAGGATCACGGGGTTCTGCCAGCGGACGTGGCCCGCCTCGAGCGCGGCCTCGTACGTCGCGCTCAGGTGGACCATCCTGCGGTCGGAGGGCCGCAGGCCCGCCTCGGCGAGGAGGTGGAACTCCTCCTCCGTCGTCGGGTAGAACAGGAGGTCGGGGATGTTGTCCGTGGGGAGGTCGATGTCCGCATCGACAGAATGGCCGTACGTCGCACGGAGCTTGCCGTCGAGGGACTGGTAGCGCCCCTTCGGGTCCGTCTCGACGAGCCCGGCGATGTGATGGGGTCGGAGGAACCGGAACCGCCGGTTCCGGAGCTGCACCGCGGTGATGAAGTCCCGTAGGTCGATCCAGCCGTGCCCGTCCATCTCGAGCCCGTACCGCTCGGGGAAGTGCCTCAGGACGCCGGCCATCGTGCGGCCGAGGAGCTCGACCTCCTGGTCGTTCAGGAGGAACTTCGCTTCGCTCCCGCACACGGGGCAGTATTCTTCCCGGAAATAACCGTGAGAACCGCACTCCTTGAGCATGACGCCCCCACCCGATTCACGTTGGAATGGGACCTCCCGTTATGAAGTTTTGGCCCGGAGTGCGTCGAGGTCCGCTTCGCGGACGACGCGGAGTCCCAGGGACTCGAGCCTCGTCTCCCACGCACGAAGGTCCGCCTTCCCGAGGCTCTTCCGGTGCACGTACGCGATGCGCGCCTCCGGGGTGCGCGCCACGGCGGCGTCGAGGATCCCGGGGTCCGCGGACTCGAGGACCCGCGTCGAGAGGAGGTGCCCGAAGGCGACGCGCCGCGCGAACGCGACGTCCGAGTGCCGCGGCACGTAGTGGCCGCCCCCGAGGCCGATCGCCACGGGACCGTCCGCGGGGCGGAGGTCGAGCAGGGTGCGTGCGATCGCCCGGGACGCGGCCGCGTCCGACCATTCCCTCTCCGTGCTCCCCTGCTCGATGTAGAACGTCGGCGTCTCGAGGTACGGCCCGTGGTGCGTCGCCTCGAACGTGACCGCGTACGACAATCCGGCGGCGTGCTCGCGGAGGCCGCGGAGCGCGCCCGTCATCCATGCGGGTGAGGCGGGCACGAGGGCCCCGGGCCGCCCGCCGAAGGCCGCGGCGGAGGGGTTGCCGACCGGGTGGACGGTGAGGCTCGGTGTGAGGCTCTCCGCGCGGTGCATCGACAGGTAGACGACGAGCTCGGGCGCGGAGCCGAAGTGCGCGGCGAGGTCCCGGTCGAGGCCATCGCGGTAGAGGTGGTGCTCCGGAATCGAGACGAGACGCAGGTCCCCGCGGGTCCAGGCGGACAGCCCCCGGAACGGTTCCGCGTCCTCCCACGACGCGAGCTCGAGGAGCGCGGTCCGCTGGTTCACGCTCGCGACGTCCGCCTCGGAGGCAACGAGCACGCGCATCCCTCGACCGTACGCCGTCCGGAGAGATGTCGCTTCCCGTCCCGCCGAGCGGAGAAGGTTTATCTGGGCTCCCCGGTTCCGGCCGCCCGGCGAGACATGGTCGAGGTCGTGTTCCTCTCGTCCACGCAAGGCTACCAGGCGGACCGGGTCGCGGCGATCGCCGACCGGCTGCGCAAGGAGCGACCCGACCTCAAGGTCTCCGTCGAGGATCCCGCGGCGAGCGGGCCCCTCCTCGTGGCGCTCAAGCTCCGCTTCGGTCCCGCGGTCCTCATCGGCGGGAGGGTCGAGTTCGTCGGCGTCCCGCGGTACCGGATGCTCGTCGAGCGGATCGCGAAGTCCGTGGAGCGAGGGAAGGCGCCGCCCGCGGGACCGCCCGCGGCTCCCCCCCGCGCCCCGGCGCCTCCGGCGGGGCCAGGCGGATAGGCGAGCCCGGCCTCAGGAACGTTCTTATGCGCGCCCCGTGTCGATCCGTCAAGGGGTTCGATGCTCGTCCGGGGGTCGCAGGGGGAGCGCCCGAGCCCGCGGGGCGCCTCCCCCGCGCGCACGTTCGCGCGCCCGCGCGAAAACTATAAGACGGATTCACACTATCAATTCCTATCTGTGGAGCTGAGGGGTCTCGGGCCACACCCGTGCGCCCCGGGAGCGTGAGGTCATGAGCGTCGACGACGAGTTCGAGGAGATGCGCCGGACGCTCCACCGCATGCTCAAGGACGCGTTCGAGGGGAAGCTCGGTGTGTTCCGCGAGCCGTTCATCTACGGGTTCACCACGCGCAGCCGCGAGGCCCGGGGTGATGGGGTCCGCCCCGTGATCGAGGGACAGTCGATCGACGCGCGGGACCCCCTCGCGGACGTCATCCTGACGGAGTCCGCGATCTTCGTCACCGCGGAGCTTCCCGGCGTCCCCGAGGACCAGGTCCGGATCCGCTCGGACCTCGGCCGGCTCATCATCGAGACCGAGGGCGACCGCCGGTTCTACTCGTCGATCGACCTCCCGGCGGACACGGACCACGATACGCTGAAGTACACGTTCAGGCATGGCGTACTCGACGTCGTCATCGCGCGACGTCACCCGTCGAGTCCGTAGGGACCCGTGACCGCGGGCGTGGGGGTGACGCGATCCCGTCCGTCGAAAAGATTGACCGGAAGCTCCGGCGGCTGCGGCAGATCGAGTCGTCGTACCATCGGGGGATCAAGCGTGCGCTCGATGTCGCCCGCGACGACACCGTGGACCCCGTGAAGGCGAAGGAGCGGTACGAGAAGCTCCGCGCGAAGTACGACCGGAGGATCGACCGGATACAGCCGAAGATCCGCTCCCTGACGAACCTGCGCGCCGAGCTCAAGGCCGGCCGGACCGCGAAGGGCTAAGTGCGCGCGGCGTGTTCCTCGCGCCGTGACGTCCCCCGAGGAGGACGGGCGCGCGACCGCGCTCGCGGCGACCGCGTCGGAGATCCGCGCGTGCACGCGGTGTCCTCTCCATGCCGGACGCACGAACGCGGTCCCGGGGGAAGGTCCGCTCGATCCCCCCGTCTTCATCGTCGGGGAGGCGCCGGGTCGTGAGGAGGATGCGTCCGGCCGCCCGTTCGTCGGGGCCGCGGGGCGGATCCTCGACAAGGCGTTCAAGGACGCGGGGCTGAGGCGCCAACGGGTGTTCATCACGAACGTCGTGAAGTGCCGCCCTCCCGGGAACCGGGCGCCGAAGGCGGAGGAAGCGGAGGCGTGCCGCCCGTACCTCTTCGCCCAGATCGCCGCCGTCCGCCCCAAGGTGATCGTGACGATGGGGACGACGGGCCTGCGGAGCCTGCTCGGGCCCGGCCACGAGCTGAAGGCGGTGCGGTCGAAGGTCCTCGCGCTCGGGGAGACGCCCGTCGTCGCGACGTACCACCCCGCCGCGGTCCTGTACAACCGGGCCCTGGAGAAAGACCTCCGGGCGGACCTCCGGCGCGTCGCGCGCCTCGTCGCCCCGGCGAAGCCCCGCGTCCGGAGCCAGTCCCCGAAGAAGGGCAAGCCGTCCGTGACGACGGTCTCGAGCGGAGGCGTCGTCGTGGACGCGGAGGGACGGATCCTCCTCCTGAAGCGCGCGGACGAGGAGATCTGGTGCCTGCCGAAGGGCACGGTCGAGGCGGGCGAGAGCCTGGAGAAGACCGCGGCACGCGAGATCCTCGAGGAGGCCGGCCTCCGGGTGAAGCTCCTCCGCCCCCTCCTCACGATCCACTACGGATACTACTGGCCGCCGAAGGACGTGAACTACGACAAGACCGTCGCATACTTCCTCGCGGAGCCCGTCGGCGGGCGCCTCGAGCTCGAGGGCGGGTTCGACGAAGGCCGCTGGGCGACGAAGGCGCAGGCCCTCCGGCTCCTCCACTGGAAGAACGACAAGGACGTCGTCGTGAAGGCGTTCGAGATCCTCGCGTCGTCCCCGCGCTAGCGGAACGTCGCGCACACCCGGTCGAGGGGCCACGCGTTGACGACGTCGTCCGGGGTGAGCCACGCGCGGCGCGCCGTCCCCACGCCGAACCGCATCGCCTCGAGCTCCGAGCTCGCGTGGCTGTCCGTGTCCACCGCGATCCGGCAGCCCGCGCGGTTCGCCGCCCGCGCCTGCACGGCCGTCACGTCCATGCGGTCCGGGTACGCGTTGATCTCGACCGCGGTCCCCGCCCTCGCGCACGCGGCGAACACCGCGTCGAGGTCGACATGGATCGG
>MGVZ01000022.1 GCA_001800745.1 Euryarchaeota archaeon RBG_16_67_27
GTCAAGGGAAAGGGGGAAGGAGCACGCGGTCCGTCGGCGGGTCCGCGTGCCGGAGGAGGGCTGCGGGATCTCAGTATCAGGACCCTCCCGCGGCTCCGTCGTACACGGTCGGGTCCTCCGCTCCCGAGACGACGAGCTGACCGAGGGCGCCCTTGTCGATCGTCCGGGAGAGCGCGTGGTCCACGAGGATGTACGTCGCAGGCACCTGGACCTTGAACTCGACCATCGCCGAGCCGCCCGGAGCGACCAGGGTCGTCTGGACGCTCTGCTGCGGCGCGGAGACGAGGTCCCCCATGAGGTAGACGCGGTCGAAGATCTCCCCGATCACGTGGAAGGACGAGATCAGGTTCGGTCCTCCGACCCCGAGGAAGATCCTCACGGTGTCGTTCACGTTCGCCCGGAGCGCGCCGCTTCCCGTGAGCGCCTGGTACCGGCCGTTGAAGACGACGTACGTGGGTTCCTCGTTCAGGAGCTTGAGGTCGTCGAACTCCTGGTGACCCGCGGAGTGGGTCGGCCACTTCGTGTAGATGTCGCCCTGCATCACGTAGAACTCGCGGATCGGCCGGCCCGCGGCGTCCTGCCATGGGAGGCCCCCGTCCGGCTCGACGAGGATCAGGCCGTACATCCCGAGGGAGATGTGCGTGGGGATGTGCGGGGACGCGCAGTGGTACACGTACAGTCCGGGGTTCAGCGCCTTGAACGTGAACATCGAGGTTGCCCCGGGCGCGGTCTGCGTCGACGCCGCGCCGCCACCCGGCCCGGTGACCGCGTGGAAGTCCACGGAGTGCGTCATCGTGCTCGACGCGTTGTTGCTGAAGTGGACGGTGACCGTGTCGTTCACGAGGACGCGGAAGAACGGGCCCGGCACGGTCCCGTTGTACGTCCAGTATGTCAGGGTGGAGTTCACCGCGCCCGACGGGTTCCACCGCTCGACCCACGCGACGACCTCGCGGGCGTCGAGGAAGATGTCCACGCTCGTCGGGGTCGTCCGGTTCAGCGGGGACGGGAGATCCGTCGCGCCCTTCGCGATGTTCGAGACGTCCACGGGCTTCACGGGGCCGATCGGGGGCAAGGTCCCACCGCCGCCCTGCCCGCTCCCGACGATGAACTGCCCGTTCATCGTCGTCCGGTGTCCGGGCACCGTGCAGTAGTAGGCGAACGTCCCCTCCTGGTCCGCGGTGAAGGTGACCGTCTGCTGCTGCCCGACGCTCGTGACGTGGCCCGTCTTCGCGTTGTATCCCTCGACGAACCAGTCGTGCATGTTCGCCTCGCCGCCGACGAGGACGATCGTCACCCGGTCGCCCTTGTTCACGGAGAGCAAGGGGTTCACGTCCCCGTCGATCGTTCCGCCGATCCCTTCGAATCCCGAGATCTTCGCGCGGAGGGTGAACGTGACCTCGCCCGCCGCGGGCTCCTGCGGTCCCGCGAGGCTCTGACCGAGGTAGTACCCCGCCGTGCTCCCTCCGATGATCCCGACGAGGAGGGTGATCGTGACCACGAGGGCCACGCCTCCCTTGCCGAGCGGGTTCACCCCTTTCATCGTCCGGGACATCTCGTCCGAGCTCGATCCTCCCATCGTATCATGCTCCTCTGTGGCCTGTCGACGGACCGACGTCTCGTCCGCGTCCGCCTGCCATGTTCCCGGGGACCGACGCCCCCGGCGGCCTAACCCTTTTCCCCTTACCCGTTCGGTCTCAGCGGGCCCTCTTCATCAGGCCGTGGAAGTACACGTGGAGGATCTTCGCCTCCGCGGCCCGAAGGACCTCGGACAGGGTGGACTTCGACACCCCGAGCTTCGAGGCGAGCTGGGACAGCTTCACCTTTTTCGGGAACTCGAAGTACCCGAGCTTGTACGCCAGGCTCACGACCTGCTCCTGGCGATCCGTGAGCATGCCCGCGCTCTTCACGTTCTTCACCGCGGCGACCTCGATATCGAGGCCGCGCCCGCGGAGGTCCCGGACGAGGTTCTCCACCGCCGCGCGCTTCGGCGCGAGGAGGCGCCATTCGAGCCCGCCGTCCTCTGTCGCGACGGCGTCCGTGAGGAAGACCTCGGACTCCGCGAGGGTCTGGCACGCGTGGCACTCGCGGACCTTGAGGTTCGCGAGGATCTTCCCTTTCGGGGGGACGATCGCCTCGACGTCCACGATGTACGGGTCCTCGCGGAGGGCATCGACGACCGCGTTCGGGTCCGACGGTCCCGGGTCGATCTCCACGAGGCTCTGGAGCAGGCGCGAGTCGAGGGGTTTCTGCTCGACGACGTTCACCGTCGCCCCGTGGGTCTGCGTGAGTGTGGACACCCACGAACATGGCAGGCGGACCCGCAGGACGCTCTCGATCATCGTCGCACGGTCTATCTCCCCCTGCCATAAATAGTGCACGACCCTGCCTCACGGGCGGGGCGGATCGTGCACGTACCGGAGGATCAGGACGAGGGCGATTCCGATGCCCCCGAAGCTCGCGGCCATCGGCGCCGCGTACCCGACGGTCGAGTAGAGGAAGCCCCCGAGGAGGGGCGCGGGGGACGCGAGGAGGCTCCGGACCGCGGTGATCTGGCCGATCGCCTCCGCCCTCGCACGGTCCTCCGTGAGGTTCGCGATCAGGGTCTGGAGGGCGGGGACCCACGTCGCCGCGGTCAGGCCGTTCAGGACGGAGATCAGCGCGAACTCGAGCGGTGTCGAGGCGAGGATCCAGCCGACCATGATCGGGAGCCCGAGGGATTCCGAGACGAAGATCATCCAGCGACTCCCGAATCGCTCGACGAGCTTCCCGACGGGCAGCGTGGCGGCCCAGAACGTGAGCGCCCACACGCCGACGATGATCCCGAGGTCCGCGTTCGTGAACCCGAACCGCTCTTTCGCCATGCCGTAGATGATTGCGAGGCTGATCTGCCAGACGAACAGGTCGACCGTCGTCATGATCAGGATGCCGCGGAGGCGGGGTTCGCGGAGTCGGAGCGTGGCGCGGATCGTCCACGGCTCCGGGTTTCGCTCGCGGAGCGTCTCGCGGAGGATCGCCGCGAACAGGCCGAAGTTCACGGCCTCGAGTCCCAGGCTCACGACAAAGATGAGCGCGTAGCCGAAGGCGTCTGCGATGTAGCCTCCGAGGAATGCCATGATCGCCGCGGGCAGGAGGAGGAAGAACAGTACCTTGCTGTACGCCATCGCGCGGCCGCGGGCGTCCACGCTTTCCGCGACCGCGGACTGGTTCGCGGGGGAGCCGAGGAGGCCGAGGCCGAGGAACACGAACGCGGGGACGAGGAGGGGCGCCCATCCCGTGACCGCGGTCGCGAGGAACAGGGTGAGACAGGCCGCGTTGAATGCGCTCCCGAGCAGGATCACGGGCTTGCGACCCCAGCGGTCCGCGAGGTGCCCGCCCGCGAACTGCGCGATCGCGCCGATCACGCCGCCGAGGCGGCTCGCGAGTGCCTGCAGGACGCCGAGCAGGGCGACAGACCCCGCGAGGGTGACGACGAACGGCTGGAGGATCACTTGGAGGAGGTTGTTGTAGGTCCCCGTGATGAGGTTCGCCGCGCTGATCACGCGGAGGTTGCGGGCGCCTGCCTGCGGGGAGGCCATCGGCGCGCGGACCCTTCCGAGCAGGATAAGCGTTTGGTCGGGTTCGTTGCGTGATTTCTGCCCGCAACATCTTATAGGCCGCGCGGACGATGCCGTGGCGCTCCATGCCCACGGTCCGACGGATGAAGACGAAGCTCAGCCTGATGGGCGAGGGCGGCGTCGGGAAGACGAGCCTGATCCGGCGCTTCGTCCTCAACGAATACGAGGAGACCTACCTCCACACCGTCGGCACGCGGGTGAGCAAGATCGAGCTCACCGTCCCCTTCGGCACCGACCTCGAGGTCCAGATGGACATGGCGATCTTCGACATCATGGGCCAGCGCGGATTCCGGGACATGATCCGGGAGACGTACTTCCACAACGCGCAGGCCATCATGGCCGTCTGCGACCTCACCCGGCAAGACAGCCTGTACGCCCTGAACGAGTGGCTCCCCTCGGCCCTCGAGATCGCGGGGGACGTGCCTGCGTACATCATCGTGAACAAGAAGGACCTGATCGATCGCCGCGCGTTCTCCGAGGAGGAGATCCGCAAGGTCGCGGAGCCGTTCGGCGCGCCGTTCGTGATGACGAGCGCGAAGACCGGGGAGTTCGTCGAGGACGCGTTCAACGCCCTCGCGATCGAGATCGTCGACCGCGCGGTCCGCCAGGAGCACGCCCGTGCCGTCGACCGCGGGCTCCGGGAGAAACTCTTGTTCATCCTCGCGAAGCGGGGCATGATGGGCCTCCGGAAGAACCAGTTCTTCGAGATCCTCAGGGGCCTGAACGACGACGACCTGCAAAGGGAGATCCGGCAGCTCGAGGCGGAGGGCTTCGTCACGATCTCCTGGCACGGGATCGCTGAGTTCACCGCGATGATCACCTCGAAGGGTGCGGACGCGAGCCGCCGCGAGATGTCCCCCCTCGAGGAGTGAGGCTCCCGGCCCGGGGGGTGGACACTCGAAGAAGTCCGACCTCGAGCGGGTTCTGCAAGGCCTCGAGCCGGTCCCCCGCCCGCGTCCCGAGATCGAACAGTACCCGACGCCCGCGGGAATCGCCGCGGAGGTCGCGTACATGGCCCTGGCCCGCGGGGACCTACAGGGGCGGCGCGTGCTCGACCCCGGGTGCGGGAACGGCGTGCTCGGGATCGCTGCGGGGCTCCTCGGCGCGGCGGACGTCGTCGGGGTCGACGTGGACCCGGAGGCCATCGAGGTCGCCCGGCGGAACGCGCAGCGGGTCGGCGTCCCGGGTGCGTGGCGCGTGGCCGACGTCCGAGAGGTTTCGGGGCCGTTCGACACCGTCCTGATGAACCCGCCGTTCGGCGCCCAGCGGCGACACGCCGACCTCCCGTTTCTCGACCGTGCCCTCGAGGTCGGGCGGGTCGTGTACGGATTCCACAACGCGAAGGCGGAGGCGTTCGTCGTGCGCCGGATCCGGTCCCGGGGCGCGAGGGTCACGGACCGCCTGGAATATGCGTTCCCGATCCCGCGGTCGTTCCCGTTCCACCGCCGGGACCGGGAGCGGATCCCCGTCGTCCTCCTGCGGGTCGACGCAGCGAAGGGATAAATACGCCGGGCCCTCTCGGCCCGTCGCACGGAGAGCGGGGACATGGAGCAACCGAAGCTCGTCCTCCCCGGCGACCAGGTCGCCGTCGCGGAGGAGTTCGAGGCGGGCGAGGGCACGTACGAGCGGGACGGCCAGATTCTGGCATCGATGCCCGGGGTCCTGTGGCTCGACCACGCGAACCGGATCGCGAAGGTCCGGGCGTTCAACCCGCCCGCGGCGCTCAAGGTCGGGGACGTCGTCTACGGCGTCGTCGACGACATCCGGCAGATGATGGCCACGGCGACGGTCGGCGCGGTCCACGGGCGCACGCGGCAGATCAGCGGGGAGGCGGAGGGCACGATTCACATCTCGAACGTGTCCGAGGCGTACACGGAGGACATCCGCGACATGTTCCGCCTCGGCGACATCATCCGCGCGAAGGTGATCCAGGTCAAGCCGTCCCTCCAGCTCACGACCGCGGAGCCGATCCTCGGCGTCGTGCGAGCGATGTGCTCCCAGTGCCGCGGTCCCCTCGAGGTCCGGGAGCGGGACCTCTTCTGTCTGCACTGCGAGCGCACGGAGAGACGGAAGATCACGCAGGACTACGGCGACCTCCGGCTCAGCGCGCCCGCCTCGGAACTCGGCGCGGGCGTCGTCGCGGAGCGCCAGCGGCGGGAGGACCGGGGCGATCGGGACCGCGGGCGTGACGGCCGGGATCGCGGAGGCGGAGGGCGGCGGGACGACCGGCGGGGCCACGGGCGCCCAGGAGGCCGGGACCGTCGGGGCGGGCGCGATCGGGATCGCGGCGACCGTGGCGACCGGGGTCCGCGACGCCACTGACACGACCGCACCGTTCCGAGAATTAGGAACCAGAACCGAAGGCAAAGGGATAAGAACCTACCCTGAGATAAGAACGAGGAGAAGCTGCGATGGCTCAGACGAACGAGGAGATTTTTCAGGAAATCCAGCGCCTTCGCACCGAGCTCCAGCAGCTCCGCGAGATCGTGAACGCGCTCTTCAACGCGGTCTTCGAGGACACCGAGGGGGAGTGGGACTCCTCCCCGGAGAAGGACGAGTTCAATCTGTACAACTGACCGCCGCGGGGTTGAGATTCGGTTTATACGCGGCCCGCGATACCTCGGACGTGGATGACCTCGAGGACCTCGTGCGGTCCCATGACCGCTGGCGTCTCCATGAGGCGATCAACATCCAGCCGTCCGAGAACGTGATGAGCGAGCAGGCGCGGAACCTCCTCGCGTCGGACCTCGCCCACCGGTACACCCTCCCCGGGATCGACGTCTCCGGCGTGGTGGGCAACGCGTATCGCGGCACGCGGTACACGGACCGGGTCGAGGCGCTCGGGGAACGCCTCGCGCGGGAGGTCTTCACCGCGGCCCATGCGTCGCTCAAGCCCCTGTCCGGCCACCTCGCGGGTTTCCTCCTGCTGACGTCGTGCACCCGTCGGGGCGACCGGATCCTCGTCGTCGGCGCGAAGCACGGCGGCTACGACGGGTACATGCCCGGATACCTCCCGGAGCACCTCGGGCTCCAGGTGGACTTCCTCCCGTTCGACGAGGCCGCGTGGAACGTCGACGCGAAGGCCGCGGCGGACCGGATCCTCGAGACCCGTCCGCGCCTCGTCCTCGTCGGCGCGAGCTTCATCCTGTTCCCGTACAACCTTCGATGGCTCCGCGGGGCGTGCGACGATGTCGGCGCGCTCCTGGGCTACGATGCGTCTCACGTCCTCGGCCTCATCGCGGGCGGGGAGTTCCAGAAGCCGATGATCGAGGGCGTCGACGTCCTCAGCGCGAGCACGCACAAGTCGTTCCCCGGGCCCCAGGGCGGGATCTTCCTCGCGAACCGCACGGACGTCTTCGAGCGAGCGATGTCGAACCTCACGTGGCACCTCCAGGACAACGCGCACTGGAACCGGATCGCCGCGACCGCGCAGGTCCTGCAGGAGATGCGCGCGTTCGGCAGCGCGTACGCGAGACAGGTCATCGCGAACGGCAAAGTCCTCGGAGGCCAGCTCGACCGTTGGGGCTTCCCCGTGAAGTTCGCGTCCCTCGGGTACACGGGGAGCCACCAGCTCCACGTCGATCTCGGGAAGGTCCGCGAGGCGTTCGGGCTGACGCCGCACGCCTATGCGGACGTCCTCGAGCGGAACAACCTGATCGTCGATGCCGTCGGGCGGATCGGGACGAACGAGATCACGCGGATGGGCGCACAGGAGGAGGACATGCAGGCACTTGCCGGCCTCATCGTCCGCGCGCTCCGTGGCGAGGACGTCCGGAAGGAGGTCGCGGACCTCCGCGCGGGCCTTCGGCTCTCGTACGTATTCCCTTGATCCGCTCCCGCAAAAGGCCATAAGCCCCGCGCCCGTTATCGCGGCCGTGGACCGCGCCGACCGCTACCGTCGCCAGACCGTCCTCCCGGAGATCGGCGAGGCGGGCCAGCGCCGGTTCGCGGCGGCCCATGCGGTCGTGATCGGGCTGGGCGCCCTCGGGAGCGTGACCGCGGACCTCCTTGCGCGCGCGGGCATCGGGCGTCTGCGGCTCGTCGACCGCGACGTCGTCGAGCTCGTGAACCTCCAGCGGCAGACCCTCTACACGGAGCCGGATGTCGACCGGCCGAAGGCGGAGGTCGCCGCAGAGCGCCTCCGGGCGACGAACGGGGACATCGCGATCGAGGGGATTGCTAAGGACGTCCATTCAAGGACCGTCGAGGACCTCGTCCGTTCCGCGGACGTGATCGTCGACGGCACGGACAACCTCGAGACGCGATTCCTCCTGAACGAGGTCGCCGTCGCGCGATCCGTGCCGTTCGTGTACGGCGGCGCGATTGCGACGCAGGGAATGGTCATGTCGATCCACCCACCGCGGACCGCATGCTTCCGCTGTCTCACGCCGAAGACCCCGCCTCCGGGCACCCTCCCGACCTGCGACACCGCGGGGATCTTCAACGCCCTCTCGTCCCAGGTGGGGTCCCTCCAGGCCGGGGAGGTCCTCCGGCTCCTGCTCGGCGAGCCCCCGTCCGGCGACCTCCTCGTCGTCGACGGCTGGATCCCGGAGATCCAGCGGATCCGCGTCGCCCGGCGGCCCGACTGCCCGACGTGCGTCCGCGGGGAGCGCGAGTACCTCGGCGCGAAGCGCTCGCAGGTCCTCGCGTCCATATGCGGGAGCGACACGATCTCCATCGACCCCGTCCACCGAGGCCCCGTCGACCTCGACGCGCTCGGGACACGCCTCGGTCGCCTCGGGGCGGCACGGCGCGCGGGATCCGTCCTCCTCGTGGACGTCGAGGGCCACCGGGTCACCGTCTTCGCGGACGGTCGTGCGTTGATCCGCGGCGTCGCGGACGAGGCGGAGGCCCGGACGATCTACGCGAAGTACGTCGGGGTGTGATCACGGCCCACCGCGGTGTGCTCCTGCTGAGCGGGGGGTTTGACAGCCCCGTCGCGGGTCACCTGATGGCGCGACAGGGTCTCGATCTCGTCGCCGCGCACTTCTCCCTGGAGCCGATCACGGACGCCGCGTCGTCGGCGAAGGCGAGGACCCTTTGCGGCCTCCTCGGCCTTCCGACCCTGTACGTCGTCCGCGTCGGCGAGGCGTTCGCGGAGGTCGCACACTTGTGCGACCGGCGATTGTACTTCGTACTCACGAAGCGGCTCATGGTCCGCCTGGCGGACACGCTCGCGGACCGCGAGTCGGCCGACGTCCTTGTCACGGGAGAGAATCTCGGACAGGTCTCGAGCCAGACCCTCGCGAACCTGCGGGTGATCGACGCGGCGGCGCGCCATCCGGTTCTGCGACCGCTGTTCGGCTTCGACAAGCAGGAGATCGTCGATCGCGCGAAGGTGATCGGCACGTACGAGGTCTCGAAAGGCCCGGAGATCTGCGACCTCCTCGGGCCGCCCTCCCCGGCGACGCAGGCGCGGCTCGAGCACGTCCTTGCCGAGGAAGCGAAGCTCGACCTCGACCGGCTCGTCCGGGGATGTCTCGACGGCGTTGCCGCGGAAAAGTTCAAGGGGGACGGCCACGCTCGCGTGTCCCCCGCGACCGAGGCCGCCCGATGACGTACTACCTGCTCCGTCCCTGCCGCACCGCGACCGCGTTCATCTCCACGCTCAAGACGCCCGCCCGCGTCGACCTGACGAGCGCCGCGCGTCGCCTCCAGGACGCGGGGTTGCGCGTGAACGACGTGAAGGTCATGCTGATCGTCGAGGGGGAGCCCGAGCTCACCCTCTACGAGAGCGGCAAGGTCCTCGTGAAGACTCACGACGAGGCCGAGGCCCGCGTCGCGATCGACCGGGTGTACGCGACGATCGGCATGCCCGCGGGCGCGTCCGCATAGGCGACGTTCTCAGATTCGCGAACGTCGCGTCGCCTTTATAGACCGGACGCCTTGTCGCCGCCTCGGAGACGCCTCATGCTCGCCGACCGGCGGAAGCTGTTCGCCATAGCGGGTGGCCTCGCGCTCGTCCTCGCCGGGGTCGTGTGGTACGCGGGCACGACGTCTACGGGAACCCTCCGCGTCCTCGTGAAGGACGCACCCGCGGAGTGGGCCCACGTGAACGTGACGTTCTCCGAGGTGCGCGTGCACCGGGCGAACGCGAGCGAGGAGAGCGGCTGGCACTCCCTCGCGCTCGAGACGACGACGATCGACTTCATCGAGCTCGGGAACCTCACGAAGGTCCTCGCGCTCGACCGCGTCCCCGCCGGGAAGTACACGCAGATCCGCATCGTCGTCGCGAAGGTCGAAGGCACGTTCGCGGACGGCGAGCGCGTGACCCTGACCGTGCCCGACGGCATCCTGAAGACGACGACGCCCTTCGACCTCCCCGGCGGCGGCGAGGCGACGCTCACCCTGGACTTCGACCTGTCCCGGTCGATCCTCGACAACGCGAGCGGGTGGACGTTCAAGCCCGTGCTCGGGTCAATCCAGGTGAGCTAGACCGGCGGAAGCCTTGTAAGCCTCCGCCGCGTGGGAAGGGCCGTGCGCCGCGTGCTCGACGCCTCCGCTCTCCTCACGGGCCGGCAGTTCCCCGGCGAACTCCTCGTCCCGCCATCCGTCCTCCCGGAGATTCGGCGCCACGGCCTCACGCCCCAGCTCGAGGCGATTCTCGAGACCCAGATCGAGATCCGCGGGCCGAGCCCCGAGGCGCTCCGCCGTGCGCGGGCGATGAGCGAGGCGACGGGCGACGCGCATCGGCTCTCGCCGACGGACGTCGACCTGATTGCGCTCGCACTCGACGTCCAGGCAATCGTCGTCACGGACGACTATTCCGTCCAGAACGTCGCCCGCGCCCTCGGGGTCGGGTTCGAGCCCGTCATGGAGCGCGGGATCCGGGAACAGTGGACGTGGTCGTACCGCTGCACCGGCTGCCGGACGGTATGGCCGAAGTGGCACGACGACTGCCCGACCTGTGGCGCGCCTCTCCGGACCGCGCGTCCGAGGCGTCAGCCGAGGTAGAAGATCAGGACGAGGTCCACGGCAAAGAGGAGGACGATCAGCACCTCGAGCAAGAACATCCGGCGGCTTTCGACCTCCGCCTGAGCGACGTGGTAGATCTCGCTCAGAGCCTGCATCTTGTCATTCACGATGCGGCGCCAGGATTCGAGCTCGAACTTCCTCGCGCACCCGATGTACACCTTCCCGAGGAACCAGTCCCCGAAGAACTTCGAGATGTTCTCGACCTCGTCCGTCACCTCACCGAGGTCCATCCGGACGTCCGCGAGCTCCTTGACCATTTCCCGCCCGCTCCGTAGGACGCCGCCCCGCGAGAAAAAGGAATCGAGGTCGTCGTACGCCTTGTCGATGACCTTGTCGAGGTACGCGTCGTAGGTCCGGAGCTCGAGGAGCTGGAGGTTCGCGATCTCGAAGGCCGCGAGGGTGTCCTCGTACTTTCCCGTCGGCTCGATGACGAGCGCCGCGTCCCACTCGATCACGACGAGGTCGTCCTTGTAGTACGAGAACCAGTTCTTCCAGGTGTCCGCGACCTCCTCGTCGCTGATGTCGTCGGGCCGGGGATCCGCAGCGAGGAGCGCGGTGACCTCGGCCCGCCTCGCGTCGACGTACAGGCGCGTCGGGACGTCCGGTTCCGTGACGCAGTACGCGAGGTACGCCTCAGGATCGACCCGGACGTCATAGGAGTCGCGCATGTATGGGACGAGGTCCTCCTCGATTCGCGTCGCGATCCGGCCGCAGTACTCGTCCAGGGTCTCCGGCGTCCCGTCGCGCAGGATCCGGAGCCCCGCGAACGGGATGAGATCCCGGATCGACGGCACGTCGAACGCGGCGCGGAGGGTGACCGCGATCGCTCCGACCGCATAAAGGCGCGCGGACATGTCGAGGGTGAGCAGACCCCGGCTCGTCTCGAGCGTCCTCCGGTCGACGGTCACGAGGAGGGGTTCGGGAAACCTCGCGTACCTCGGAGCCGCGTGCTCGGACGGCGCGCGGCCGGAGATGAATTCCGAATCCGCGCGACGACGGATCTCGGCGACGTCCACACTCGCTCCGGTGTCGAACAAGCGGAAATAGACGACTTCACCCTTCACGGGTCGCGGGAACGAGCCGCCCCGCTTATAGATTGTGCGCCTACGCGCCGTACCGCCGCTGGCGGAGCTGGTACGAGCGCAGGGCCCGGAGGAAGTCAATCTTCCGGAAACCGGGCCAGTACACCTCGACGAAGTAGAGCTCGGAGTACGCGAGCTGCCAGAGGAGGAAGTTCGAGATCCGCTCCTCCCCGCTCGTCCGGAGCACGAGGTCGGGGTCCGGGAGGTCTGCGGTGTACAGTCGGCGGGAGAAGAACTTCTCGTCGATCTGCTCGGGCGCGACCTTCCCGTCCCGCGCGTCCCGCACGACGTCGCGGATCGCGTTCAGGATCTCTTCGCGACCGCCGTAGGCCACCGCGAGGTTGAACCGGTACGCGTCGTAGTCCTTCGTCCGCGCCTCCGCATAGTCGATCGCGGACCTCACCTCCGTCGGCAGGAGGTCGCGGTTCCCGAAGACGCTCACGCGGATCCGGTGCTCGTGGACGCGCTTGTCGTCCCCGACCTTCCGGAAGTTCTCCGCGAACAGGCGCATGAGATAGCGGACCTCGTCCGTCGGCCGGGCGAGGTTCTCCGTCGAGAACGCGTACACGGTGAGGATGCGGACGCCGACCTCGAGGCACCACTCGAGGAGTTCCTCGAGCTTGTCCCGCCCGCGGTCGTGCCCGTCCGCGGCGTTCCCGAGACCGAGCTCCCTCGCGAACCGCCGATTCCCGTCCATGATCACCGCGACGTGCTTCGGGACGGCGCCTTGTTTGACGCGGTGGAGCAGGCGGCGCTCGTACGTCTGGTATGCCGCGTCGCTGATGATCTTCGAGATGTCGGTCCGCATCCGCGACCGCGGATTCTATCCTCCGCTGCTATTTAGTCATTCCCCGGGCGCTCCGGGACCGACCTGCGTCGAAGGTCGACGGGTCCCCGGCGGACCCGAGGTCCCCACGACCCGCAAACCTTTAAGTAGCTTCGTCCGGTTTGCGCGGCCAATTCCCTTCACTGTCCTTTCACATTCCGTGGCGTATCGATGAAATTGAGTGAGTACCAGGACCTCTATCGCAAGCTCGCGACGCAAGAGGACATCGACTTCCTGGCGGAGAACGTCGGCTACGACAAGGAACTCCTCCTTGTCGTCTACACGCAGCGCGTCGTGCGGGACACGACGCGGAAGTTCTACCGCGTGAAGGCGCAGGCCCGGCGCCTCGCGTGGATGTGGCAGAACGGGGCGTCGTTCGTCGAGGTCGCGCGGAAGTTCGACTTCCCTCCGATCCTCACGGCGTTGATGATCCTCGAGCAACGGAAGACGTCGCGGAAACAGTTCTGGAAGATGATCACGGAGATCGACCAGGTCCGGGACCGCCGGCTCGGGAGGGACCTCGAGGAGGCGCGCCGGACGGACATCGTCTACTCCCCAGAGGGCACCGCGCGGCAGTACGCCCGCGGCCACTGGGGCGAGGCGAAGCTCCACACCTGGCTCGACGCGCGCGGCCTCACGTACGAGACGGAGAAGCAGCTCCGCGCGAAGTACGACAAGACCCCGGACACCCTCCTCCACCGGCCGATCGACATGAACGGGACGAAGAAGTACTGGATCGAGTCCAAGGCGACCTTCGGGGACCCGTACGAGATCAAGCGGCACATCCGGAAGCAGCTGACCCCGTACAGCGAGATGTTCGGGGACGGCGCCGTCGTGTACTGGTTCGGATTCGTCGACGACGTCGAGTACGACGTCCCCGAGGGCGTCGATGTCGTCGATGCGTCGTTCTTCGAGCGGACGCCCGTGCCCTATGCGTACGTGCCGGTGAGCGCGGAGCGCGTCGAAGGCCCGACCGTCCCCGAGGCCGCGACGAAGTCCCGATGATGACGCCGGACTCCCAGGAAACGTTTAAAGCGGGCCTCCGGTATCGTCATCCCGATGCCGGAGGAAGAGGTCTTCCGCGTCCGCATGCCGCGGGCGAGGGAGGGCGAGATCTTCGGGATTGCGGACCAGCTCCTCGGGGCGTCCCGAATCCGCGTGATGTGCGCGGACGGGAAGAGCCGCCTCGGGCGGATCCCGGGCAAGCTCAAGAAACGGATGTGGATCCGCGAGGGGGACCTCGTCGTTGTCCGG
>MGVZ01000023.1:0-19037 GCA_001800745.1 Euryarchaeota archaeon RBG_16_67_27
CGAGGATCTCGTCGACGATCTTCTGGACCTCCTCCCGGGACATCCCTCGCACGCCGAGGGACTCGATCGCTTCCGAGGGGCGCACGCCCCGCCGCGTCATCTCCCTCAAGATGTCGGGTACGGCCTCCTTCGCGAAGCGACCGGCCTTCAGGAGGGAGAACAGCTCGCGCAGGTGATCGACGGCGATCCCGTCCACGTCGAGGTTCTCCCGTCGGAGTTCGCCGAACGTGTACAGGAGGAGCGTCGCCACGGCCTTCGCCTCCCCGAATTCCTTCGCCACGAGCTCGAACGCGTCGTCGCTCCCTTCCTGGACGAGCTGTCGGGCCTGCTGCTCGTGGATCCCGTACTCGCGGGTGAGGCGCGCGATCGTCGCATCCGGTTTTTCCGGGAGGCGCTCGCGGATCTGATCGAGGCGCGCCGCGGTCACGCGGACGGGCGGGACGTCGGTCTCCGGATACATTCGCGCTTTGCCGGGGAGAGGTCGCGCATAGACCGTGGTGCCATCGGGGCGCGGTTCGCGCGTCTCCGGGGGAACGCCGTCGAGAGCGGCCTCCGCGCGCGGCCGCATCTCGTCGATCGCGTCGCGCGCCTTGCGCTCCGGGTCCGCGACGAGGACAAACGCGCCCTGGTCGTCGAGGCCGAGCGCACTCCGGATGGCACCGACCTCGTCCGAGGAGATCCCGTACGCGGGCAGCTCGTCGGAATGGAAAATCCCCCCGACGCCGGCGATCCGCGCGTGTGCCGCGAGCTCGGGCCCGAGTGTCCCCTTGAGGAGTCCCGCGAATCCGGGGAGTGGCCACGCGAGGACGACGCCTCCCTTCGCCACGGCAGACCTCACGACCTTTGACTCTGATCGAGCGAAGTGCGCGGTGACGTCGACGATGGTCGAAAGCACGGCCGCCTTGCGATTCCGGAGCTGATGCGCGACCTCGATGAGCATCCGTTGGCGCTCGGCTTCCTTTTCCACGAACGTCGCGATCATCCGGAGCTCTTGGACGCCCTTGATCTCCGTCCGAGCGCCCCCCCGGATCGACACGTTCACGTCCTCGCGGACCGTCCCGATTCCGCGGATCACCTTCCGCGTCGCCCGGAGCAGGGAGCCGATCGCGAACGCGACCTCCCGCGCCTCGTCGGGCGTCTCGATGTCCGGCGTCGTCGCGATCTCGACGAGGGGGATCCCCAGGCGGTCGAGGCGGTAGACGACCTCGCCCTCCGCCTCGCCGACCTTGCGCGCCGCGTCCTCCTCGAGGAGGATCGTCGGGATCCCGATCCGCTTCCCGTTCACCTCGATCGCCCCGCCCATCGCGACGAGGGCGGACCGCTGGAAGCCGGACGTGTTCGACCCGTCGATCACGATCTTCCGCATGAAGTGGATTTCCTCGACGGGCGTCGCCCCCGTGAGGAGCGCGACCTCAAGCGCAATGTCGAGTGCCTCTTCGTTCGGAGGATGGGGCGGTTCCTCGTCCGCCTCCACGAGGCACGTGCCCTCCGTGGCCTCGTACACGAACGTGAGCCTGCGCTTGGCCTCCTCGATCGCTGCGGCGTCGACCTCCCCGAGCTCACTCTGCGTCGGCCGGAGTCGCCGGTGGAACCGCGTGCCGCCGGCGTCTTCGGTGAGCCTCGACGGGCACGCGCAGAAGAGCTTGCGGCTCGCGAGCTGCTGGTGGATCTCCAGGCCCGCCTTCAGCCCGAGCGCGCGGTAGTCCATCAGGTCGGAAAGAGGGGGTCGAAAGATTAACCCTTGCCCGAAGCGCGACCCTAGGCGGACCGCTGCCGGTCCTTCTCGTTGTACGGGGACCGGAGCGTGCCCTCTTCCCGCTTCGCCCGGTGCTCTTTCTCGTTCTTCAGCCAGGCGAGGAGGCGGGACGCGGGGCCGAACGGGCGGAACTCGAACGTGACCTTGCCGCGGCCCTCGGCCGCCGCGTGGACGAGGACTCGCCCCTTCTTGTGGACGACGTCCCGCGCCTCGCCGTTCGTGACCTCATGGTACCGCTTCCCCTTCTTCCCTTCCGGGAGCTCGATCCAAGTCTCGTCGAGGAGGAGGAGCCGCTTCCGCGTCTGCCAGACCCATCCTCGGCGCGTGCCGACGAGAGACCGCTTCGCGAGGATCCCGCCGCGGTAAATCTCGTACTCGAGCTCGCGGTACCCGATCACCTGGTCTCCGCCGGAGAGGACGGGCTCGTTCGCGTCCGTCATCACGAGTCCGACCTCGCCCGTCTCATCGATCTTCATCGATTCGCAACCGCCACATTCCCGGCGCCCGGATAAGGTTAACGAGAACCGGATGGCACGCCTACGTCGCGAACTCGTCGAGGCCGATCGTCGGGTTGATCTCGCCGGCGACGTTCGTCGCCATCGCCTTCGCGACCTCCGCGGGCTCCCGGGTGTGACCGAGGACCCACATGAGCTTGACGAGGGCCGTCTCCGGGAGCATGTCCTCGCCGCCGATCACCCCGGCCTTCAGGAGGTCCCGGCCCGTGTCGTACACGCGCAGGTTCACGCGGCCCTGGAGGGTCTGCGTCGTCATCACGACGGCCACGCCGTCCTTTGCCGCCCGTGCGAGAGCGGGGATGAGGTCCTGCGCGACGTGCCCGAGCCCCGTGCCCGCGATGACGAGGCCGTGGACATCGTGGGCGAGGGCCTCGACCTCCTCCGGTGTCTGGCCAGGATGGAACGTGAGGAGGGCGACCTTCGCGTCGAGCTTGTCGTCCACGCGGACGGGCCCTTTCGACCGTGGGAGTGCCCGCCCCTCGAGCTCGACCTTCCCGTCGACGGTCACGCGCCCGATCGGCGTGTCGTTCATCGACCGGAACGCGTCCCGGCGGGACGCGTGCATCTTGCGCACCTTCGCGCCGCGATGGATGTCCGCATGGCTGTCGGAGGTCTCCCCGTGCATGACCGCGACGACCTCCCCGAGGTTCGCGGTCGCGACGTGTGCGGCGGCGAGGAGGTTCGGCGCGGCGTCCGAGGACGGCCGGTCGCTCGACCGCTGCGCCCCCACGACGACGACGGGCCCGGTCAGGTCCCGGAGCATGAACGCAAGCGCCGCCGTCGTGAAGTGCAGCGTGTCCGTCCCGTGGGGGATGACCACGCCGGTCGCGCCACCGTTCAGCTCGGAGGCCGTCTCCCGCGCGAGCTGCCTCCAGTGGTCCGGCTTCAGGTTCTCCGAGTAGACCGAGAAGATCATCCGTGCGCGGACGTTGCACACCTCGAGGAGCTCCGGCACGCTGAACACGAGCTGCTCGGCGGTGACCGCCGGATGGACCGCTCCCGTTCGGTAGTCGACGTACGATGCGATCGTCCCGCCCGTCCCGAGGACCGCGACCGTCGGTCGGCCCTCCGAGGGCGGCGGGAGGCGGCGGTCCGCCTTCGACGGGGTCCCCTTCGAACTGACCTCAAGGGCCTCGACGTCCCCCGCGACGATTCCGATGTTGTAGCCGTTGCCGAGCTTGACCGTGAGGATGTCCTCGCCGCTGAAGCCGTGGTGGGGCATGACGACGCCCTCGTACGTCGCGCCGCGGGCCGTCACGCGCACCCCGTCGCCGGGACCGGCGTGCGCGCGGTCGAGGATCGCCTGGACCTTCCGCGGATAGTCCATCCGCGCCACGGAACGGGGTGGGCCGATAAGGGCTTTTGGATGCGGGGATGGAGGCAGCCGCCGTCAATCGATCGGAGCCGGGCCTACGCGCCTTCCTCCACCTCGTGGAGCTCGTCGGCAACGAGGCCGTGGGCCTCCCGGTGGACTCTCGCGGCAGCTTCCTTACTCGGTGCCTTCACGAGACAGAATACCTCCCCCGTACCCTCGTTGAACCAGTACTTCGTATACTCGACTCCATGTTTTCCCTGCACTTTCAGATCTTCGGCGTGTGCCTTCGCGACGGCTTCCCTCGTGAGTCCGTCGACCCGAGTATGCTTGTCCATGTACAGCGGCATTCGGATGTCCCCCTTCCTTCCGGAGCATTGCGACCCTCCGGGATGACGTTTACGGATACATCGCATCCGGTGGCCCCGAGGGCGAACATCGCAGGGAACGAGGGCCGGCAATGACACAAGGCGAACAGAGGGGTGGCATACAGCGGGATTGGAAAGTGCCCGCGCTTGCGCGTGGGCGTCGTGGGGACAGGCGAACGTGGCAGGAGTCGAGGCCTCGTGGGAGCGCCGACGGTTCGGTGCCGCTTCCCGGACCGCTAAGGGCCTTGTGGGTCTCCGGAAACGTCCTAGTCGGAGCGCGTCGATGCCCCCCTCGTGGCACGATCGGCGCGAGAGGTTCTGAACGCGCTCCGGTGGCGGAACGGGTTCGGACTCGCCCGCGCGGAGATTTGGGTCTCCGATCGCACGCGTCCCGGGGCGATGCGGGTCGTGCCCGGCGCCGAGGTCACAGAGCTCGGTCGGCGGTACTTCTCGACGGCCCACGCGAGAATCCCGTACTACAAGATCCTCCGGATCCTCTACGCCGCAGAGGTCCTCTTCGAGCGCAAGACGCCCGGGCGTTAACTAGTTCGGACCGTCCCCGTTGACCGTGCCGGGCCCTCCCGGAGGCGAGTCATGTCCACGCGACTCCTCGTGACGAACGCGCGCGTCCACACGATGGATCCTGCTGTCCCCGAGGCAGAGGCGTTCCTCGTCGAGGACGGCCGGATCGCGGACATCGGCCGCGCGGATGCGGTGCGGAACCGGGCAGCCGGCGCGGCGACGCTGGACCTTCAGGGGCGCACGGTCGTCCCCGGGTTCATCGACGGCCACGCGCACCTGATCGCCGCGGGCTTCGCCGCGACGTGCCTGAACGTCTTCGGGAAGCGGACGATTCGAGACATCCTCGAGGCGATCCGAGATGACGCGCGGACGGTTCTCAGGGGAGGCTGGGTCGTCGCGGTCGGATTCGACGACACGATGGTCGCGGACCGGCGGTACCCGACGGCCGCAGAACTTGACGAGATCGCACCGGACCATCCCGTGCGCGTGGAGCGCATGGACGGCCATTCGTGCGTCCTGAACACGCGTGCCCTCCGGGCTCTAGGAGTCGATTCCTCTTGGCCGGGCGTGGAGCGGGTCGATGGTGAGCTCACCGGGGTCCTCCGGGCGGACGCGAACAACCGCGCGCAGGCGGCCTTCGACGCTCAGATCCCGCGGGAAGCCCGGGAGTCCTCGTTCCTTCGTGCCTGCCGGATGGCCCTGTCCGCCGGTATCACCTCCGTCCACGGAATCGAGCCCGCCGGTGCCGACGCCGAGATCGCGCTCGCGCTCCGCCGCGAGACGCCCCTCCACACCCGCTTGTACGTGATCGCGGACCGCGTCGCGGACATCCCCGCCGGGGCCGAGGGCCTCAAGCTGTTCGTGGACGGCTCGATGGACTCGCACACCGCCCTCCTGTTCGGTCCGTACGCGGACCGGCCCGGCACCTCGGGGACGTTCTATCAGTCGCCGGACACCCTCCGCGCGCTCGCCCGCGACGCCGAGGCGCGCGGGCTGCAGGTGATCACCCACGCAATCGGCGACCGCGGGATCGACGAGGCCCTGCGAGCGTACGAGGGGCTCTCGTCCATGCGGCGTCACCGGATCGAGCATTTCGAGCTCCCGCTCCCCGAGCACCCCACGCTCTGCTCCGAGCGTGGGATTGTCGTCTCGACGCAACCCGCGTTCGTCCACCTCTGGGACTACACCGGTTTCTACGTGGCACGGGTCGGGCGGGACCGCGCCCGGACGATCCATCCGTACCGCACGATGGTCGACCGCGGGATGCGGCTATGTGGCGGATCCGATGCCCCCGTCACCCCCCTCGATCCCCTCCTCGGGATCCATGCCGCCGTCCACCATCCGGTCCCCAGCGAGCGCCTGACGCCGGATCAGGCGTTGCGGATGTTCACGATCGACGCCGCGTGGGCGGGCCACGAGGAGGCGGAACGGGGTTCGATCTCCGTCGGCAAGGTCGCGGACTTCGTCGTCCTTGGCGACGATCCGCTCGGAGCCCGTCGGGACGCGATCAACGACATCCGGGTGCTCGAGACGTACGTCGCGGGCCGTCGCGTGCCCGGCTGACCGTCTCGTTCTCGTCCGGCGCGTCCGCGGCGACACACCCTTATACCCGGGTGTGGTTCGTTGGGCGCGTCGCGATGTCCGCCGCACCGTCCTTCGGGAACCGTCCTCCTCGGGTCCGCGTGAGCCCCGCGTGGCCCCGTCTCGCATTCCAGATAGGATGAGAGGCGGGACGGTCTCTGCGGCACGGGACCTCCGGAACCGCGCGGCCGTGGCGTAGCTTGGTCATCGCAGCGGACTTATAATCCGCCAACGCACCCTCCTGATATGGGGGAGAACCCCGGTTCGAATCCGGGCGGCCGCATCCCTCCCGTGCCCATCGCCTCATCCGTGATACGCGGGGCAAGACCTTTATCCGGCCCTCCTCGAATCCTCGCCGGATGCCCTACTGGCTGCGCGTGTTCTGTCGCACCTCCGTCGGGCCCGCGCCCGGGGAGGTCCTCGAGGCGCTCTCCTCCTCCAAGCTCCCCGCCCAGGTCGACCCCGAGGCGGACGTCGACCTCGCGGACCCCGACTGGGAGCAGCTGCTCCTCGTCGTGTCGAAGGAAGGCGGCCCTCTCGTCGTCGACCGCGACGTCCGAGGCCGCGGGAGCTTCGTCGACGACGAGGTCGACGAGTTCCTCGAGCGGATCGCCGATCTCCCCCGATCGAAGGCGAAGACGGCCGTCCAGGCGCATCTCAAGACGACGAAGCAGGTATACGCCCTGCAGGTCCCGACGACGTCCATGGACTCGGAGGGCTGGGCGATCGCCCACGCCGTCCTGCGCTTCCTCGTCTCGCGGTGCGAGGGGATCGCCCAGGCGGACGGCGAGGGGTTCTACGAGGGCAACGACGTCATCCTCGAGCTCCCGTAGCGCGCGAGGTTCATCCTCTCCCGCGTCCTTGCCGGCTCGATCGCGATGTCCCCGTACCCGGACGACGTCCTCACGCGCACGAAGAAGGGAGAGCTCGAGGTCCGGTCCCTGATCGACCGCGGCCGGTACGTGCGGTACAACTACCTCGACCCCGAGTCGGGCGCGCCCATGGAGGGCGGAAAGGTCAAACTCGTCCTGATCTCCGAGACGGGCGGGACGGAGGAGTTCTTCGTCATCCCGACGAAGTCGAGGCGCGACCTGATGATCCCCGCGCCGGAGAAGGGCGCGCGGAAGGTGTGGGACGGATCCCGCGCGGTCGATGTCTGAGGACCGAATGTTTATCCCATCGGGTCCCGTCCACGGGCCTCCATGGACACCGCGAAGAGGACGGTCCTCGTCCTGTCCGCGGTCGTCTTCTTCGTCATGCTCGGCATCGCGATGATCACCCCGGACATCGCGCAGTACGCGAAGGCGCTCGGCGCGGACCCGTTCCTCGCCGGCGTCCTGATCGGCGCCCTGCCCGCGGCCCGGGTGGTGCTCGACCTCCCCGCGGGTGCGCTCGGCGACCGCTTCGGCAACCGGCGGATGATGATGTACGGGCTCGGGATCATCGTCGTCTCCTCCATGATCGCGGCGTTGGCCTTCAGCTACTTCGTCCTCCTCGGCGCGCGGTTCCTCGAGGGGGTCGGGAGTGCGTTCTACGTGACGTCGTCCCTCGCGGCCCTCGCGAAGGCCGCCCCGCCGGACCGCCGCGGCCGGTACATGGGCGTCTACGTGAACATGCTCCTCCTGGGCCAGATCTTCGGTCCGGTGATCGGGGGCGCGGTGACGATCTACGGCGGTCTCTCAGCGCCTTTCTGGGCGTACGCCGGGTTCGCGGGGGTCGGGCTCGTCCTCGTGACGACGACCCTCGCCCTCCCGGACCGCGAGGGACCCGCGAAGTTCGACTGGGGCGCGGCGCGGCGCGTCCTCGCGGACCGGAGCTTCGTCCTCGTGAACCTCGGGGTCCTCGCGGCGTTCTTCGCGCGCGGGGGCGTGATCACGACCGTCCTGCCGTTCTTCGCCCAGATGAACTGGGGCCTCGGGCCTGCGGAGGCCGTCGCGACGACTGGGGTCATGATCACGGTCATGGCGGGCGCCTCCCTCCTCACGATGTATCCTTCGGGTCTCCTTGCGGACCGGTACGGGAGGAAGTGGACGTTCGTCAGCTCGTTGCTGCTCATGGCCCTCGCACTGCCGTTCATCTACGCAGCGCGGGACCTCGCCTCCGCGATTCCCACGATGGCCGTCGTCGGCCTGATCTTCGGGCTCACGGGGCCGATGGCCTCGTGGGCCACGGACCTCGCGCCGCCGGAGTCCATGGGCATGGCGATGGGCGTCTACCGGACGATCGGGGACGTCGGGTTCCTCCTCGGCCCCGTGGTCATGGGCGCGGTCCTCCAGGCGACCCTCCTCGATGGCCGGGTGAGCCAGGTCCCGTTCCTGGTCGCGAGCGGGTGGCTCGCCGTCACCGCCGTGCTCCTGCTCACCGCGCGGGACCCCGCGGGCGAGCGGGCCCGGGCGCGCGGGGCCTCCGGACCGCCCGGGATCGGATAGCCGTCAGGGTGCGGCGAAATCCTCGAGTCTTGCGTGCCGCACCGCCTGGCCGAGGACGATTGCCGCATCCTCGACGTACCGGGAGAGATCGTGCCCGGCCTCCTGGAGCCCCGCCTGCTCGTCCGACCGCAGCGGCCACTCCTCGACCCGGATCAGGCGGCCCTGGCCGAGGACCGCGGGCACCCCGACCGCGACGTCGCGGAGGCCGTATTCCCCCCGGAGGACGACGGAGGCGGGGACGACGCCGGGCGTGGGCGAGACGAGCGATCGGACGAGGACCGCCGTGCAGCCCGCGGGTCCGAACGCGGTGCCGCCCTTCCCCTCGATCACGCGCGCGGAGAGGCCCCTGAGCTGCTCGATGATCTCCCGCTTCGACCCGGGGTCGAGCTCGAGGGGCTCCCCTCGGACCTTCGCACGGCTGAAGATCGGGACGGCCCGGTCCCCGTGCTCCCCGAGCACGGACGCGTCGACCTCCGCGGGGCTCGCACGGAACCGGTCCGCCAGGAGCACGCGGAGGCGGACGGAGTCCACAAGCGTCCCCGATCCGATGACCCGCTCCCGCGGGAGGCCGCTCGCCTGCCGCGCGAGCGTCGTCATCACGTCCATCGGGTTCGTCAGGACGACGAGGGTCGCCTTCCGGGCCACCTGTCCGATCGCCGCGCCGAGGGAGGCGACGAGCCCCGCGTTCGCATGAAGGAGATCGAGTCGCGTCATCCCGGGCTTTCGCCCCTTCCCTGCGGCGAGGACGACGACGTCCGCGCCCGCGAGGTCCGCGAGGTCGCCCGCCCGCACGACCGTGGGCGTGGGTCCGGGGAGGCCGTGGCGGATGTCCTCCGCCTGGGCCCAGGCGAGCCCCTCCAGGGCGTCGACGAGGACGAGTTCGTCCCATGGGATCTCCTGCGCCAGGGCGAACGCGACGGCCCCGCCGAGCTTCCCGACACCGACGACTCCCGCTCTCATCGTGGGCGCGGACGATTCGCGCGGTCGGGGTATTTGGATTCTTGCGTTGGATTCCGCGGGAGGGTAATCGTCACTTCGACGCGAGCTCGTAGACGATCCGGTCCGTCTCCTTGCCCTTGGAGCGTTTCTCGAGGATCCTGATTCCGCCGATCTCCCGCGTGTTCCGCAGGTGGGTGCCGCCGCACGGGCAGTAGTCTGCGGAGCCCACCTGGATCACGCGGAGCCGGTTGATCGAGGTGGGGATCAGGTCTAGGAGGGACCGGTCCCCGATCTTGTGGTCGACGCCCACGCGGTCCTCCTCGAAGATCCGGACGTCCTGGCCGGCGCCCACGACCGCGTTGCACTCCGCCTCGATCCGCGTGAGGTCCTCGGGAGTGAAGTTCGCGGGCTGGAAGTCGACGCGCGCGTGGTCCGCATGCAGTTGGTTCCCGACGGTCCGCGCGCCGTAGATACGCCAGACGATCCCGGACATGAGGTGCTGCGATGTGTGGAATCGCATGTGCGCGTACCGCCGCTCCCAGTCGACGAATCCCTGGACCTCGTCGGCCTCGGGGACTCGGTCCACGTAGTGCCTGAGCACGCCCTTCTCCTTCTGGACGCGGAGGACCTTCGCCTCGCCCGCAGGCCACCGGAGGATCCCGGTGTCCGTCGGCTGGCCCCCTCCTTCCGCGTAGAACGCGGTCGCGTCGAGGACGACGAAATCCGGACCGCGTTCGACGATCCGCGCGTCGAAGTCCTTGAGGTAGCACGGGTCCGGTTCTTGGCCCCTCCTCTCGTCCATGTACAGGACGCGGGTCGCCACGGGCGGCGGGAGGCGGGCCCGGCGTATTAAGCGTTCGCGCACTCCCCGGACAGCAAGGCATAAGAGGGACGGCCACGGTCGCTCGCCCGATGGCGGAAGCGCAGGCTGGGCGCGGGAGTGCGAAGGTCGACGCGTTCGTGTACACCGCGTACCTCGCAGCGTTCATCGGGCTCCTCGCCCTGAGCTCGCTCTTCTTCGGCGCCCTCTGGCTCACGATCACGTTCGGCGGCTTCGCCGCCGCGGTGATCGCGATCATCGCGTGGGGCTCCGGTCAGATGTGACGTCCCGCGCCCCGAAGCCTCATAGCCCTCCTCGCGCTTGCCCTCTCGATGGCCGTTACGCTCGAATCGTCCCATCGCTACGGTCGGCTCTCCGTCTTCCGGGTGCACGGCTCGCCCCGGGACGTCGGGGAGCAGCTCGGGGAGCGGTTCACGAAGGAGGCCCACCGCGCCGTAGAGATCTTCAAGCGCGAGCTCACGTGGGAACCGGGAGGGACGATGGAGGGCGCGAAGCGGTACGCACGGAAGGTCCTCCCGCGGATCGAGACGTGGTACCCGGACTTCCTCGATGAGATGCGAGGCTATTCGAAGGGGAGCGGGGTCGCGTTCGACGTCCTGGCCGCGAGCTGGTCCGGCTACTCCCCGTCGCTCGGGCGGAAAGGCTGCACAGACCTCGCGGTCGGCCCGGAGCACACCGCGGGCGGCTCCGTCCTCGTCGCGCACAACGAGGACTACTCGCCGCCCTTCGAGGGGAACGTCGTCCCCGTCCACGTCGCGGTCGACGGCAAGCCCGCGTTCTTCGCGATGTCGTACGGGGGCCTCTTCCCGACGATCGGGTTCAACGACGCCGGCATCAGCCTCACGGGGAACGCGGTGAGCCACAACGACTCGCGCGTCGGGATCCCGAAGATGTTCCCGCCCCGCCGCGTCCTCGAAGCGCGCACGCTCGTCGAGGCGCTCGAAGCGTCGATGCCCGAAGGGCGCGGCTCGAGCTTCAACAACATCGTCTGCTCGCGCGAAGGCGAGCTGTATTCTATGGAGGGCTCCGCGACGACATTCGACGCCGTGTACGGCGAGGACGGCTGGCTCGTCCACACGAACCACTACCTCTCGCCGAAGATGTGGAAGTTCGAGACGAACCTGCACACGAAGTTCTGCTCGATCATGCGGTACAACCGCGCCCGCAGGCTCCTGAAGCCCTTCCTGGGCCGCGTGACGCCGGAGACGATCATGGCGATCCAGCGGGATCATGTCGGGGAGCCGGACTCGATCTGCCGTCACGAGAACCCCGCGAACGGAGAAGCAGACAAGACGAAGACCCTCTTCGGGTCCGTGATCAACCTCACGACGGGCGAAGTGTGGGTGAGCGGGTCGACACCATGCAGCACGGAGTACCGCACGTACCGCCTCGGAGGGTAATCACTTCCCGAGGACCGAGCGCGAGATCACGAGTCGCTGGACCTCCGACGTGCCCTCATAGATCTCGGTGACCCTCTGGTCGCGGTACAGCTTCTCGACGACGTAGTCCTTGACGAACCCGTAGCCTCCGTGGATCTGGACCGCGGCGTCGACCGCGCGGTGCGCGGCTTCCGACGCGAAGAGCTTCGCCACGCTCGACTCGTACGTGTGGCGCATGCCGAGGTCCTTCCGGCGCGCGGCGCGGTACATGAGCAGGCGTGCCGCGTCGATCTCCGTGGCCATGTCCGCGAGCTTCCACTGGATGCCCTCGAACTCCGCGATCCGGTGGCCGAACGCCTCGCGCTGCTTCGCGTACTTCAGGGACTCCTCGAGGGCGCGCTGCGCGATCCCAAGGGCCTGGGCCGCGATCCCAATCCGACCGCCATCGAGGGTCGACATCGCGATCGCGAATCCGCGGTTCATCTCCCCGAGGAGGCTTCCCTTGGGGATGCGGAGGCCATCGAACGAGAGGTTCACGGTGTCGCTCGCCCGGATCCCCATCTTGCTCTCCTTCTTCGAAACCGTGAAACCCTTCGCGTCCGCCGGGACGAGGAACGCGCTGATGTCGTGCTTCTTCTCCCCCGTGCGCGCGTATGCGATGACCACCCTCGCCTGGGAGCCGTTCGACACGAACGCCTTCGTCCCATCGAGGACCCACTCGTCCCCCTCGAGTCGCGCGGTCGTCCGGAGTGCCGCCGCGTCGGATCCGCTCCCGGGCTCCGTGAGCGCGTACGCCCCGATCCACTCCCCCTTCGCGAGCGGGACGAGGAACTCCCGTCTCTGGTCCTCCGTGCCGAACCGGAGGATCGGCTCGCACGCGAGGCCGTTGCATACGGCCGCGATCACCGCCGCGCTCGCGTCCCCGCGGCTCAGTTCCTCGATCGTGATCGCGTAGCAGACGGAGTCGAGGCCCGAGCCGCCGTACTCCGGGGGGACGAAGATGCCGAAGAGGCCGAGCTCCCCCATCTTCTTCGCCCAAGCCTCCGGGAACTCCTCGCTCTCGTCGTATCTTGCCGACGTCGGGATGATTTCCCGCTCGACGAAGTCGCGCACCGTCGCGCGGGTCATCTGCTGCGTGTCCGTGAGGCTGAAATCCATCGACGAAGTCGGAAGGGTCCACGCGGGGATAAAGCATGCGAGCGAAACGTTCATCCGAGGCGCCCGATTCGACGCGGAGTGCCGATGCTCACCCTCGCGCCCCTCGCCTCGACTCAGGCTCACGAGTACTGGCGCGTGTACATCGACGGCCGCACGGATCTCCCGAGCCGCTCCGTCTCCGAGCACGTCGAACGGTACCTGAGGTTGCCAGAAGAGGAACAGAAGTCCCACTTCGCGTTCATGGAGGCCGGCCGGATTGTCGGCACGGCCCGGCTCCTCCCCGGGACCCTCGCGGGGTTCTCGATCGCCTCGGATCGGCAGGACATCGCGCCGCAGGCGATCGTCAAGGCGCTCGACACGCTCCGCGCCCAGGGCGCCGCCTCGGTCATCGCATATTTCGACGATTCGTACGAGCGGACGTTCGCAGACCTGGGCTTCCGACGACAATTCGCGCGGATGCGCATGGAGGCCCCGACAGGGCGCCGCCCGCGGCCGGACGGCATCGACCTGAGGCCCCCGGAGGAACCCGAGGTCGCGAAGCTCACCCGGTTCCTCATGGACGTCTACGAGGGCCACTTGGAGCAGGCGTTCGGGATGCACGTCGGCTCGGAGGGGGAGTGGCGGGAGTACGTCATCGGCACGATGAAGGGCACGGAGGCGGGCCGTTTCCTCCCGGATGCGTCGTTCGTCGTGGTCGACGGCGACCGCCTCGTCGGCGCAATCCTGCTCACGCACTGGATGGGGGTGCCCCTCGTCTCCGAGCTCGGCGTCGCCAGGGATCGTCGCCGCCGCGGGCTCGGGCGCGCCCTCCTGCGCGCTGGCATCGACCGTCTCGGGCAGGTCGGGGAGCCGCGGATCGCCCTCTACACAACCGTGGGGAACGATCCCGCGGTCGGCCTATACGAATCGGAAGGCTTCGCCCCGGCTGGCGGCCAGACCGTTACCGCGAAGCTCGCGGGATAGATTCTCAGGGCTGAGAGCCGCAGGGCTATCCTTAAGGCTCGTCCCCTCGCATCGTCCCCGGGGCTATCCATGGCCGTGTCAGCAGAGCTCTTCGTCGTGCTCGTCCTGAGCATCTTCTGCGGGGTCCTCGGCGCGTTCCTCCTCGCGCACAAGGGCGTGCGGATGATGCGCGGGGGTCTGCTCTACCGCCTGAGCGTCGGCCTCGCGGCCGTCGGGATTGCGCTGAGCCTCAGCGCGGCCTCCCGAGCGCTCGGCTTCGAGGTGCTCGTCTCCGATGCGTTTCTTGTCGTCGCCCTCGTCGTGCTGTTCTACATCGGGTACAGCGCCTGGCTGAGCGCGCACGTCCTCAAGGCCGAAGCGTGATCGCCGTGGACACGAAGTCCGCGTACGATTGCATCGAGGCCGACATGCGGGCCATCGTGGGGGACATGGCTCCCGCGATGCTCCGGAAGCGGCTCCGGGACGTCCACGCGGATGTCGCGAACCTCACGCGGGAGGACCTCGAGAAGATCGTCGTCCTCCTCCGCGACCGCACGTTCCCGTCGATCCTCGGAGCGGACGGCGCGCAGGCGAAGGCGGTCCAGTACCTCGCGTGGATCGGGGACGGCCCCTAGGCGGACCCTCGGCGCGTTTCCACGGCGCGGACGCGCCCAATGCCGAACCCTAAAATAGGACAAGCTCGATGGGTTTTGGAAAGGTGTCGAAATGCCGATTTTCGCAGAGTCGAGCGAGGCCGAAGTCACCCGCGCCATCCTGGCGGGATTCACGAAGGACCTCTCCGAGTACGCGGACACGGAAGTGATCATCGTCGGCGGCGGACCGAGCGGCCTGACCGCGGCTCGCGAGCTCGCGCTCAACGGCGTCCGGGTCGTCGTGATCGAGCGGAACAACTACATCGGCGGAGGTTTCTGGATCGGCGGCTTCCTCATGAACACGGTCACGCTCCGCCATCCCGCGCAGAAGTACCTCGACGAAATCGGCTGCCCGTACAAGGCGTACTCGAAGAACCTCTACGTCACTCCGGGCCCCCATGCGTGCTCGAAACTCATCGCAGCGTCGATGGACGCGGGTGCGAAGATCCAGAACATGACCTCGTTCGAGGACATCGTCCTCCGCGAGAAGAACCGCGTCGCGGGCATCGTGATCAACTGGACGCCCGTCCAGGCCCTCCCCCACGAGATCACCTGCGTGGATCCCATCGGCCTCGAATGCGAGCTCGTGATTGACTCCACGGGCCACGACGCGTACGTGATCCAGGCGCTCGAGAAGCGCGGCCTCGCGAAGCGGATCGGCGAGGGCGGGATGTGGATCGAGAAGTCCGAGGACGCGGTCGTGGAGCACACGGGCCTCGCATACCCCGGCGTCGTCGTGGCCGGCATGGCCGTTTGCTCGACGTACGGTCTTCCGAGGATGGGCCCGACGTTCGGCGCGATGCTCCTGAGCGGGAAGCGCGCCGCGGAAGTCGCCCTCGAGCAGCTCGGCAAGACGCCGAAGCGGAAGAAGTGACGCGGCGGCCCGGGCTTCCGTGACGGGCCCCGGAGAGTCCCGGGGGTCCTACGCAGTCGGGAAGCCCGCGGTGTGGCCCTCGGCTTCCCGCTCCGTCTTCGCGGGCCGCCGGATCCGGAACCCGCGTTTCGCCCCGTAGCGCTCCATGATGTTCAGGATGTACCGACCGCCGATCCGGCCCGTCGCGACGATGAGGGCGCGAAGGGGCGCGGGGAGGCGCGTCAGCCGCCAAAGGTCCTGGTCCATCTCGAGCACGACGTGGCGCCAGGCGCGGTACGCGACGTTGAACCGGGCCTCGTCGATCATCTCGTCGAGGTTGTAGAACTCTTCGCCGCGGAGCGCCCCGACGGGGACGAACGTCAGGGGCGCCGTGATGAAGTGGTTATCCGGGATCTGCTCCATCCGGTCGATGAGGTCCACGGTCATCCACGCGTCCTCCGGGGTCTCCCCGGGGAGGCCGAGGATGATCGTGTAGGCGGGGAACCAGTAGTTGCGGTTCAGGATCTCCGTCCCCTGGACGACGATCTCCGGCCACTCCTCCGCGGTGAACGGCGCGGCCTTCCGGTTCAGGACCTCCTTCGAGAGGCGCGCGCTTCCCGTCTCGATCCCGCACTGGAGCCCGATCCACTTGTCCGGCCCCGCCCGGACGATCGTCGAGAGGTCCTCGATGAGCCCGGGGCTCGTCACGGCGGCGCTGACCGTCCCGTGCGTCGGGTAGCAGTGCGTCACCCCGGGCTGGTCCATGACGAACCGGAAGAGCTCCTTCACCGCGTCCTCGTTCGGCTCGAACGTCTTCCAGTTCTCGAGGCGGTAGAGGAAGATGTCATCGGAGTGGAGCTGGATCGAGCTCCCGCCCGCGCGTGCGTTCACCGCGACCTCGTCCGCGATGTAGTCGAGCGGGAAGTACCGCGGCCGGCGGAGGGTGACCTCGCAGAACCCGCACCCGCGGCCGCAGCCCCGCATGACCTCGTTCATGCTGTGCATCGTCGGGCCGAGGATCTTCGGGACCTGCTCGGGCCGCGGCGCGGTCGCGTTCGTGAACCGCATGACGGGCGCCCCGTCCCCGGTGAGGATCTTGTCGAGAATCTCCGGCACGAAGTGGTCGCACTCCCCGTGGACGATGTGGTCGATTCCGAGCGCCTCCTGGAGCCCGTCGCGGTAGTCGAACTGCCACGCGCCCGGGCCTCCGAGGACGACCTTGTACCTCCGGCCGCGCCGCTGGGCGCGCCGCACGAGGTCGAGGAACATCGCCTTCGTGTACGGCGTGAGCGTGCCGCCCATCGTGAAGGACATGCTCACGGGCCCGAGGCCGAGGGGATCCATGGAGTGGAGGCCGACAATCTCCGTGTCGTCCGTGATATACGACTCGAGCCGTTTCGGGTCCGCGACGACGACCTCGTCCCGCCCCCACGCCTGCACGAGGGAGGCCTCGACCTTGCGGAGCCCGTACGGGGCCCGGATCGGATGGCCGTTCGCGTCGAGCTTCGGCGGGTCCGCGAGGATCCGGTAGACGAGGCGGGAGTGCCAGTGGTCCGTCGGGATGCAGCTGAAAAACGTCGCGAGCGGCACGCCCCGATAGTCCGTCATCAGGGTGTAGTCTGCGGCGAGCACCACCTTGGCCATTCGATCCCCCACCGTTCGCGCACGGCGATGCATTCACGGAAACGGATCGCCGGACGGCTGGCCCCCATGGGCGATTCCGCGACATTAATATTTCGTAGTTCCATGGTCGACCTCGTGGTCCGCGCCCCCCGTCCGTCGTCAAAGCCCGGCCGGATTCCCCCGGACTGGGACCTCCCGCGCGCCGCGTACGCGTACCCGGATCCGAGCTCGGTGACCCTGCGGATCCGCGAGGTTGCCGAGTACCTTCGGGAGGTCCTCGGCGTGCGGGTGACGATCCGCAAGGAGTTCTTCAACCACGTGGCGGCCCGGGACCTCGAGCCGCTCGCCCGCAAGATCGCCGCGACGCGCGTGCGCCACCTCCTGAAGCCGTTCGAACCCGCGGAGCCCCTCTACGGCGAGGTCCAGTTCGAACTCCGCCTCCTCCGGGACCCCACGAAGCGCGTTCCCGGGGTCCTCTACGACGGCTACCGGTATGCCTCCCTCCTCCGGAGCCTCCTTCCGCCGAGGGAGCGCTCCCTGCGGACGGTCCACGTCGTCTTCGCCCACCGGCTCCTCGGCACGTACGAGGACGACGGACGATACCACGCCCGCGCCGTCGTCTGCGGCTTCCCGTCCATCGTGTCGACGTCGGGGATCGTCGAGGCGCCCGCGAAGCCCGAGGGATACTACCGCGTGAAGGCGCGACTGTCCGCGGCCCTTGGCTCGGTCCCGTTCGAGGCGGCGAAGGCGCCGTTCGAGGGCCAATTCGTGGACTACGACGACCCGAGGCTCACGATGGTCGCGAACGGGTACGCTCTCCAGGCCGCGATGTACGCGATCACGAAGGAGGCGTTCTGCGACGCCCCCGCGTGCCGGCTGTACAACGCGCACTGGCAGGCAGAGCTCCTCGCCGCGCAGGTCGAGTCCGGGCGGCTCTGCCCGCGGCACGCTCAGGTCGCCGCCCGGATCCGCGCAGCCTCGGCGCGAAAGGCTTAAGGGTGACCGCGGGCTCGTGCGCGCCGCGCGGTGATTCCATGGTCGAGGTTGGTGAGAAGGCGCCCGACTTCACGCTCCTGAGCGACGAAGGGAAGCCGGTGACCCTGTCGAAGGAGGTCGGGCACGGTCCCGTCGTCCTCTCGTTCTACGTCTTCGACTTCTCGAGCGTGTGCCAGGGACAGCTCTGCGCGATGCGCGACGCGATGGGCGACCTGCAGGCCGCGGGCGCGAAGGTCTTCGGGATCAGCACGGACGGCCACCACAGCCACCGGGCGTTCCGGCAGCAGAACCAGATCAGCTACCCGCTCCTGAGCGACTGGAACAAGCAGGCGAGCCGCGCGTACGGCGTGCTGTACGAACGGCTCGGCGAGTTCAACCTCCAGGGGGTCTCGAAGCGATCCGTGTTCGTCCTCGACCGGCACGGGGTGGTTCGGTACAAGTGGGTCACGGAGGACTCGAAGATCCCGCCGGATGCGAAGCGCGTCCTCGAGGAAGTGAAGAAGCTCGCCGCGTGAGCCGCGATGCCTTTATCCGGCGCCCCGGCTTCGACGGGGCGCATGTCCGTCGCGGCCCGCGTCGTGGACCTGGGCGCCGCGTACCGCGGGATCGTCGGTGCGATGCGGGAGCGCGGTCGCGTCCTCGTCGCCTTCAGCGGCGGGGTCGACAGTGGACTCGTCGCGCGGATCGCCCGGGACGCCCTCGACACGGGCGCCCTCGCCGCGATCTCCGATGCAGAATCCCTGCCGCGGCGGGAGCTCGAGGACGCGCTCTCGAACGCGCGGGAGATCGGGATCGCCGTACGGGTCGTCCCGGTTTCCGAGCTCGCGAACGCGTCGTACGTCGCGAACCCGACGAACCGCTGCTACTTCTGCCGGACGGAGCTCGGCGTCGCGCTCAAGCCCGTCGCCTCGGAGTTCGGCGCCCGCGCGATTGCCGACGGGGTGAACGTGTCCGATCTCGGCGACCACCGACCCGGGATCCGGGCGATGGACGAGGCGGGCTTCTGGCACCCCCTCGTCGAGTTCGGCCTCGGGAAGGCGGAGGTCCGTGCCCTCGCCCTCCGGCTCGGCCTGACCTTCCACGGGAAGCCGAGCAACTCCTGCCTGTCCTCGAGGATCGTGTACGGCGAAGGGATCACCTTGGAGAAGCTTCGGAGGGTCGAGGCTTCGG
>MGVZ01000023.1:19157-20226 GCA_001800745.1 Euryarchaeota archaeon RBG_16_67_27
CGGGACATCGCGGAGCACGTCGTCGATGCCGTGCGCCGCGCAGGCTTCCTCCAGGTGACCGTGGACCTCCGCGGGTACCGGAGCGGCTCGATGAACGATGCGCTCTAGCGCCGCGCGATCAGGTACCGGCAGTGGAGCTTCTTGAGGTCGTAGCAGTCCGGGCACGTGTCCGGCTGCTTGATTAGCTTCCGGAGCCGCGCCGCGGTGTCCTCGCTCAGGACGTGCTCCATCTCGCACGCCTCGTCGTGGTACTTCCCCTCCGGCACGCCGAGCGTCTGCGCGAGGAAGTATTCCATCGTGCAGTGCCGCCGCAGGATCCGCACCGCGACGTCTCGCCCCCTCTTCGTGAGGACGACGCCCTGGTACTTCTGATGCTTCGCGAGGCCCTCCTCCTGCAGGCGATCGAGCATCTCCGTGACGCTCGACGGGGCGACGTTGAGGCTCTGGGAGACCTCCCCCGTCTTCGCCGGGCCGTCGTTTCGCGTGGAGAGGAGGTAGATGTACTTCAGGTACATCTCCACGTTTTCCGTGAGTTCGAGCGCCTGAGCCATGGTTTCGTCTGTCCAAAACCGGATAGGTCCATAAACCCTTTGCCCGAAAGCCCCCACCAATACATACTGTCCGTGTCGAACCTTTAGGTACCCCGAAACTTGGGTCCTCTGCGGGATTTCGGGCGACCTAATCCTTAAGTATCGCGACTTCCTGAACGCGAGAGAGATTTAGGTCAGCCGAAATCAGAGGCACAACGATGGTCGTGGCACAGTACCTCCTGACGTTCCGCGAGGTCCTCGAGGCCGCCCTGTTGACGGCGATCATTCTCGCGTTCCTTGTGAAGACGAACCGCGCGTCCCAAACCCGGTACGCATGGTTCGGGATCTACGGCGCTCTCGGCGCGAGCGTGGGGCTCGGCCTGGGGATATGGCTTGCCTACGGGACCCTCGGGGACGCCCAGCAGACGCTCTTCGAGGGCGTCGCGGCCCTCGTCGCGGTCGCTGTCCTCACCTCGATGATTTACTGGATGGCCACGAAGGGGCGGACGATCCGGCAGGAGGTCGAAGGCCGAGTCGAG
>MGVZ01000023.1:20261-25818 GCA_001800745.1 Euryarchaeota archaeon RBG_16_67_27
GCCCTGTTCTCCCTGACCTTCGTGCTCGTCGTCCGCGAGGGCCTGGAGACGGTCCTGTTCCTGACGCCGTTCCTCGTGCAGGACCCCGTCGCGACGATGGCGGGCGCGGGGCTCGGCCTTGCGTTCGGCGTCCTCCTCGCATACGGGGTGTTCCGGGTCGGCCTGAGACTCGACATCCGGAAGTTCTTCTACATCACGAGCGTCCTGCTCGTCCTCCTCGCGGGTGGCCTCTTGGGATACGGCGTGCACGAGCTCATCGAATATGGCGAGGCCGTCGGTGTCGATCTGGGGTGGTGGGCCTCCGCGGCGTACCAGCTCCCGTTCGCGAGCGGCGATCTCCTCCACCACAAGGGGGCGGTCGGATCCATCTTCGCGGTGATGTTCGGCTACAACGTGAGCCCGGAGTGGGCGCGAATCGTCGCCCATGTCGTGTACCTCGCGGTCGCCCTGCCGCTCGTCATCGCGGTGTACCGGAGACCGGAATGGATCGCGGCGCTCGGGGCGCGGCTGCGCCGCCCTTTCGTCTCGGCCGCCCGCGCGCGGGCCCCTGAGCCGGAGAAGTAGGCCCGCCGCCGGGCGTGTCCGGCGAGTGACCATGGACGGCCGAGCGGGCGCGGATGTCCCGAGTCCCGCGTCACGGGGAGATCTTGATCGCCTTCGTCGGGCAGGCGGTCTCGCACGCCATGCAGTCGATGCAATCCGATTCCCGGATCGGGTCGGACTTGTCCGTGCGGTACTTCGTCCACTCGGCACCGCCCTTGTCGATGACCTTGTCGCTTCCCGTTCCCTTCTTGCCCGGGGCAAGCTCCCACTCGAAGACGTCGACGGGACACACGTCCATGCACACGCCGTCCGCGATGCACGCTTCCCAATCGACCGCGACGTGGGTGCCGTGGATCCCGAGCTTCGTGGGGTACGGGGCTCCGTTCGCGTCGGACCGCTCCTTGCCCTCACCCAGCACCTTGTGCTCGTAGTGGGTGCCCGTCTCCGGGTACTCGTCCGGCTTGTTCATGAAGTCCGGGTCGATGGGCTTCGGTGCATAGTCAACCTCGCGCGTCATCTCCTGCCTCCTGGCGGTGTCACGGCCCGGCCCCATCGGGGGGCCGGGCACGCGTGAATACCACCTGCCCTTTTTGACCTTTCCGGTTTTTTCTTCCGTGGACGGTCGCGCGCGGATGTGAAAGTAAGACGCACAGGTTCAAGTCCATGCAAGAATGCCCCTGCGGGTCGCAACGTTTTTCTCATGCGTTTCCCGTGTCCGCCGCGTGCGCAGGACGGCGAAACGAATCGCGACCCGCGCGGTCCACGGCGTGAGGCGCAAGGGCCACCGTCCGTTGGTGACGCCGATCTACGCGACCTCGACGTGGGCGCTCGACTCCGTGCGCCAGGGGGCCGCGTTCGCCGCGGCGAAGGCCCCGCCGGCCTACTATACGCGGTGGGGCAACCCGACCGTGCGGGAGCTCGAGGACGCCCTCGCGGACCTCGAGGGCGGCGCGCGGGGACTCGCGACGGCGTCGGGGATGGGCGCGATCGCCTCTGCGATCCTCGCATGCGTGGGCTCGGGAGACCACGTCGTCGCAGGCGCAAGCCTCTACACGTCGACGACGGAGATCTTCACGCGGATGCTCCCGCGGTTCCGCGTGCGGACGACGTTCGTCGACCCGCGGAAGCCCGAGGCGTGGCCCGCCGCGGTGACCCCCCGGACGAGGCTCGTCTACGTCGAGACCCCGGCGAACCCGACGATGATGATCACGGACCTCCGGGAGGCCGTGCGGGCCGCGCGATCCGTCGGCGCGACCGTGCTCGCGGACAACACGTTCGCGACGCCCGTGAACCAGCGCCCTCTCGAGCACGGGGTCGACGCGGTGGTCCACAGCGCGACGAAGTATCTCGGTGGCCACAGCGACGTCGTCGCGGGCGCGGTCGTGACGGGAACGACTCGGCTCTTCGACCGGATCTGGTTCACGTACAAGCTCCTCGGCCCCACGATCGGACCGTTCGAGGCGTTCCTCGTGCGGCGCGGGATGAAGACCCTCCCGGTCCGCGTGCGAACGCAGGGCGCGAACGCACAGGCGCTCGCGGAGTTCCTCGAGGACCATCGCGCGGTACGCGTCGTCCACTACCCCGGGCTGAAGTCCTTCCCCCAACACCGCCTCGCGAGGCGGCAGATGTCCGGCTTCGGAGCGATGCTGAGCTTCGAGCCGCGGGGCGGGTTCCGCGCGGGGAGGCGGTTCGTCGAGTCCGTAGACGTCGCGACCCTCGCGGTAAGCCTTGGCGGCGTGGAGACTCTCGTCCAGCACCCCGCCTCGATGACCCACGGTCCGCTGACGGACGCGGAGCGACGCACGAGCGGCATCATGGAGGGCCTCGTACGCGTGAGCGTCGGGCTCGAGGACGTCGACGACCTCATCGAGGACTTCGATGCGGCGCTCCGGCGCCGGTGACCCGCGCGCCCGGCCCCTCGCGTCCGCTCAGGGGAGGATGCCCTCGAGCCGGAGGAGCTTCCTCTTCCAGTGGAGCCCGCCCGTGAACCCGCCGAGCCCCCCGTCGGAGGCGACGACGCGGTGGCACGGGATCACGATCGACGTCGGGTTCTTCCCCAGCGCCTGGCCCACCGCCCGCTGCGCGTTCGGCCGGCCGATCGCCTTCGCGATCTGTCCGTACGTCGCGACCTTCCCGAAGGGGATCGCGCGGGTGGCCTTGTAGACCTCGCGCTCGAACTCCGTGGATCCGGTCAGATCCACATCGACGTCCGCGAATGTGACGGGCTCGCCGCGGAAGTACCGCTCGAGCTCTTCGAAAAGAGCATCCCGGTCCCCACCTCGCGTGGGCCTTGCGTGCGTGAGGCTCAACGCCTTCAGCCGTCGCCCATCCGTCCGGATTTCCACACCTCCGATCGGAGTCTCGAGGACTCGCCGGATCTCCCCGCCGTCCATGGCGAAGCCGAAGGCGGTGCCGGCACATCCGCTTTGCGCCTGCGTGCGACGGGATGCGGGGTGACGGGGGCCCCCGAGGGGTCACAGGGTGATGCCCAGTTCCGCGGCGCGGGTCCGCAGGTCCTCCTCGCGCTTCCGGAGCTTCTCCTCGCGATCGAGCAGATCGAAGGCCTTCTTCTGGATGATTTTCACGCGGGTCTCGATGTCCTTCCGCCATTCGTCTGCCTCCGCGCTCGCCGCACCGCTCTTCTCCGCGGTCGCCGCGCGGTCCCGCAGCTTCTCGATCTCCGCCTGCTTGCGGTCGATCTTCTCGACGAGCTCCTCGCGCTCGACGTCGAGCGAGCGCGCCTTGCTTTCGATGACCTCCGCGCGGGCCTCGAGGCCCTTCTCGCCCTCCTCGACCTTCATCTCCCGCTCCCGGATCGATTCCTCGCGGTCGAGGACGTCGACGGCCTTCTTCTGGAGGAACTTCATGTTCTTCGCGACCTCTTTCTGCATGTCGTCGGACTGCGCCCTCATGCGCTCCGCCTCCGCGTTCAGGGCCTGGGCTTCCTCCCTCGCTGCGGCGGTGACCCTTCGGTCGTCCTCTGCCTTCCCGAGGTTCGTCTCGAGGTCCTGGCGCATCCGTTCGAGCGCCTCCATCCCCTCGCGGAGCTCCTTGTCCTTCTGCGCGAGGTTCGCCTCGCGCTGTCCGAGCTCCGTCTGGAATGTCGCGAGCCCTCGCTCCCGGGACTTGATCTCGCCTTCCTTCCGGCCGAGGTCCTCCATGAGGTTCTCCGCCCTCTGCAGCTCCGTCGTGAGCACGCGTTCCCGCTGAACGAGCTCGGTGGCCTTTGTCTCCGAGTTCTTGAGGCGCGCATCGGCGTCCGCCGTGCGGCCGTCGATCTCAGCCGCGTACTTCGCGAGCCGCGCCGCCTCCGTCTCGAGGGAGGCTTGCCGCGCCCTGAGCTCGTCCGCCGCCCGGGCCGCCTCCTGGGAGGCCGCGAGGAGACGCGCGTCGCGCGCGGCGAGCTCCTTCGCCTGAGCCTCGATCTCCCTGGTCTGCGCTTCGAGCCGCTTGACGGATTCGTTGAGCCGGGTCGTCTCGCCCTGGAGCGTCTGCTCGCCGCGCTCGATCTCGGACCGGCGGCCGTCGAGCTGCTTCTGCGCCGCGGCGATCTCGTCCGAGCGCCGCTGGGCGGTCTTCTCCGCCTCCACCGCGACGTTCGTGCGCCGCTGGGACTCCTGGATGAGTCGCTCCGCCTGGCCCGCCTGTTCGCCCGCCGCGTCCCGCGTCATCTCGAGTTGCTTGAGCTCCTCCGTCCTACGCGTGGACCAGGTCGACTTGTCGCCTTCGAACGCCTGGCGCTCCCGGAGCAGCGTGGACTCCATCGTCTTGAGCTCGCCGAACCGCTTCTCCGAGCGCTCCCACGCCGCGGCCGCCCCGGTGTCCTTCGCGGCCTGAGCCTTCGCCGCGTCCGAGAGCCTTGCTCGCTCGACCTCGAGCTGGGCCATCCCAGCGCTCAGAGACCGCTCGCGTCGCTCGAGCTCCGCGGCCCGCGCAGCGGCCTCTGCGAACCGCGTCTGCGCGTCCGCCTCGATTTGCGACTCCTGGGACTGGAGGGTGTTCTTCAGGGTCTCCCATTCCCGGCGCTTCTCCGCTTCCTCGACCGCGAACTGCTTCATCGTCTCGTCGAGGTGCGAGCCCTGGGCCGCGATGTCCGTCTGCCGCTTCGCGAATGCGGTCGCCTGGGCTGCGAGCTCCGCCTCGTGAGCCTGGACTTGCCTCTCCCTTGAGTCGATTTCCCGCGTCCGTGCCTCGAGGTCCTGCTCCTCGGACCGGAGCTCGTGCTCCTGAGCCGAGATTGACCTCTCCCGGGACGCGAGCTCCTGCGCCTTCGCGCCCAGTTTGTCCTGGAGGGCGGTCGCCTCCCGCTGGAGGCGCTCCTCCCCGGCCTGGAGTTCCGCCTCCCGATGCGCGAGCGACTCGCGGAACGCCTCCGCCTCGGCCCGGCTCGTCGTGGACTCCTCCTCGAACCGTTGGCGCGCCTGAGTGAGTTCGATCTGACGCCGATCGAGCTGCTCCGCGAGGCCTTTGAGGTCCGTCTTCTCGCGAGCGATGCGGACCTCCTGGTCTGCGAGGGACTTCGACAGGGACGTGAGGCGGGCCTCCGTGCCTGCGAGCTCGGCGCCACGCGCGTCGAGCCCCTGGGCCCGCTGCACAAGCCCGGTCTCGAGGGCCTGGAGTTCCGTCTTCTTCGTGGAGGCCTGCTGCTCGAACGTCGAGCGCGCCTCGGCGAGCTCGGTCTCCGCGGTCTGGGCCGCGGCCGTCCGGCGCATGAGTTCGTCCGCGTGCTTCGCGGCCTCCTCGCGCACGGACCGCTCCCGGGTCTGCAGATCGAACGCCGCGTGCTCGAGCTCCTTGCGCTGGCCCTCGACGTCCGCGCGCAGCGCGGCGGTGGCCTTCTGTCCTTCCTCGAGCGTTCGCTCTCGCCGCTTCAGGTCCTCGTCGTTCCGCGCGACCCATTCGATGTCCGACTTCGCCTTCGACTCGCGCGTGCCGACGTCCTCCTCGCGTTGCTGGAGGCGCATCATGCGGTTCGCCCAGGTCGTCCGGAGATCCTCGATCTCCTTCTCGAACG
>MGVZ01000024.1:0-13195 GCA_001800745.1 Euryarchaeota archaeon RBG_16_67_27
CGGTGGTAGATCCGGTCGACGACGAGGACGGGCTCCTTCCTCACGCGGTCGTACGTCCGGACGGCGTCGACGAACGGGCCCTCGTCGTGCGTCTCGTGGATCAGGCGGCCCTCGAGGACGTACTCCGCCTCAGCCGGCACCGCGAGGCCGGTCTGGATCCTCACCATGTCCACGGGCCGCCCCAGGCACGATTGCGTCAGGGCGGACGCGATCCGGCTCTCGTCCACGCCGTACTCCACCGACGTCCCGCCCGCGAGCAGGTTCCAGGGGTCCAAGCCGATGCACACGGCGACCTTGAGCTCCTCGCCTGCCTGCATCGCCTCGTTGTACATGTGCCTCAGGTGACGAGGCACGATCCGGCACGCACCGCGGTTCGCGTCGAGAACCTGAATCCGATGGAACGAGAGGTTCCGGACGCCCTTCCATTCCGCGACCCACACCCCGGCGGTGATGAACCGCCCCGCGTCACCGGGATAGAGCTTCGGCACGGGGGAGTCGAGCAGGTCGACGTCCGTCGAGGCGTTCGTCAGGAAGTCCGCGCGGTCGACGAACCGCGTGTCCCTCGGGTGGGTCTGGGCCTCGAGGAGACGCGAGAGGAGGGCGTCCTTCGTCGTGCCCAGGGCGGCCGCGACCCGCTCCCGCGTCGACCAGACGTTCCCCGCGGCCTCGAACCCGTCGAGGTCGCGGAAGTGCACGGGGACGTTCGGATGCGCGACGAGGTGGCGTGTGACCTCGATCTCGCGGCTGACGCGGTCCTCGACGGTCACCGTCTCGCCCGCGAAGCGCTCGAGCCACGTTCGGATCCCCATGGGATTCTCTCGTCCGCTGAAACCGCATGGAAGATAGAAAGGTTGCGACGCCCCCGCGAATGCGCGGTGGTCCTGGGTTTCACGGGGGCCAAGCGGGCGGGGGGGAGCGATCGGACGGTTTTGGGGGCGGTGGCCCGAGCGGTCCCTCCTCCCGGGGGCGCATCAGGAGGACGTACGCGCCCGCGAGGGATCCGAACGCCGCGACGACGAGCAGGATCGCCCACGGATTCAGGCCCCCCGGTCCATCGCTCGGCCCGCCCCCGTCGGTTGCCGGTTCGATGTCGAGGGCGATTTCGAGTCGGTTGTCTGCGGTCAGCGGTTCCGCCGGCGTCACGTCGCGGACCTCGATGCGGATCGTGTGCTCTCCGGCCTCGACGGCAAGGAACCGCGCGGTGATGACCGTGCGGATCTCCCCCGCGACGAGAGGTGGCGCGAGCGTCAGGCGGTCGATGAGGATGACGTCACCCGAAGGCCGCGCATCCATCACCTCGATCGTCGCGGACGTCGCCGTCGAGCCCCCGCGGTTCACGAGGGTGATCGCGAGGCTCACGACGTCGTCCGTCGCGGGTCTCGCGGGGTCGAATGTGGCGGCGACCGGCGAGAGGTCGGGCGCGTCCCCCGTAGGAGGCTGGGTGCTCCGCACATTGAGCCGGACCGAGGCGCGGTCGCGCAGGTCCCGCGCGTCGCGCACGGTGACCGTCGCGGTCACTGGACCCGGGACGGAGAACGCGTGCACCGCGAAGGGCGACGGCTGCCAGTCCGTCCCCTTGCCGTCGCCGAAGTCGAACCGGTACGCGACGATTCGGCCATTGCCCTCGTCGTGCCCCTCGCTCGCAGACGCGTCGAAGCGCACGGGCTCGCCGACGAACGGCGTGAGATCGTCCGCCCGCAGCTCCGCGGCGGGAGGCGACGGGACCGCGCTCGCGCCCGCGAGGATCGCGAACGCGATCGCGGCCACGGTCAGCGCGATCCCGGTGCGGCGCCGGAGCGACGACTGGAACCCCCCGCGCTCCACGAGGAAGAGAGCGGTCCCATCCCCCTTAACGTTTCTCGCGCCCGACGGCAGAGGTCTTTATACCTCGTGTCGGTTCGGACGGCCGTGCCCGTGGAGTCCGCGCGGAAGTACGCCCTCCAGAACGCGGTCCTGCATGGAGGGAAGGCCGATCCCAAGGCGGTCCTCGGGAAGCTCCTCGCGGAGGACGCGACCCTCCGCTCGCGGGCGAAGGAGCTCGCCGCCGAGATCGCACGCACGGTCGACGACGTGAACCGACTCGAGCTCGAGGCGCAGAAGGCCGAGCTCGCGGCGCTCGCCCCCGAGCTCCTCGAACGGCCCAAGGCCGAGACGGGCCCGAAGGAACTCCCGCCCCTCCCGGATGCCGTCGAGGGGAACGTCGTCCTCCGGCTCGCGCCGTACCCGAGCGGGCCCCTGCACATCGGGAACGCGCGGGCGTTCGTCCTCAACGACGCGTACGCGAAGCGGTACCGCGGGAAGCTCCTCCTCGTCTTCGACGACACGATCGGCTCCGAGGAGAAGCCCCTCCTCCCGGAGGCGTTCGACCAGGTGAAGGAGGGCCTCGACTGGGCCGGCGTCGAGTACCACGAGGTCCTGTACAAGAGCGACCGGATCCCGATCCACTACGAGTGGGGGGAGCGGCTCATCGCCACGGGTGAGGCGTACGTCTGCGAGTGCGACGCGGAGACCCTCCGGAGGAACCGGGAGACGGCCCTCGCGTGCGTGCACCGAAGCCAGGACGTCGACGAGACCCTCGCGATGTGGAAGGCGATGCTCGCCGGGACGTACGGCGAGGGCGAGGCCGTCGTCCGCCTGAAGACGGACGTCGCGCACCCGAACCCCGCGTTCCGGGACCGCGTCCTGTTCCGCGTCGCGGAGCGCGAGCATCCCCGGGTCGGCGCGCGGTACCGCGTCTGGCCGATGCTCGAGTTCTCCTGGGCCGTCGACGACCACCTCCTCGGGGTGACGCACGTGATCCGCGGGAAGGACCTCATCATGGAGGACCTGATGGAGACGCGGATCTGGGACCTCCTGGAGGTCGCCCGGAGGCCCCGCTTCGTCCACTTCGGGATCCTCCGGTTCAAGGACCTCGAGCTGTCGAAGTCCCGGTACCGCCGCGAGATCGCGGAGGGACGGCTCACGGGGATCGACGACCCGCGCACTTGGTCCCTGCAGTCCCTGATGCGTCGCGGGATCCGGCCCGCGGCCCTGCGGGAGTTCGTCCTCTCGTTCGGCCTGAGCCAGTCGGACATCGAGGTCGCCGCGGAGACCCTGTACGCGGAGAACCGGAAGCGGATCGACAAGGACGCGAACCGGTACTTCTTCGTCCCCGAGCCCGTCCCGATCGCGATCGAGGGGCTGCCGCCGGTGTCGAGCGTCAAGGCGCCGCTCCACCCGGACTTCCCGGGCCGCGGGGAGCGTACGCTCCCCGTCGACGGGAAGGTCGCCGTCGCGCGCGCGGACTTCGAGAAGTTCCGCGGGCAGGAAGTCCGGCTCAAGGACTTCTGCAACGTCCGCTTGGACCGGCCCGCCCGTTTCCTGTCCATGGAGAACCGGGACATCCCGAAGATCCAGTGGGTGGACCATGGCGTGACGACGGTCGTCCTCATGCCAAGCGGCTTCGAGTCCCGCGGCCTCGCGGAGCCGGCCGTCGCGGACCTCCGCGTCGACACCGTCGTGCAGTTCGAGCGCGTCGGCTTCGTGCGGATCGACCGCGTCTCGCGTGCCGAGGTCCGCGCCTGCTTCGCGCACCGGTGAGCGCGGCCTCAGGAGTCTCCGCTCCGTGTTCCGACTACGCAAGGGACCAAGGGCTCTTCTGGAAGTGCGGGAGCAGCGCAGCAGTGTGAAGAACGGAACAGGCATTCTCTGCCAGCAAGGGTAGACGGGGCCGCATCCATCGGTCAGAGGCGACGGATGGCCTTGTCGACGTAGCAGCGCGCGGGCTCGCCCCAGATGTACACTCGCTGAGCCCGATGTGCTCCCGTGCCGGTGATGACAAACACCCTTCCAATCCTCCGACCGACAGCAGCGAGCTTCTCGCCCGTGACGCTGTCCCCCGCGCTTCCGAGCTCAGTCAATGACCTTCCCCTCCTTCGCGAGGGACCCGACGACCCGGAACGCCAGGTCCAGGTCCATCCTCAGCGCTTCTGCGATGTCTGTCACGTACGTCGCCCGCCGGCCCTTCAGATACCGCAGGATTGCGGCCCGCGCCTTCGCCTCCGTCCACGGCTTCACGACGACGATACGAGCTTCCTGCAGTTCGTCCACGTAGGTCTCCACGGCTCGTTCGAGGAACTCGGTACGCGAGCGCATCCGCGTCCGCCGGACAAGCTCATCGATTTCCTCGAGCAGCGGTCGGGGTAGGCGCAGGGAAATCGTAGGCTTCCGGTCTTTCATGGATTGCATGCAATGCATGCATTGCGATTCTCCTATATGAACGGTGGCGATGCACGTACGCGACCTGCTTCGCTGCCACGGACATCACTCAGGGTGACCTGGGGGCGCCGCTCGATTTCCTAGGTCCATGCCGCGATCGTCCGGCCGGTTTCTTCAGCAGAGAACCCGTCTTTCCTAAGGACACTTGTCACGCCTGGAGGGAGTAGACAGGAATCCCAGCAAGCCCGAACCCGTGTGGGGAAAGTTCAAGTGCCTCCGAGGTCCCCCGGACCCCGGGTCAGCGATCACGATGGCTTCCGGACGGACGCCACTGCCGTTCCTCGCCCTTGGGGTCCTGGCCTTCCTCCTCGCGGTCTGGGCCGGGCTGCTCCGGGTCGGCTGGCCATGGCCGAGTCCCGCGGCGGGCCTGCCGGCCGCGCACGCGGTCCTCATGGTGTCCGGCTTCCTCGGCAGCTTGATCTCCCTGGAGCGGGCGGTGGGGCTGCGCGCGTCGTGGGGCTACGTCGCCCCCGTGGCGAGCGTCCTCGGGTCCTTCGCGCTCCTGGTCCCGCCCGTCCAGTTCCTCGCGCCGGTCCTCCTCGTCTTTGCGAGCGGCGTCGGCGTGGCTCTCCTCGTCGCGCTCCTCTTCGTGCACCGCACGCCCGCGGTCGCCCTCATGTGTGCCGGCATGGCGTCGTGGCTCGTCGGGAACCTCGTGTGGGCCGCGCGGTTCCCCGCGCTCCTCGCGGGTGACGCGCTCCTCTGGTGGATCGGCTTCCCCGTCCTCCTGATCGCGGGGGAGCGCGTCGAGCTCGCTCGCTTCCGGCCCACCGCGATCTCCGCCGGAGCGGCCCTTTACGGTCTCGCGGCGCTGTTCATCGTCGCCTCGGTCGTCGGTCTTGTGCGCCCGTTGCCCGCGAACCACCTGGCCGGCGCGGCCCTCGCGGGGATCGCCGTGTGGCTCCTGCTGTTCGACTCGGCCCGCGCCCAGCTTGGCTCCGCGGGCCTGGGCCGCTTCATCGCCTCCGCGCTCATTCCCGGCTACGTCTGGCTCGGCCTCGGGGGTGTGTTCCTCGCGGCGCCGCTGCCGCTCCAGGGGCCGTACCTCAATGACGCGATGCTCCACGCGGTGTTCCTCGGCTTTGTGATGTCGATGATCCTCGCGCACGCGCCGATCGTGTTCCCCGCCCTCCTCGGCCGGCCGATCCCGTTCCGACGCGCGTTCTACGGCCCGCTCGCCCTGTTGAACGCGTCCCTCATCCTCCGTGTCGCGGGGGACCTCGCGGTCGCGCAGGGGCTGCGGGAGTGGGCAGGGCTCCTGAACGCCGTCGCGCTGGTCGGTTTCCTGGTCGTCACGATGGGTTCCGCCCGCTCCGTACGGAGCGGTCCCCCGGCGCCCGCGTAGGCGGACGCGCTCAGTATCGGATCTCGTGCTCGACGTAGAACTTCGCCAGCGTGAGGGCCTCGCCCCATCCGCTCGCGCAGTTCATGAACGCTCGACGGCCCCGCGGGGTGTCCGCGTAGCCTGTCTCCCGGAGCCGGACGACCGTCCCATCGGCCACGGCCTCGAACGAGATCTCGACACGCGTGCGCGTTTCGTTCCCCGACTCCCACAGGAAGACGAACCGTTCCGGCCGCTCGATCGCCACGACCTCGCCGCGGGACGTCGTGGTCACACGGTCCGGCCCCCACTCCTTCCAACGCCACGTGAACGCACCGCCGGGATGTGGCTCGAGGCTCGTGCCCGACGTGAACCAGGCGTCGAGGCCCTCCGCGGTCGCGAACGCGTCGAAAACCCGCTCCGCCGGCCCCCGGACGAGCGTCGCGTGCTCGATCGCGACGTCGAGCGTCGGCTTCACGCCCCTTCGAGGCGTCGTACGCGGTCTCGTGCGCGTGCGGGTCTTCGTCATGCAGATCGCGGTCCGCACGGAGAGCGGACCTAAGAACCTTCACCCGTCGCGGTGAACCTTTTGTATCCAGCGGCGTTCCCGACGACCATGGCCCGCTTCGCGAAGCGCGTGACGTCGATCGAGTCCTCGCCGACCGTCCGCCTGGGGAACCTCGTCGCGGAGATGCGGGCGCGCGGGGAGCCGGTCCTCTCCCTGAGCGTCGGCGAGCCGGACTTCCCCACGCCGGCCCACATCGTCGAGGCGGCGAAGAAGGCCCTCGACGCCGGGCACACGAAGTACACGCCTTCCCTGGGGATCCCCGAGCTCCGGCAGGCGGTCGCGGAGAAGAGCGTGCGGGAGAACGGGATCCCGGCGACGCCGGAGCACGTGCTCGTCGCCCCGTCCAAGCACGCACTGTACATGGCGTGCATGGCCCTCCTCGACCCGGGGGACGAGGCGATCCTCCCCGACCCCGGGTGGGTCTCGTACGCGCCGATCGTCGAGCTCGCGGGCGCGCGACCCGTGCCCGTCCGCGCCGCGGACGAGGACGGCTTCGTGCCGTCGGTCGACGCGGTCGCGGAGCGGATCACCCCGCGGACCCGTGCCCTCGTGCTGAACTCCCCCTCGAACCCCGCGGGCTCCGTGACCCCGCGGGAGACGGTCCGCGGCCTGGCGGACCTCGCGAAGGACCACGACCTCGTCGTGATCAGTGACGAGATCTACGAGAAGATCCTGTACGAAGGGGCGCACGTCTCCCCGGCCTCGCTGGACGGGATGTTCGACCGCACGGTGACCGTCAACGGGTTCTCGAAGACGTATGCGATGACGGGCTGGCGCCTCGGATGGCTCGTCGCGCCCCCTCCGATCGTCCGGGAGGTCGCGAAGGTCCAGGAGCACTCGATCACCTGCGCGACATCGTTCGCGCAGCACGCGGGGGTCGCGGCCCTGCGCGGGCCGAAGGCGCCCCTCGAGGCGATGGTCCGCGAGTTCCGCGCCCGGCGGGACCTCATCGTGAAGGAGCTCGAGGCGATCGACCGCGTGAGCGTCTTCCGACCTGCGGGCGCCTTCTACGTGTTCCCGAAGTTCGATGTCCCCGTGGACAGCCAGACCCTGAGCGAGCGTCTCCTCAAGGAGGCCAAGGTCGCGGTGACCCCGGGGCGCGCGTTCGGCCCGGCGGGAGAGGGCCACCAACGCCTCTCGTACGCCGCCTCGAGGGAAACGATCTCCGAGGGTGTCCGCAGGATCGCGGAGGTCGTCGGGCGCCTCTGAAGTCCTACTTCGCGCCGTGCTGCCGGAGCCACGCCGCGGCCTCGGGATGGCCGTTCTCGAGCGCGAGGGCGACCGCGGTCTTCCCTTGCTCCGTCTCGCCGGTCGGCTCCCCGCCATGGGCGAGGAGGAGCTCGAGCATCGGGATGTCCCCGTGCGCCGCGGCCTCGAGGACCGGGGTGTAGCCGCCCCCGTACCAGTAGTTCGGGTCCGCGGCCGCTTCGAGGAGGACCTTCACGACGTCGCGGTGACTCGAGGCGACCGCGCCCGTGAGCGCGGTGAACTTCGAGGGGTTCGTCCCGACCTGGTTCACGTCCGCGCCCTTCCCAAGGAGGTATTCGACGATCGCCCTGTGGCCCATGTACGCCGCGAGGCCGAGAGGCGGGAAGCCGTCCGCGGAGTACGCGCGGACGAGGCCCGGGTCCCGGTCGACGAGCTCGCGGACCCGCGCGAGGTCGCCCACGGTCGCGGCTGCGTGCACGTCGAGCGAGGGCCGGTGCGCGAGGATCGCGTCCGCGATCACCGGGTTCCCGTGGTACAGGGCGAGGACCGCGGCATGGATCCCCTCCGCGGTGCGGGCGTTCGCGAGGGTGGGATCCGCACGGAGCATCTCCGTCACCTTCGCCAGGTCCCCCGCCTTCGCCGCTTCGAGGAACGCGTCGGTCATGAGGGTCCCGCCTACCCGCGCTCCGGCTAAAAGCTTTCGCGAGGTACCCGCCGAAAGGGGAAGACGTAGGCCCCGGTGGGCCTACGGGTTCACGGGACGATCTGGGTCTCCCCGCACGCGGGGCACATGATTTCGATCGGCCGCTTGCTCGTCGTGATGTCGATCGGCTTCCCGCAGTGCCGGCAGACGACGGACATCGGGCCGGTGCCCGGGGCGGCGGTCGCGGGACCGCTCGGGGGCGGCGGGGGTACCGGCTTCCCTGCGGCCGGGGCCATCCGGGCTCCCGCGCCACCGCGGCGCCACAGGACGAACGTCACGAGCAGGAGGAGCACGACGAGGAGCCCGAGGAGGACCGCGAACAGCGGGATCCCGGCGATCTCCGTCGTCCAGAACGTGTTCGTCGCGCCGATCCGGACCGTCTCGAGGACCATGGAGCCCGTCCCGTCCTCGCCGACGAAGAGGAGGACGTCCCCCGAGCTCGTGCCCTGGGGCACGGTCACGTACAGGTCGCCTTCCGGGGACGTGGTCACGACCTCCGCGAGGGGCGCGCCGAGGAACGTCCCGAGAGACGCGAAGAAGTCGAACTGCGAGGGCATCGGGCTATCCCCGCGCGCGCTCAGCACGTAGTGGATCCGGATCGTCTCGCCCGGCAGGTACGACGGCTTGTCGAGCTCGATCGTGAGGAGATAGCCGTCGACCTCGAGGGCGCTGATCTGGCCCTCTGCCGTGCGGCCGCCCTGGCTCGCGGTGACGACGAACGTGTACTCGTCGACCGCGGGGTCCGGCACGGTGAACGACGCCGAGCTGCCCGTCGCGGTCCCCGAGGCGACGACGTCCCCGTCCGGCTCCCGGACCTCGTAGAAGTACGTCGGGCTCGTGATCACGTTCGAGCGCAGGCTGAACGTCACCGTCAGCGTGTCCCCCGCCTCGTACTCGGGCCGGTTCAGGCTCAGGGACAGGTAGCCGTACCGCACGGTCACCGTCCGGGTCGTCGTGACGACGTTCCCCGCGCCGTCGTTCGCGGAGACCTCGAATCGCAGGGTCCCCGCGAAGCCCGTCGGGATCGGGAACGCGTATGAAGCGCCCGCGCTCGCGTCTGCCGCGAGGATCGCGCCCGAGCCGGCGTCCAGGACCCGCCACGCGTACGTGTACGTCGCGGGCTCCGTCCGGAAGACGGTCGCCGTCGCCGTCGCGGTGTCGCCGCTCGCGTAGTCCGTGCGGTCGAACGCGAGGACGACGCTCATCTCGATCGGGCTCGCGACCGCGAAGGAGACGGACTGGCTCGCGCTCAGGCCGCCGGATGAGGTCGCGCGGACCTGGACCTGGTAGTCGCCCTCCGCCGCGGTGTCCGAGAGCCGGAACACGTGCCGGGCGTAGCCGTTGAGGTCGGTCGCGACGCCCGTCGCGCCATACGCCGGGACCTCGGCTCCCGTCGCGATTTCGAGGACGGTGATGTTCAGGGACACGCCCCGCGCGGGCGGGTCGCTGAACCGCGGGCCCGCGGGGGGGTTCGTGACTTTCGTCCAGATGTCCACGTCGACGACCTCGCCCGGCCGGTACGTGACCCCCGTCTGTACGATCGCCCCGAGGTCCCCGACGTAGTAGAACAGGGTCCACCGCTGCGGATGCAGCCCGGCGGTGTCATTGAACCAGAAGTACACGGGGCCGAACGCATCGGGCCCCATCGTCGCCGGCACGCCGAACGCGAACGTCCCCTCGGAGGCGTTCAGAGCGCGGGTCCCGATCCGCGTCGCCGTGTCGTCGTACGCCTGCACGGAGCCCTCGCCCGGAGGCGCGGCGCTCCCGTTCTTGATCCACGTCGCGGACCATCCGACGGTCGCCGTGTCCCCGGGGAGATACCCGCTCCGGTCGATCCAGGCGTTGAACCAGTACGCGTACACCCAGAACGCATACAGTTGCAGGGGGCCGCCAAGGCCACCGCCCTCGAAGAACCCGGAGTCGTAGACGCCGACCCAGTAGTCGTTCGCGTCGCGCGCGTTCGCGGGCACGTCCCACGTGACGACCTTCGAGCTCGCGCCCGTCGCCAGGGTGACGTCGTCGAACTGATACAGGGAGGTCCGCGGGCCGCCGCCCGAATCCCGGTAGATCTCGAGGTCGACGACGTCGCCGGGATCCGCGTAGATCGTGATCGTCATCTGCTCCGTGGGGACGTAGACCCACCACACGCCCGAGTACTGGGCGGGGTCGACCTCCATTCGGTCAAAGACGGCTCGCGCCGGGGTCAGGGCGAGGAGCCCCGCCACGGCGAGTCCGATGGCCAACACAAGCGCGAGGGAACGCATCGCGCGTCCGCTCGCCGCGTTCGACGGCGACATGCGCATTCCATCCCTTGAGCCGGGGGGCACGCCCCCGGCCGGCGGCATCATCATGTCCGACCTACTTAATCGTTTGGTCAGGCGACTGTCGGACGTCCTCCATGTGCGAGGGCGCTCCGGGCGGAGCGCCCCGGAGGCGCGCATACTGCGCCTCCGCGCGCTCCCTCCACGGCGCCGCGTCCGCGGTCCGACCCTGCGCCTCGTACAGCCGCGCGATCGCCTCGCAGCGGCTCCCGAGGCTGTACGGGTTATCGAGCCCGGCGATGAGCTCGACGGACCCGAGGAGATGCGCCTCCGCCTTCGCCCATTCCCCCCGGCGTGCGTGGACGAGCCCGAGGTTCGCCTGCGCGGTCGACTCCGCGAGGGGGTCGCGGATCGACGCCGCGAGGCTGAGCGCGCGCTCCGCTGCGGCCGCGGCCGCGTTCGCGTCGTCGAGCCTCAGGAGATTGTCCGCGGCGTTCGCGAGCGCGTACGAGGCGAACCGCATCTCCCCCGTACGGATCGCGAGGTCCGCGGCGCGGGCGAACGCCTTCGCCGCCTCGTCCGCGTGGCCCTCCCGGCTCAGGACGATCGCGAGGTTGTTCTCGATCGCCGCGGCCTCCCGGCTCCCGTTCCGCGCGAGGGGCTCCGCCTCCCGGAGCCGCGTCCTCGCCGCCGCGAGGTCCCCCTGCGCGATGAGCGCGGCGGAGAGGTCGAGGAGGCCGCGGACCCTCTCCCGCCCTTCGTTCCCCAGTAGGCCGACCGCCCGCGTGAGGTGTTCGAGTGCCGCGGGGAGGTCCCCGAGCCTCCGTTCGACGCCGCCGAGCGCGCGGTACGCCTCCCCCTCGAGGTCGGGCGCGGCCGTCTCCCCGGCGTCCCGCACGGCCCCTTCCAGGATCCCCCGCGCGCGCGCGTAGTCCCCGAGCCGGTTCGCGATCCGCCCGAGGTCGATCGATGCGCGGAGCCGCTCCCTGGGGTCCGCGCTCGCCGCAAGGGGCTCGAGCTCCTCCCGGGCCTCCGCGAACTTGCCGAGGAACATCCGCGTCTCCGCGAGGAGCCGCGCCGGCCGTCGGGCCGGCGGCAGGCGCACGAGGCACGCCTCGAGGTCCCCCGCGCGTGCGCTCTCCGCATGCGCGGCGCCGTTCGCCGCGAGGAGCTCCGCGGCCCCGTCGACGTCGCCGGCTTCGAGCCGGTGGTGCGCGGACTCGAGCGGGTCCCCGCGGGACTCCCAGTACCGCGCCGCGACCGCGTTCGCGCGCGCCCGCGCGTCGGCGCCCATCCGGGCGAGGAAGAACTCGCGGATCAGGTCGTGGAGGACGTACCCGTCCTCCCGATGCTGGAGGAGGGCCGTGCGGACGAGCCGCCGGAGCTCCGCGACCGTCGCGCCGAGCGCCTCGGGGGACACCGCGGGGCGCCGGAGGACCGCGAATGTGCGGAGGACGCCCTCCGATGCGTCGTCGAGGCCCTCGAGGATCGTCTCGAGGATGTACCGCTCCGTCGCCGCCTCGCCCGCGGCGAGCCCGACCGCGGCGAACAGCTCGAGGCTCAGGGGATGCCCGCGGGCCGCGCGGAGGACAGCGGACCGCGTCGGGGGGTCCAGGCTCGGCGCGCGGAGGCTCAGGAGCGCCGCGGCCGCCGCCGGATCGAGACCGTCGAGCGAGACCTCGGCGACCCGGTGGGCGGCGGTGTCCCGCGCGTCGTACGACGTCGGCCGCACGCGGCTCCCGACGAGGAGCTTCCCGGAGGTGTCGCCCTCGAGGAACCCCCGGACGAGCCCGTCCGCCGCGGGCGACGCCTGCGCGTCGTCGAGCGCGAGGAGGGATCCGCCGAGGTCCTGCCGCAGGACCGCGAACGCCTCGACGAGGTCGTACGCGGGGCGCGAGACGACGACCTTCAGGCGCCGCCGCCCCTGGCGTGCGAGGAAGTCCGCGACGGAGGCGAGGAGGCCGTGCGTGTCGTCGTGCGCGTACACCCGGCGCATGAGGGACGGCCGGGTCGACGTCTCCAGCGCCCGCGCGAGGAGCGCGCTCTTCCCGATTCCGGCGACGCCGACGACGACGGCGACGGGCTGGCCCTCCGTGGCGAGCCACTCCCCGAGGGCGCGGAGCTCGGACTCCCGGCCGACGAACGGCGGGCCGCGCGGCGGCGGCGCGGGAGGGGCCGCCTTTCGGGGCGGCGCGACGACGTCCCCCGAGAGGACGATCGACACCGCCTCGGACTCCCGCACGCCCTCGCGGCGGAGGGCGTCGATCGCCTCCGCGCCGGAGACGTCGATCCGCGCGCCATCGCGAATGAACAGGACGCGCCGCTCGCGCGCATGGTCCCGCATCCGCCGCGCGATCTCCTGGCCGGGCGGACCGAGGACGTACACCTTCCGCCGCGTTCGCGACGTGCGCCATCCGCTCCTCGACGCGACCGAGCTCGCGGAGACGCTTGAGCTCGAGGGCGGCATGCGCACGGCTGATCCCCAGCGCCGCCGCGACGCCGTCCTGCGTCATCTCGGCGGGACATTCGTACGCGTCCGCGAACCGCACGAAGCCCCACAGGTGGACGAGGACGCGCTCCCCCACGGTCATGCTCGACATGCGGTCGAGCCACCCTCCTGTGCCGCCATCGGCCTGGCGTTACTTAACCGTTTTCGGTGCGCCGAAACCCCGGCGGAGCCGCTCGACGATCCCGGGGAGCCCCGAGAGGTCCCGGATCGTGAAGTCCGGCGAAGGGTCCCCAGGTCCGGGGCGCACCCCTGCGCGGTTCACCCAGACCGTCCGCATGCCGAGGCGGGACGCGCCCCTGACGTCGGCCGCGAGGGAGTCGCCCACGTGGACGACGTCCCCGGGTCCGACGCGGAGGGCATCGAGGGC
>MGVZ01000024.1:13214-27753 GCA_001800745.1 Euryarchaeota archaeon RBG_16_67_27
CGGGGCTTGTAGCACCGCGCGTACTCGGAGGTGATCACCGCATCGAACGCGAGCCCGTTGCGCTCGAGCATCTCCCGAAGGAATGCGTCGTCCGCGTTCGAGACGACGGCGCGACGCACTCCGTCGAGACGGGCGAGGGCCCGCGGGACCTCGGGGTACGGTCTCGCGCGGAGCCACTCCTGCTCGAGCATCTCCGAGTACGGCGCGGCATCGAGCTCGATCCCATGGTCCCGCATCGCCCGCGCGAGGCTGTCCTCCGTGACCTCGGCGAGGGTGAGGAACTCTTCGTCGTCCGCAGCGAAGAAGTGCGCGTCCCAGGTGGCGAGGAACGCCTCCGCCCCCACGCCGCTCCCCGCGTCGCGGAGGACCGCGCGGACGACGTGGATCAGGGCGGCCCGGCCCGCGTCGATCAGGGTCCCGAACGCGTCCAGGGTGACCGCGAGGACCATGCGCCCTCCCACGGCCGCCCCGCGCTTATCCCTTTCGCCGCCGACCGTGATCGCAGATCCCGAGGAGGGGGCACGGGTCGCAGCGCGGCCGCGGGCGGCAGAACCCCTTCGCGTGGGCGACGAGGAGCGCGTGGCACTCCCGGTAGACCGCAGGGTCGGACGGCAGGCCCCTCGTGAACGTCCCCGCGACCCGGTCGTACCCGGTCCCGCGGACGATCCCGAGCCGCGACGCGATCCGGACCGTGTACGCGTCGACGACGAACACGGGGTGGCCGCCCGCGTACAGGAGGATCGAGTCCGCGGTCTCCGGGCCGACCCCGCGCTGCGCGAGGAGGTCCTCCCGCACGACGGCCGTCGGGCGGGCGAAGTACGCGTCCAGGTCGCCGTCCGCGCGGTCCAGGAGGTGGCGGCAGAACGTGCGGAGCCGCGCGGGCTTCGTGCGGTACAGGCCCGCGACCCGGACGCACCGCCGGATCTCCGGGAGGGACGCGGCGGCGAGCCGGCGGACGTCGAGGAGCCCCGCGTGCCGCAGGTTCCGGATCGCGGCCTCGACGTTCCCCCACGCGGTCTGCTGCATGAGGAGTGCGCCGACGATCACCTCGAAACGGGTCTCCGCGGGCCACCAGGACTGGGGGCCGTGGTGGGCGAGGAGGCGGCCGTACGCATCGGCGACGCGGTGCATGCGCGCGACATCGCGCCGCGTCCTTTAAGCCGCGCGCGCTCATCCTGCGTGCGTGGGCCTCCTGCCCTGGACCGGCGTGGACGGTTGGGAGGAGCCGCTGTTCCGCGCCCTGAACGCGGCGGGGATTCACCCGGTCGTGGACCTCGTCATGGTCGTCTTCACGACGATCGGGGTCGCGTACCTTCTCCCGTTCGTGTCGATCGAGGTGTGGCGCCGCGGCCGGCACGCGCTCGCGTTCGACGTCCTCGCGCTCCTCGCGCTGACGGTCGTCGCGACGGAGGTGCTCAAGGGCCTCGCGGGACGGGTGCGGCCGTGCGAGGCGCTCGCGGGCGTCCGCCTGTCGCCGCTCTACGGGTGCGTCGAGGCGGGGGAGCCCGCGTTCCCGAGCGGGCACGCCGCGCGCGCGGTCGGCCTCGCGACCCTGTTCTCCCTCGGCATGTCCCGCCGCGCCGGCGTGACGATGGCCGTCGTCGCCGCGTGCATCGCGACGAGCCGGGTGTACCTCGGCGTCCACTGGCCCACGGACCTCCTCGGCGGGGTCGCCCTGGGCGTCGGGATGGCCGTCCTCCTGTGGACCGTCCAGGGGCGCGTGAAGGCGTACCGCGACCTGCGCTCCCGCGTCGTCCGCTTCTTCGAGCGCGGTACCCGCGAGGTTCCGGACGCCTAGTCCACGTCCGCGCCGAGGTACTGCCGCGCCTGCCCGACCGTCTTCGCGAGCTCCCGCTCGAACTCGGGCGTGATCCGGTCCGCGACCGCGAACAGGAACGCTTTGTCCGTGACGTTGCGCGCGACGATCGCGCCGCTCGACGACTGCACGGCGACCTCCGCGGGCGCCTCGCGGCCGAAGCCGGAGAAGATCACGTCGAGCGCGCCGAGGAGGGTCGCGGCCATCGTCCCGAGGTTGTCCGCATGGCTCCCGTCCGGGAGGACCCACGCCACGGGCACGCCCGACCGCGTCACGACGGCGGACGCCTTCGCCCCGGAACGGTCGTTGAACACCCCGAGGATCTTTTGGAGTTCTCCGACCTCAACGGTCACGGTCCGCCCTGCCTGCGCGACGATGCGCCCCACGTTATTTAATGATTGTCCACGGAGGGAACGGGCCGTCCTTCGGCGTCCGCGCGGATATGGAGGAAACTATAAGCGGCGTCCATCGCTTCGGACGACCCGATGGAGGCGGGCGCGCGCCTGGTGCTGCGGACGAGCGCGGCCCTCCGGCCCGGCGAGAGGGTCCTGATCGTCGTCGACGAGGGCACGCGCCGGGTCGGCGACGCGTTCGCCCTCGCCGCTCGCGCCCTCGGGGCCGACCCCGTCCTCGCGTCGATCGCCCCCCGGGCGAAGGACGGCGACGAGCCGCCGGAGCCCATCGGGGCCGCGATGCAGGGGTCCGACCTCATCCTCCTTGCGACGGGCCGCTCCCTCACGCACACGCATGCGCGGCGCGCGGCGAACCGCGCGGGCGCCCGCGTGATCTCGATGCCCGGGGTCACGGAGGACACGCTCCGGGACGGCGGCCTGTCGACGGACTGGACCGCGCTCCACGAGCTCGTCCGGAGGACCGCGCGGCGGCTCCGGGACGCGCGGGAGGTCCGCCTGACATCCGCGGCGGGCACGGACCTCACGTTCCGCGTCGAGGGTCGGGAGTGGATCGCGGAGGATACGGGACTGTGCGCGAAGAAGGGCGCGTTCACGACGCTCCCCGCGGGGGAGATCTTCGTCGCGGTCGTCGAAGGCACGGCCGAAGGCCGGCTCGTTGCCGACGTGTACTTCGATGAGCCGCTGATCGAGTCCGCAACCGCGATCGTCTCCGCGGGCCACGCGACGAGGATCATCGGGGCCTCGAAGGCCGTGCACGCGATGAACCGTGGCGGCAAGGACGGGCGTGCGTTCGCGCGGTTCGGGTTCGGCCTCAACCCCCGCGCGCGGGTCACGGGGCCGCACCTGGAGGCGGAGAAGACCCTCGGCGCCGCGCACATGGGCTTCGGGGACAACCTCGCCCTCGGCGGGAAGATCCACTGCGGCGTCCGCGTGGAGGCGATCCTCTCCGAGGTCGCGATCGAGGTCGACGGGAAGACCCTGTTGGAGAAGGGACGCCTCGTCGAGTGATCCCGCCAGGCATCAGGGACGCGGAGGGGCGCTGGGCGACCGCGGGGTCATCTCGCGCGGGGCGGCGCGGGTCACCGGTGGTACAGGACGCCGTAGAAGCGGTTCTCCTTCGCGGTCTTCTCCAGGCGTCCGGTGATCGCGATCTTGTACCCGCACTTCCTGCACTTGTTGTCCTTGTCCAGGTACCAGCCCGCGATGTCGAAGCCGTGCCGCTTCACGGCGATCGACCCGCAACCCGGGCAGTACGTGTGCTCGAGCGGGTGGCCCGGCACGTTCCCGATGTAGACGTACTTCAGGCCGACCTCTTTCGCGACCGCACAGTGCTTCTCGAGGGTCTCCACGGGGGTCCAGGGGAACTCCATCATCTTGTAGTCCGGATGGAAGCGCAGGAAGTGGATGGGCGTGTCCGGGCCCAGGTTGTCGAGGACCCATCGGGAGAGCTTTCGGGCCGCGTCGAGGTTGTCTCCCACCTGCGGGACGATCAGGTCCGTGATCTCCGTGTGGATCTTCGTCCGGTCGCGGATGTCGAGAAGGGTCTGGAAGATCGGGTCCGCATTCGGGATGTTGATGTACTTCCGGACGAACTCCGTTTCCCCGGAGCCCTTGAAATCCACCGTGACTGCATCGAGGAACTTCCCCATCTCCGCGACCGTCTCCGGCGTGTCGTAGCCGTTCGACACGAAGATGTTGATGAGTCCTGCCTTGCGCGCGAGGAGGCCGATGTCACGCGCGAACTCGATGAAGATCGTCGGCTGGTTGTACGTGTACGCGAGGCCCTGGCAGCCCTGCTCGAGCGTCATCCGGACGACATCTTGGGGCTCCACCTCGATGCCCTCGACCTTGCGCCGCTGGGAGATGTCGGCATTCTGGCAGTTCGCGACGGCCACGAAGTTTGCTGTGTAGCTGTGGTCCTCTTCGACTTCGATGTTGTAGACGGGTCCAATGTATTCCGTTTCCGTGATAGTTCGGATCGGGATGAGGAAGAACCCCCTTCTGCGCAGAACACGGACCTTCGAGGCTTTCCACTCCGCCTCCTGCGGGTCCAACCGCACTTCGTCCACCCATAGCCGGACCATGTGGTCATCGGAGCGTGAGACGGTCCGGCCTTCAATCCGGTAGGTTGGCTCGTTCTTGGCGCGATGTACCCTCGGAACGTCTCCGATCGTGAACAACAGTTGGGCGACTCCGAACGTCAGCCCCCGAGAGACGGAAGAGCTCCCAAGGACAAGCTGGGATCCTTTCGCCATCGTTACGGAGCCGTCTCCGTTGAAGTAGCCCGTCAGGAATGCTCGGGCAACGCGCGGGTCTCCAGACTCCACGATGCTCCGCGGGACTCTCTTGTTGTCACTTGCAGTCCCGCAGAGTTCTGCGAAGAACGTGGCCAGAGTCGCTCCGGGGGCGATGACTGCGACCCGATTGTCCTGTTGGATGCGTCGAGTGCGGACGCCGAGTTCCTCGCGGAGGGTTCGCTCGACTTCGTTGATTCGTGCGACTTCATGCTGGCCAAAGCTGAACCAGACGGCTCCGCTGTTTGGGCGCTCCGTATGCCAGTTAACCGATCCCTCGGCACAGTAGTGCCCGAGAAGACGAGCAATTCCAGGGCTCAACGGAAGTCTTGCCGGCAAGCCAGGGCCGCGTTCCGATGACCAGCGGACTCGTCCATTCATGTTAGTCAGTTTAGCCGCGTACTTGTAGGCGGGTCGCAGCCGCTTCCTGACGACTCTTTCAACGTCGATCTCATGCGCGCGGCCTCTCTTGGGTCGTGGGATGGCGAGGAAGTCGCCGATCTTCAGGTGTCGTGCTTGGACCTTCCGCACCGGCCCACCTGCGACGCTCGCGAACACACGATGATCCGGAGTGCATTCGAATCCGGGGAGGTAAAAGGGTCGAACGGTCAGGACTCGGCCGGAGTAGAAGTGCCTGAACGCCTTCTTGACGCGGCGCCACCGGCCTTTGTGAGACAGGGCGCGAAAGGTACGGACATGCCGAACCTCTTCGTCTGCAGTCGGTTCGCCTGAATCGAAGATCGACTCTATCGGAAGGGGACCCGTGTCTGTGAGCACCATGGTCCCGGGAAGGAAGCAATACCTGCAGTTGTGGACGACAATGTCGTTTGCGAGGTAGTTGTGGAATGGAACGCATTCGAAGCTGTAGACCCAGCTCCTTTCTTCTGGTCCGATGCGGGTGATCGGAGACCATGCGAGGCTTGGCTGGACCGCATCCTTCGAGTCAAGTAGTTGATAGAACGCAGACGTCTCCCGGGGATGGGCCGTGGACGAGTGACGCGGGAGGTTCAGCTCCTGAGGCCATGCCGTTTCCCAGTTCAGATGTTGTGCCCGAAGGACCCTCTCGCCAATACGCAGGAACGATGCGGGAATCCAGCCTCGGGACGTGAGGACTGGGTGCTCTGCCGTCGCAAGTAGCGGTTCCTTTACACCTTCGACCTGGATCCGGTACGAGGCAGCTCGGCGCCGACCGATTTCCGTCACGATGTCAGGGACCGCCCGATCCTGAGCACCCCCCAGGGAGAGGAGGGCGTCCCCGGGACGAATGTCCTCGACAGGTTTCGTCGCTCCGTCAGCGAGGAGTATCTTCGTCCCGGCGGGATGGCAGAGCCAGTTACAGCCCGTCGTCGCGATGCTGAAGATCTTCGAGCCGGGGCGGTAATGGCTCACGGGTTTCTTCTCGATCGGGTCGACGTGGCCTGTGATCACGCGGCCGTACACGTAGAGCCAAAGCTTCCCGTCGTGGACGCCGCGGATCCCGCAAAGCCCGACCTGTCCCTCGCCGATCTTGCAGTAGCGGGCGCAGGCCGTGCAAACGATCTTGTTCGACCCTTCGACGGGCTTCCAGAGCTCCGCGACCTTGCCCGTCGCCTGCCCAGGGGGCGCACGGACGTCGACGACGTCCTCGGGAGGGATCATCCACCGCATTACCCTCCACTCGGGTACAAACCCTTTTCGACCAGGTTACTGAACGCGCGACGGCCGGAAGTGCTCCCAGCCCTTCGCGAGGAGGGGCTCCTTGCCCGCCTTCGACACGAGGACGTTCGGGCCCGGCGGCCCGACGCGTCCGATGAGCGTGAGCCGGTTCCGGTCCGCGCGCCGCTCGGTCCGGTACCGCGACAGGAGGGTCTCCACCCCTTCCGGCTTCACCGTGGCGACGAGCTCGTAGTCCCCGCCGGAGTACAGAGAGAGGTCCTTCGCGACCGCGGGGGGCAGAGCCTCCAGACCCCTGTGGACGGGCATCGCCTCCCAGTCCACCTGGTACGACAGGCCCGTCATGCCGGCCATCTGCGCGAGGGTCGAGCCCAGGCCGTCCGAGATGTCCATGCAGCTCGTCACCGCACCGGACTCGGAGAAGAACATTCCCTCCATCACGCGGGGGTACGGCCGGAGGAGGTGGCCGAGGAGCTCGCCCTTCAGCGGCGCGGACGCGATCTCGCGGTACGCGTGACCCGCGCGCCCAAGGTCCCCCGTGACGACGATGAGGTCCCCCGGCCGCGCGCCCTTCCTCAGGAGGATCCGGTCCTTCCGCACGCGGCCGATCGCGGTCCCTGCGATCGACAGCGTGTCGCTCTCCTTCGTGTCTCCGCCGAGGACCGCGATCCCGAACTCCCGCGCGCACTCCTCCATCCCCATGCCCAGGCCCCGGAGGAACTCGATGTCCGTGTCCTTCGGGAGGGAGAGGGCGGCGACGAAGCCGAGCGGGCGCGCCCCGGCGGCCGCGATGTCGCTCAGGTTCACCGCGGTCGCGTACCAGCCGATCTGCGAAGGCGTGGCGCCCGCGGGGATGTGCGTCCGCGGGTTCACGACGTCCGTCGTCGCGACGAGGTACTCGTCCCCCCATTCCACGACGCCGCAGTCGTGCCCCAGGCCGATCGGGTGCCCGCGGTCGAAGATCCGGGCGAGGACCTGGATCGCCGCGCGCTCGCCGATGTCGGAGAGCTTCGCCACGGCGGCCGGGAACGCCTCTCACGGTAAGAAGGATTCGATGCCCCGTCGTGCGGCCGTATGCCTCCCCGAGGGACGCTACCCGGTCGGGGTGCGCACGACGGCGCCGACCATCGCCCCGCGGCGCGAGGCGACGACCGCGTACGTCGCGCCGAGCGCGAAGCCGAAGATCAGATGGCCCGCGAGTCCCCCCAGGTTGTCCGGACTGAGGGCGTTCGCGAACTGGAGCGGCATCCTGAGGAAGAACGGCATGAGGGCGAGCCCGCCCACGATCCACCAGACGAACCCGTAGAGGGTTCCGGTCGATAGCGCACGGCGTGGTGCGCGGTTCACGGTCGAGAAGATCAGGCCGTACGTGGCCCCGATGAACAGGCTGATGCCCATGTGGACCAGGAACCCCACGGTCGGATCGGACGATCCGACGAGAGAGGCCACGCGCGGCAACGCGCCCGCGGCGATCATCAGCGCTCCGAACACGAGGCCGCCGACGATCCCTCCGATTCCTCCGTAGACACCTTTCGCGACGAAGCCGTCCGCCTTCATCGATACGACCCGGCATCGCGATGCGGTCCCGGCTTCATACCGCTTTCGGGATTCCCGCGTCGGCGAAGCCGAAATGTGCACAATCCGCGCCTGGGGTCAGCCCGTGCGGGCCCGCAGCCACGTCTCGCACCGCGCGAGGACGGGCGCGACCATCGGATGCTCCTCCGCGTCCCTGAGTCGGTGGTCCGCGCCTTCGAGGACCTCGAGCTCGATGAAGGGCATGCGCGCGACGAGCTCGCGGAGGGCGGGGAGATCGAGCCGGTCCGAGGCGGAGCCGACGATGATCAATGTGGGCACCTCGAACTCCGCGAGGCGCTCGAGCGCCATCCGCCGCTCCTCCTGTCCGGTGTACGAGAGGCCGAGGAGGATCAGGTCCTCCGTGTCCTCGTCCGTCGCGCACGCGACCGCGGCCCAGGCGCCGAGCCCCCGTCCCGCGATTGTGACCTTGTCCAGACCCGTCGTCCGGCGCGCGAACGCGACCGCCTCCCGGAGGTCCGCGATCTCGTCCTCGTGGCCCGCGGACGGCTCCGCGCCCGTCTCGACGAATCCGAAGTCGAACCGGAGGGTCCAGAGCCCGATGACGGCCGCGCGCTTCGCGAGGGTCTCGATCATCGGTTCGTCCCCCCCGCCGTTCCGGCCGTGCGCGAGGACGAGCGCCCGCGCGGGCGCGCCCTCCGGCGGCCGCGTGACCGTACCGTGGATCGTCGCGCTGAATCCCTGGAACGTCACGGACTCCTCATCGAACGGTCGCACGCGGATGCCCGGCGTTCGGATGACCGGAGGGGTCATCATTCTTGCGCCTCGAAAGTTCGCGCCCGAGAACGATGCATCCCGGGGGCCGCAACCTTTTCAAACCCGGTCGTGTTCGGCACGTATGCGCGTGGGTGGTCTAGCGGTTATGACATGAGCTTGCCAAGCTCATAATGCGGGTTCGATTCCCGCCCCACGCATGCCCTCGCGCGCCCTCCGTCGACCCCAGGCTCACGCGCCCGCGCCGCCGCTCACGAGGAAGGCGATCCCGAACCCCGCGAGGGCGCTCGCGATCCCGATCAGCGCCATCTGGAGCCCGCTCTTCGACGGGTGCCCGACGGTCGAGCGCGCCTTGTACCATCCGATGACGAACAGGGTCGCCGCGCTCACGGTGAGGGAGGCGAGGATCGCGGAGAAGATCGTGTCGTTCCCCGCAAAGAGGAACGGCAGCAGGGGCACGAGAGATCCGACGATCGCGGCGGTCCCGACGAGGAGCGCGCTCTTCCGCGCAGCGCCTTTGTCCACGGGCGCGAGGTTGAGCTCGTGGGCCATCATGAGTTCGAGCCACGCCTTCGGCTTCGCGACGATCCGCTCGAGCATGTCCTCGAGCTCCTGGCCGTGGAAGTCCCAGCGCGCGAGGATCTCGCGGACCTCGTCCCGCTCCCGGTCCGGGAGCTCGACCATCTCCTGCCTCTCGCGCTCGACCTCCGCGATGTAGTGGTCGCGCCGGGCGACGGTCGACGTGTACGCGACCGCGCCCATCGAGATCGACTCCGCGAACGTCGCGGCGAACCCGCCCGCCAGGATGATCCGGATCGGGTCCGTCGAGAGGGCTTGCGCTCCGACGGCCACGCCGAGGATGACCCCCAGGACGTTCACGAGCCCGTCCTGGCTCCCCAGGATGAAGTCGGACAGGATCCCGGGCTGCGCGTGGGCCTCGTCGCTCGCGGCCTCCTCCTCTTCCTTCTTCCAGAACAGCAGGCGGGTCGCCATGCTCTCCTCGCGCGCGGCCAAGGCGTGAGGGGATTTGACGGTTGCGCCGATACCGTCATGTCGGTCACGGAGAGGGAGGCGACCCCGGGAGCTCCCTCGGACGCGCGGTGTTATAGTTAAATAACTATAACGCGCGCACCCGTTGCCCACCTGGGCTCGATCGCCCCCCTCGAACCCTTTATCTATCGCCCGGCCTTCCTCGCGTTCCGATGGCGTCCGCCGCGGGTCCGAAGGCCCTCCTCGACGTCGCCTCCGCCGTCGGCGGGTCCCGCGCGGACGTCGCGGTCACCTCTGCGGTCGCCGCGCTCAAGGCGGGGGTCGCGCCCCTGGACGTCCTCCGCGCGGCCGTCCGGGCGTACGCGCTCCATTACGACGTCACGGACCCGGCGCCGCCGCACGGCCTCGTTGTGGGCGCGGCCGTCGCGAACCTCCTCGACGCCCTCCCCGTGCCGACCCGGCGGATCGCCGCGCTCCGCGCCGTCGCGCTCCTCGCCGGCGACAAGAAGGGCTCCGAGCCCGTCCGCGCGCCCCTCGCGCTCTCCGGCGAGGTGAGCCACCTCGGCCGCTCGTTCCTGTTCGCCGCCCGGGACGGGGATCTCCCCCAGGCGGAGTCCGTGCTCCTCGGGATCGTGGACGAGCGGCGGGAGCGCCGGATGGCCGGGGACATCCTCTTCCGCGCCGCGGTCGAGGACATGGCGGACGGAGGGCACAAGCTCCTCGTCGCGGTGAAGTCGTGGCAGCTCGCCCGGGCCCTCGGGTTCCGGGACGCCCGCGTGCTCCTGCGCCCCGCGGTGCAGTACCTCGTCGCGGGCCCACGCGACTCCTCCGCGTACAAGGCGATCCTCGCCGTCCTCGGGCGGGAGCGGGTCGACCTCGAGGCGCTCGCCACGGGCGGTCGCGCGCTCGACGACGCGGGACGGGCGAGGCTGTCCGCCGCCCTCGCCAACCAGGAGGCGGACGCCCGCGTCCTCGGGATCCTCGACGCCCTCCGGGATGGGTTCGCCCCGACCGCCGTCGCGGACGCCCTGTCGACAGAGGCCGCGGGACGCCTCGTCCGCGCGAAGCCGGACGACCGCGATCCCGTCCTCGCGCTCGCCTTCGTCCACGCGGCACGGTTCGTCCTGACGTTCTCCCGGACCCCGGACCGCCTGTACGCGCTGTTCCAGGCCGGCCTCCGCGTCCACGCGCCGAGTCCTCCGCCGCCCCTCCCGCCGACGCGGGATGAGGATGCGGAGGCGGAGGCACTCCGCTCGATCCTCTCCGACGTCGACGGGAGCCGACCGGACGACGCGGCGAGTCGCACGGGCGCGTACCAGCGGCGCGGGTTCTCCGCGGCGAAGCTCCGGGAGTCCCTCCTCACGCGCGCGGTCGAGCAGCCCGCGGGCCCCGCGGCGCGCCGCGCGCTCGTGCTCGCGGACATCACGACGAGCGAGGCGACGACGGGCGCCCACGAGCCGCTGATGTCCCTCGCGCGGGTCCTGGCCGCCTCTCCGAAAGATTCGTCGCTGGCCCGAGGCTGGGCCCGGGCGCTCGACGCGTGATCATTTCTTCCGGAGGTCGCCGCCGATCATCGCGATGTGCGCGAGGAGCGCTTCGATCTGGATTCGCTCGTTGCTTCCCTCGATGAGGCGGAAGTCCGCCTCGCCGATCCGGTCGACGAGCCGGACCTTGTACTCGTCGGGAACGTTCAGGTCGAACACCGCGCGGTGGAGCTGCCGGACGACGTCCTCCCCCGCGAGGCCGTACTCGATGAGGAGCTTGTCGAGGATCTCCCGCGCCTGGAGGAACTCGCCGCCGAGCGCCCGCTCGATCAGCTTCTTCGTCTCTTCCGGACGGACCGTGGACGCGGCCTTGTACAGGGCGTCTCCGTCGATCGTCGTGCCGATCGATGCGGCGACCTGGAGCGAGTTCACCGCGCGCCTCATGTCCCCCTGCGCGACGTACACGAGCGCCTCCATGCCGTCGTCCGTGACCTTGAGCTTCTCCCCCTTCGCGACTCGCCCGATGTACTCCCGGATCGCCTCCGGCTTCAGCGGCCGGAAGCGGAAGACCGCGCAGCGGGACTGGATCGGCTCGATGAGCCTCGAGGAGTAGTTCGCGGAGAGGATGAACCGCGACGTCCTCGTGTACGTCTCCATCGTCCGGCGCAGGGCGGCCTGGGCGTCCGCGGTCAGGTTGTCGGACTCGTCGAGGAAGATGATCTTGAACGGGGAGCCGGCCAAGGGCGCGAGCCGAGCGACCTCCTTGATCTTCGAGCGGACGACGTCGATCCCGCGTTCATCGCTCGCGTTCAGCTCCACGTAGTTCTGCTGCCAGTTCTCCTTGAACATGTCCCGCGCGAGGGCGATTGCGGACGTCGTCTTGCCCGTGCCCGCGGGTCCCGCGAACAGGAGGTGGGGCATGTTCCCCTCCTTCGCGTACGCCTTGAGGCGGGCGACGATCTCGTCCTGACCGACGACCTCGGACAGGCTCCTCGGTCGATACTTCTCGACCCAGATTTCCTTCATCCGCGCCCCAACTTGGAGCGCGACATCCGGCGCGCCGCTAATAACCTTTTCCGGGGGAGATGGACGAACGCGCGCGTCTCACAGCTCGATATCGAGGAGCTCGAGGACCGCGCCGATCGGGTTCAGCAGCGTTGTCACCGCGCTCCCCGCGAACAGCAGGCCGACCGCGCGGTTCCTTGTGTCGACGACCAAGGACCCGCTGTCCCCGCCCTGCGACCGCAGGTCGCTCACGAGGACCTGCCGGAACACGGCCGCCTTCCCGCCGTAGTCGACCTGGACCACGCCGTCGACCCCGATGACCTTCCCCGCCGTCGTGCCCGTCGTCCGCCCGCTCTTCCGCACGCGCATCCCGATGTCCGCGTTCGCGTGCCCCGCGACCCGCCCGATCTCGAGGATCTCCGGCTCGACGAAACCGTCCTCGATCGGCTCCGCGATCGCCGCGTCGACGAGGTTCGTGCGCCCCGTCGGCAGGCGCTTGAGCCCGAGGCCGAGCGCCGCGAGCACCGGCCGCAGGACGCGCTCGAGCGCCCGGCCGAGGCCACCGGGTTCGTTGTTCGCGAAGACGATTGGCACGAAGTCCGCGAGGCGCGCGATTACGTCGTCCGGCGTCCCGCCGTCGGCAGGCGCGGGCTGCAGGATCCCGTCGCCCGGTCGCGCGTCGTTCCCGTTCGCGAGGACGTGGTTGTTCGACAGGATCACGGAGCCCCCGCGGGTCCGCCGCGCGAGCACCCCGAGGGTGCCCGCGGTCACCCGCACGTGGCCAACGCTCACCCCGCCGGGTGCGGGTCGGACCCGAGCCGTGCGCTCGACGACGGGCGCGGTCAGGAGGCTCAGCGCGCGGAACCGGCCCGTCTCGACGACGTCCGTCCGCACTCCCTCGAGCTCCTTCGGGACGATGTCCCGCGCGCGGAGGTCCGGCTCCGGGCGCTTGCGCTCCACGTACACGACGATGCACCGCTCGTCCGTCTCCTGGCCGCCGATCACCTTGTGCCCGACGGCGAGCCCGACGACGTTCGCGCGGGCGAACAGGGACGCCTCGTGGAGCGCCTTCGCGGCCCGCACGCCGTCCCACGCCATCGGGTCACTTCCGCGCGTCGTCGAACGCGCTGATATCGATGAGTCCCTCGCCGACCTTCCCGCCGACGATTATCCCCGCGACGCGGACGACCATGTTCCCGACGAACCCGACGAAGATCCCGATCCCGTAGTACGCGAGGAGGTCCCGTGCATAGAGAAACGAGAGCAGGCTGACGCCGAAGCCGACGGCGAAGAAGCCCGCGAAGGCCCCCCAGTGCACGCGGTACCGTCGGACCGCGTAGAGCAGAAACCATCCGAGGACGAAGCCCATGAGGAGGATGCCGATCTGGTTGACGTCCGTATGCTCTCCCTCCGGAGATGGAAGGAGTTCGGCGGGCCGAAAATAAAGGGTTCGGCGCGGTTCTCACCCGCGAGAACGGCGGGCGTGCCACGGAAAAGCCCAAGAGGGGGTCACCCCATCGCGCCCGCGGAGGGATCGAGCCTGTCCGTCCCGCCGCCGACCTACGGCTATCCGCCGCCATACACCCCGCCTTCGTATTATCCGCCGCCGGGCTGGGCGCCGCCTCCCCGGTTGCCCGAGGCGAGCTTCGGAAACCTGTTCACCGGCACGTTCCGGGTGTTCTTCAAGGACCTCGCCGTGTTCTTCTTGGTGTATGCGGTCCTCTCCGTAGTCGTCGGCGCGATCGCGTACGGCCTCGCGATCCTGTTCTTCGGGTCCGGAATCCTCCCAGGCGCCTCCGGGGCGTTCTTCGGGATTCCTGACGTCACGTTCACGTTCACGGGCCTGCCGTCCATCGGAGTTTTCGTCGCGCTCATGGCGCACGTGGTCGTCCTCGCGGTCCTCGCGGTTATCATCTCGAGCGTGGTGACGGGCGCGATGACCCACTTCGCGGTCCAGCGGCTCCGGGGCACGGCGGTGACCGCCGGGGGCGCCTTCGAGAAGGGGCTTGAGCGGCTCCCGAGCGTCCTCGGGGCCCAGCTGCTCCTGAACCTGCTGATCATCGGGACGATCCTCGCGCCCATCGTCGGCCTTCTCGCGGGCGGATACGCCCGGAACTTCGCCGTGGTCGGCCTGTCGGCCCTCGCGATTCTCGTCCTGATCCCCGTCGTGATTTTCGTCTCCGTGTCCCTGAGCCTGAACGCACCCGCGATCATGATGGAGGGCGTCGGCGCGCTCGACGGCCTCCGGCGGAGCTGGGCTCTCACCCGGGGTCGGCGCTTCTCGATCTTCGGCGCGATGTTCATCATCGGCCTCCTTGCGGCCGTCGTCGCCTTGGTCGGCTCGTCCGTGTCCTTCGCGTACCCGGATGTCGCCGTGAGCTTCGCTGTGAACGTGTTCGTCCAGGGCGTCGTGGGCTCATGGGCCGTCATCCTCGCCGCGGTCGCGTACGACCTGATCCTCAAGGAGCGAGCGCGGTGGGCAGCGTACCCGCCGTATCCGTGGCCATACTATCCGCAGCAATATCCGACCGGGGCCCCGCCTCCGGCCGCACCCCCTCCGTCCGCCCCGGCACCGTC
>MGVZ01000025.1 GCA_001800745.1 Euryarchaeota archaeon RBG_16_67_27
CTCGTCCGTCAGGAGTGAGATCCGCTTCGCGGACTCGAGTGACGTCTTGGACCGGTCGCAAACGACGAACAGCACGTCGGACGAGCGTGTCGTCCTCCTGCTGAGATGCTCCAACCCAGCCTCGTTATCGATGACGACGTACTTGCGCTGCACGGACAGGGCGTCAACGAACGTCCGGAGCATGTTGTTCACGTAGCAGTAGCACCCTGGTCCCTCTTGCCGTCCCATGGTCAGGAGATCGAATCCCGTGCCCTCCTTGAGCGCGAGCCGGATTTGGTACTCGAGGTGTTCCTGCCTCGAGATGCCCTTCGGCGGCTCGTCGCCCGCCGCGGTGAGCTCCTCCCGGATGCTCCCGACCGTCCTCCCTGGCTCGCTTCCGAGCTTGAGGCCGAGGTTCGCGTTCGGGTCGGCGTCCACGGCCAGAACGACCTCCCCCGTGCTCTCGTGCAGGTGCCGGATCGCGAACGCGGCAAACGTGCTCTTCCCGACGCCGCCTTTCCCGGCGACGGCAATCGTGAACGTCAAATCGGTTCCTCCTTGTACGTTCTCTCGGGCCCTGCACTCGGGAATCGGCTGACCTCCGTGTGTGGAATGAAGAGCGAAGAGGAGAACTCCTCGTAGAAGTCGTTGTCGACGCTCAGCTCGAGATAGGTCATCCTGCCGAAGATGTCGAGGATCTCCTTCCTTCCCCTGTCGGAAAGAAGGGCGATCCGTGCCCCTCCCAGAGATCCGTTCCCAATGAACCTGTACTTCTCCCGGGGGATGTCGGGGAACATGCCGATCCGGATGGCTCGCTCGATGTCCAGATGGTATCCGAAGCCTCCCGCGATCACGATGCTCGACACCTGTTCCAGACCCTCACCCATCTTCCTGAGCAACGTGGAGCACGCGCCATAGATCGCCGCCTTGGTCCTGAGCAGGTTCTGGAGATCCGCATCCGTCAACACGAGGTCCGAGGTGGCCCCGGGGGCCAACCTCTCCTTCGTCTCGACGACGAACTCGAAGGCTCCGTCGGTGGCCCGGATCCGATCGGTGTCCGGGCCCTGGATCCTCGCCTTTCTGTCGATGATACCTCTGGAGTACATCTCCGCCACCAGGTCGATGAGACCGGAGCCGCAGACGCCGGAAGGGAGACCGTCCCCCAACACATGGTACGAGGTCGTGAAGTCATCGTTGATTCGCATCCGATCGATCGCACCCTCCATCGCCCTCATCCCACACGACACCTCGCCGCCCTCGAACGCGGGCCCGGCGGAGCAAGCGCATGCCACCATCCAATCCTTCTTTGCGAGGACGATCTCACCGTTCGTTCCGACGTCGATCAAGAGGTTGAGTGCGTCGGACCTGTGGATCCCGCTCGCGAGCACGTCCCCGACGACGTCCCCTCCCACGTAGCCTGCGCGCAACGGCAGCAGCATGACGTGAGCGGACGGGTTCGTGGCCAGCCCGAGCTCGTACGCCTTCGGGTGCCTAGCACGAAAGAACGCAACGGGAACGTACGGCTCGAGTCGGAGATGCCGGGTCGGCAGCCCCGCAAAGAAGTGAGTCATGATCGTGTTTCCGGCCACGGTCGCGGCCACGACGTCCGAGGCGGTCACGGGCCTTCCGCCCTTCTCCGATTCGCGCCTGATGAGCGTTGAGATCACGGAATTGACCGTCTCTCTGACGAGGGCCGTCAGCTCGTCCGCGCCCCCCTCTTCGGCGTGTATCATCCGTGCAATGACATCCTCGCCCCTGGAGATCTGTCGGTTGTAGTCGGAGCCGGTCTGTAGTATTTTGCCCGAAACCAGGTCGACGAGATCGGCGACGACCGTCGTTGTACCGATGTCCACCGCGATGCCCAGGAGCCGATTGCTCGTGCTGCCCGCCTCGACCCTCGTGATCTCGTCCAAGCCACCCAGGTCCGTGAGTGTGACCGTGACGCTCCAGCCTCCCGATCGCGCCGCGTCCGGCAGATCCCGAAGAGCTTCAAGCGGCATCGGCACGGTGTCCTTTTCCAACACTCTCCGGAGCCTCTCCAGGTCCGCGACGTTGTCCCCTATCGTCGGAGGCGAGAGGCGGTGGAACTCCTTGCGCACCCACGGCGAGAGCGGGCCCGGAAGCTCCCCGAGGCTCGTCGTCAGGATCTGGTGCTTCCCAATCCTCGACCGAGGAAGAATCTCCACCTCGAGGTCGCCGGTGATCGTCGTCTGACACGCGAGCACGACGTTGGCACGCACCTCTGCCTCGCTGAGAAGAGATGAATCGAGGATCTGGAATCCGCCTTCGGGCCTCACCTTGCATCGGCCGCACTTGCCGGTCCCCCCACAGACGGCATCGAGCTCGATGCCCGCGGCCTGCGAAGCCTGAAGGAGGGTCGTCCCCTCGCTCGCGTGACCCCGCTTTCCATCGGGTACGAAACGGATCGTGAATTCCTTCGTCTGCGCCTTCCCCGCCATTACGAGCCGGAGACTAGAAACCGATTGCCTGGCTAATAACGGTTCTGTCCGCAGAACTGCCACTCCCCGCCCTCCACCGAGCGGCAAACACTTGATATTCATCCAAGCGGTTGCGACGCACGGGGAGAATAGGCGTGATCGTCATCGGAGAGAGGATCAACGGTCAGTTTCCTCGGGTCGCGAAGGCCATCGACGACGGGGATGGGAAGTTCATCCAGGAGCTCGCGCTCCAGCAAACGAACGCGGGGGCCCATGTCTTGGACGTCAACACGGGTCCCGGTCGGGACGACGCGCCGGTCGCGATGGCGTGGCTCGTGAAGACCATCCAGGACGCCGTCCAGGTGAGGTTGTCCATCGATTCTCCGAGCCTGAAGGTCCAGCGCGCCGGATTGGCGGAGTGCAAGCTGGAACCGGTGATCAACTCGACCACGGCGGAGCAGAAACGGATGGAGGTGTTCTTCCCGCTCGCCCGGGAATACGGCGCCGAAATCGTGTGCCTGACGATCAACGAGAAGGGCATCCCGAACACGGTCGAGGCGCGGGCGGAGGTCGCGATGGTCCTGCTCGCCAGCGCAATGGATGCCGGCGTCAAGGCCGAGAAGCTGTACCTGGACCCCGTGGTCCTTCCGATCTCCGCCGCCCAGGATCAGTGTCCCGTGGTGTGCGATTCGATCACCGCGCTTAGGGCGTTGAACACACCTCCACCGAGGACGCTCGTCGGGCTGAGCAACGTGTCCAGCGGCGCGGAGGAACGCAGCCTCCTGAACCGCGCGTATCTTGCGATGCTCCTCGGGAGGTACCTCGATGCCGCAATCATCGACCCGAACGATGCCGAGCTGATGAGCATCGTGAAGGCCTCCGAGGTCCTGCTGAACCAGAAGCTGTACGCACGCTCGTTCCTGAGGGCATGAGCTGAGGAGTCCCCGTGGCCGAGTTAACATCCGCGGACCCCACGGAAGCCGCCTGGAGCCGCCTTCATGTGCGCGCGTCGGAAGCCCTCGCCGCGGACTCCGGGGCAAGGCTCTTGCCGGACGGCAGGATGCTCCGGCTGACGGTGGTTGACCGGGAATTCGACATCGACGTGCCGGCGAGGCAGATCACGTACGCCGAAGGCGAGAGACCGGCTGTGAGCGCACACATCCGGATCCTGATCCTGCACTATCTGGCCGCGGCGGGACAGGCCCATGTGGCGAACGGGCTCGCCACCTTCCGGGAGTTCGAGGGAGGCGACCTCTACTATCCCGCGTTCAAGTCGAGGGTGATCGACCGAATCGTCGGAACCTTCGGGGCCGCGCCGGGGGTCCTCAGGCAGGTGGGGGAGACGCTCGGCGCGGAGCCCGTGAACGCTGGAGACGTGGGCTTCAGGGTGCCTTTCTTCCCGAAACTCCCAATCGTTGTCGTCCTCTGGCTTGGCGACGATGAGGTTTCTCCCGCGGCGAACGTCCTGTTCGATGCGAACGCGGGCTTGGTCCTGCCCACGGAGGACCTGGCTGTTGCCGCAGAGGCGCTCGTCCATCGTCTGATCGAGGTCTCGAAGCGCTGAGGCGTCCGTCGCCCCTTCCGTCGGCAAGCCAGCGGTCCCCCGGTGCAGCCGGCGTTCGGTGCATGAACCGGGAGAGGACGCAGGCTCTCGCAAGCGGACACCCGGCACGGAGTAGGTATCATCGGTGTGAAATGCATAGGCGACCTTCATGAACTTCCTCGAGCCATGCCTCGGACGGCACCCCGCGAAGGGTGAAGTCGCGAGCCGGGTCCGATGAACCAGGAACGTTTCGTTGGCGGGAGCCAGCGCTTGGACCTGCCGTTCCCATCCCGCGCCTTCCCCGAGCGCGAGGTTCGGACCCACGATTCCTTGCGGCGCAAGGGCGTCCAAGTCGAGTCGGAAGGAGCCGCGTATCGTGTTCCCGCGTTGCCCCGGATCGATGCCGTTCTCTGAGCCGATCCCCGAGCTCATCCGCTGCCCGCACTGCGGGAAGGACGTGGAGATCTTCACGAACGAGCAGTCGATGAGATGCTACTATTGCGGAGGCCTCGTGACTCGAGAGAAGCGCATGAGCTGCTTTGACTGGTGTGAGTATGCGACTCGGTGCGTCGCGGAAATTGAGGCGAGCCGGAGGAAGGCCTAAACCTTCGCCGCCCCTGGTACCGAATGGCGGAGCGCATTTCGAGTGGGCTCGACCGGATTCGAACCGGTGACCTTCGCTGTGTGAGAGCGATGTCATAACCGCTAGACCACGAGCCCGGGGCCCGACCCATCGAACGCGCGGTATAAATCCCCATCGCACGGACTCGGACGGACCGCCGCGTGCCGCGAATTCTCGCGAAGAATCTCCAAAATGTTAAATATCGAGGCCTCATTCTGAGCTTCGACACATGTCGGCGATCCAACAGGTCCGCATTGTCCTGCGTGACCTCTCGACGCCCTTCGGATCGTCAGAGCTTCGGTAGGCCGGCCCTTCGCGAAGGGCTGGCCCGGGCGGGGAAAGGATTATGAGTTTCACAATGCGAATCGCGAGGTGGGTCTGAGATGGCCGTGACGCAGCCGTGGCGCTTGCCGGGTGAGCCCGAGTACAACATCCGCGACTGGCGGGAGATCCCGCTCTGGAAGGACGTCCCCGAGGAGAAGTGGAACGACTGGCGCTGGCAGGCCGGGCACTCCGTCAAGTCGCTCGAGGAGCTCACGCAGGTGATCAACCCGATCCCCGAAGAGGAGAACGGCGTGCGCGAGTGCGCGAAGTACTTCAAGTTCGCGATCCCGCCGTACTACGCGAGCCTCATGGACCCGAACGACCCGAACTGCCCCGTCCGGATGCAGGCCGTGCCGCGGGTCGCGGAGACGCACTTCAGCGTCATGGACATGCACGACCCGTTGTACGAGGACGTCGACTCCCCGGCGCCCGGGCTCACGCACCGGTACCCGGACCGCGTCCTCCTGCTGATCACGGACTACTGCGGGATGTACTGCCGCTTCTGCACCCGCCGCCGGTTCACGGCTCACGACCACGGGATCCAGACGCTCAAGGCGCTCGAGCCCGCGTTCCAGTACCTCGAGAAGGCGAAGGAGGTCCGCGACGTCCTCCTGAGCGGCGGCGACCCCCTCATGGTGAAGGACGAGTACATCGACGGCGTCCTCAAGCGCCTTCGGGAGATCGACCACATCGAGATCGTCCGGATCGGATCGAAGGTCCCGTGCACGACCCCGCAGCGGATCACGCCGAACCTGGTCTCGATCCTGAGGAAATATCACCCCCTCTGGCTGAACACGCACTACAACCACCCGAAGGAGATCACGCCGGAGGCGTCGAATGCCCTCGCGATGCTCGCGGACGCCGGGATCCCGCTGGGAGACCAGACCGTCCTGCTCCGCGGGGTGAACGACTGCCCGACGATCATGAAGCGCCTCATGCACAAGCTCGTCCTCAACCGCGTTCGGCCGTACTACGTGTACCAGTGCGACCTGAGCGAGGGGATCGAGCACTTCCGGACGCGGGTCGCGAAGGGACTCGAGATCATGGAGCACCTCCGCGGGCACACATCCGGCTACGCGGTCCCGCTCTTCATCGTCGACGCGCCGGGCGGCGGCGGAAAGATTCCCGTCATGCCGAATTACGTCGTGAGCATGAGCGACAAGAAGATCGTCCTGCGGAACTACGAGGGCGGCATCTTCTCGTACCCGGAGCCGGACATCCCGCCGAGCGCGTGCCCGGACAACTGCATCCATTGCCAGACGGACGAGCGCGCGAGCGTCGAGGGCGTCGCAGGAATCCTCGCGAACAAGAAGCCCCGGATCGTTCCGACGGACACGCTGCGCGAGCAGCGCCGGAAGAAGCACAAACCCGCGGTAACGATCCCGCTCCAGGTGACGCCCGAGGACCACTGAGAACGGGCGCACAGGGTTTAAGGCGTCCTCGGCGCATCCGCCACGGCCGGGAGGGCAAGCGTGGCGAAAGACGAGAAGTCGGAGATGCGGGAGATCGCGAAGCGGGTGCTCCAGGGTCGCGGGTACGTCGTGCGCCTGTCGACCTCGCGCGAGGGCGACAGCATGATCGGGAAGATCCAGGTCACTGACGCGGCGACAGATCGCGCGGTCGCGACCCTCGTGAGCGTGGGGAAGATCGACAATCTCGAGATCGTGTTCGGTCTCGACGCGACGGAGGGCATCGCCCGGGAGTTCCTGAGTCAGGCGATGGGGCTCGCGGATCTCTTCAAGTTCCTGATCCCGGGGATGTCGATCAAGGAAGAGTAGTCCCTAGCGCCGACACTACGGTTAAATAGTCTGCACCTTCTGGTATCCCCCGAGCCATGGACCCCTCGGGCGTCCTCCTCGCCCTGGACGAGCAGAATCGGTGGCGGGAGCGGCAGAAGCGGATCCAGGAGCGGATGAAGCAGCTCGGCCGCCGCCGCGGGTACCTCCTCCGCGAGCTCGAGCACACGCGGAAGAAGGTCTCGGAGTACGCGGGGATCGTCACCGGACTCAAGGCGGGCCTCGCGACGCGGGAGGCGCCCGCGGTCAGCCCGGGACAGACCCAGGTGCGGTGACCCGTGTACGACGCGGCGGAGGCGACGGAGCGGGACCTCATCCGATGGCGCGCGCGCGAGAAGCGGCTCCTCGAATCCCTGCGGGAGGTCGAGGAGGAGCGTGGCCGCCTCGATGAGGAGCTCTCGAAGGTCGACCAGCAGATCGCGTACTACGACTCCCTCACGCGGGACATGAAGCGGGAGTACGGGAAGACGGGGCTCTCCGGCCTTCTGTCCTCGCTCCGGCGGCCGTAGGAGGCGTCGGGTGCGGGTCCGCGTCGACGGGGAGGTGCGCGACGTGCGCACAGTCTGGCTCGACGACGGGATCGTGAAGCTCATCGACCAGCGCGCCCTCCCGTTCGAGTTCCGGATCCACGAAGCCCGAACCGTCGAAGAGGTCGCGGAGGCGATCGAGGACATGGTCGTCCGCGGGGCGCCCGCGATCGGTGCGACGGCGGCGTACGGCCTCGCTCTCGCCGCGATCAACGGGGACGACGTGAAGGCCGCCGCGGACCGCCTCCGGAGAACACGTCCCACGGGCCACGACCTGTTCCACGCAATCGACGTCGTCCTGCGGGGGATCCGGGCCGGGTCGAGCCCGACAGACGCCGCGGAGTCGTACGCGAAGGACGACATCGCCCGGTGTCGGGCGATCGGCAGGCACGGCGCGAAGCTGATCAAGAACCGCGCGCGAATCCTGACGCACTGCAACGCGGGAGCGCTCGCGGCCGTGGACTACGGGACGGTCATGGCTCCGCTGCGCGTCGCGAAGGACGCGGGTCGCCGGTTCTTCGTCTACGTGAGCGAGACCCGCCCTCGGTTCCAGGGCTCGCGGCTCACCGCGTGGGAGCTCGCGCAGGAAGGCATCGAGCACGCGATCATCGCGGACGGTGCATCGGGCCACTTCTTGAGCCGTGGGGAAGTCGACCTCGTCCTCGTCGGGGCGGACCGGATCGCCGCGAACGGCGACACGGCGAACAAGATCGGCACGTACGAGAAGGCGGTCGTCGCGAAGGAGAACGGCGTCCCCTTCTACGTCGCCGCGCCGACGAGCACGTTCGATCTCAGCCTCGCGAGCGGCGCGAAGATCCCGATCGAGGAGCGGTCCCCCCAGGAGATCCTCCATCTCGAGGGCCGGCCGACCGCGCCGAAGGAGAGCCCCGCGCGGAATCCCGCGTTCGACGTGACCCCGGCGAGGTACATCACGGGCTTCGTCACGGACGCGGGCATCCTCCGTCCGTCCCAGCTGCGGGCGCTCGGAACGACGGCCGCCCGACGGCGGACGTCCCCGACAAAGGCTCGGAAAAAGCGGTGACGCGGATACGCTTATCCGGAGCGAGCGCCTTCGCGGGCCCCGATGCTCCTCGTCACGACCTGGTTCGGATCGTTCCTCCTCGATGATGGCAAGGTCGTCGAGGCGCGACTCTTCCCCAAGGACCCCGCGGCCCTCGCGGACCGCCTGATGACGGTCGAGGACTGGAAGCCCCTCCCCGAGGAGCGGGACCTCATGGCATCCGTCGACGAGGTGTTCGTCGTCGAGCCTCGCCTCGAGCGGGTCGGCGGCCGGATGACGTCCGAGCGCGCTCCGTTCCTCGACCCCGCGGCCCACGGGTACGAGGGCGCGCTGCTCCATGCGGCGATGATCGAGGTCGCGAAACGGCAGATGCGCCGCGCGATCCGGCCGGAGGACCACCTGCACCAGGCGATCGCGGCGATGGACGACCTCCAGAGGGAGGAGAACCTCATCTCCGAGCGCCTCCGGGAATGGTACGGACTCCACTTCCCCGAACTCGCGCGGACGGTCGACGACCGGACGTACCTTGAGCTCATCGTCGCCCACGGCCGACGGGACCGGATGCCCGTCGAAGGGGAGAGTGTCGGCGCCGACCTGGGGGAACCGGAGGAGCGAGAGGTGCGGGGCCTCGCGGAGCTCGTCGGGCAGATCCGCGGACGCCGGGTGAGCGTCGAGGCCTATGTCGAGCGAGCGATCCTCGAGCTCGCGCCGAACGTGGCGGACCTCGCGGGGCCGATCATCGCCGCGCGCCTCGTGACCCTCGCGGGCGGCGTCGAGGATCTTGCGCGGGCGCCCGCGGGCACGATCCAGCTCCTCGGGGCGGAGAAGGCGCTGTTCCGGCACCTCCGGACGGGCGCGAGGCCTCCGAAGCACGGGGTCCTCTTCCTCCATCCGTTCGTCCATGGCGCGCCCCCGTGGCAGCGCGGGGCGATCGCCCGCGCCTTCGCCGCGAAGATCGCCCTCGCCGCCCGTGCGGACGCGTTCACCCATCGGCGGATCGGTCCGGACCTCGCTCGAGCCCTCACGACGACGATCGAGGACATCCGGCGCAGGAAGGAGAAGCGACCGACGAGGCCGAGGGCTCGCGCCGCGAAGGAGCCGCGGAGTGCGCGAGGAAGGACGCGTCCGCGGTGAAAACGTTTAAGGCAATCCGCCGTATCCGCGCGCGGGGACGGCCATGTCGTGGGAGCAGGCGGAGATCCGGGAGCTCAAGGTGAACCGGTACATCGTCATCGACGATGAGCCGTGCCGGATCCTCAGCATCCAGATCTCGAAGCCCGGGAAGCACGGTGAGGCGAAGGCGAGGCTCGAGGCCGTCGGACTCTTCGACGAGCAGAAGCGGTCGATCGTCCACCCGGTCACCCACAAGGTCCGCGTCCCGATGATCGACAAGCGCAAGGGCCAGGTCCTGTCCGTCCACGGGAACGTCGCCCAGATGATGGACCTCGAGACGTACCAGACGTTCGAGCTCCCCGTGCCCGAGGACCTGCAAGCGAGGCTCACCCCCGGCCAGGAGATCATGTACATGGACGTCCTGGGCCGCCGGAAGTTCTCCCCGCAGTGAGTGCACGGTCGGCCTCATATAGTCCGGACCGTTCTCCGAAAGCCCATGGCCGCGCCGCGGTTCGCGGACGCCGTCGCGAAGTACGACGACGCGCGGATCGCCCTCTTCGGCGTCCCGTACGACCGCACGTGCTCGTTCCGCGGGGGCTCCCGGTACGGACCCGCGGCGATCCGCCAGGCGTCGTACAACTTCGAGACGTTCATGATGGACCACCAGCGGGACATCCTCGAGGTCCCGTTCGCCGACCTCGGCGACACGCCCGTGTTCGGCCCCTCGGCAGACATGGTCACGGGCGTCTCGAAGATGGCCTCCGACATCCTCGGCGCGGGCAAGGTCCCAATCGCGATCGGCGGAGAGCACAGCCTGGCCCCCGCGGTCGTCCGTGCGTTCCCGAAAGACGTCGGCGTGATCGGGATCGACGCCCACCTCGACTTCCGGGACTCGTACCTCGACGACCGCTGGTCTCACGCGTGCAGCGCGCGGCGAATCGCGGACCACGTCGGCGTGGAGCATGTGATCTACATGGGGGTCCGTTCGTACAGCCGGGAGGAGCGCGAGGACCTCGAGCGGCTCGGCCTCACGTACGTCTCCGTCTTCGAGATCCACGAGCGGGGAATCGTCGCGACCCTCCAGCGGGCGATGAAGCAGATCGACCGGGACCAGATCTACCTCACGATCGACATCGATGGCGTGGACCCCGCGTACGCCCCCGGCGTCGGGAACCCGGAGCCCTTCGGGATCGCGCCGATCCAAATCAAGCGGCTCCTGGGGATCCTCGGGCCGAGCCTCATCGGGCTCGACCTGAACGAGGTGAGCCCCGCCTGGGACCATGGCCAGACCGCGCTCCTCGCGGCCCGCCTGATCCGAGAGGCGATCATGGCGATCGGCGAGGCCCGGTCGTAGGGCCCGCGGTTCAGCCGTATCCCGCGATCTCCTTCTTCTTCGCCCAGATCGCATCGAGGTCGAACTTCTTGAGCTCGCCGTCGAAGCGCCGGTCGAGCTCTGCCTTCGCCTTCTCGATCACCTTCACATTGTCGGCGTCGCGGAGGCTCGCCTTGAGCCTCTCGATCTCCTTCACGAGCGCGGAATCGAGCTCGACGCCGTTGAGCGCGAGGATCGAGAGCGTGTTCTTCATCACATCGAGTTCGAGGCGGATCCGGTCCTTCGTGCCGACGTTCAGGATGCGCTTGTTCATCCCGACGAGGAACTCGCGATGCTGCTTGAGCGCGTGGAGGATGTTCTCGATCCGGTCGCTCGTCTTCAGCAGGAACTCCTCGAGGCGCACGATCGAGTCCTGAAGGTCCGCGATCACGCCGCGGTCGCCCCGCCGCGCGCCCTCCCCGATCTGGAGCGCACCCGCGAGGACCGCCTCCCATCGGCGCTGAGACTCGACGGCCTGCGACACCGCGCGGAGGCGCGTGTCCTGCCTCGAAAGCGCGCGACGCAACGCGGCGAGTTCCCTCCGCAGCCGCGAGATCTCGCCGTTCCCGGGGCGGCGGGACGCGGGCGACCTCGTGCGACCCATCGGTCGAGGGATTCCGGATTGCGTAATGAACCTTCGCGCGGAGTACCCGGAACGGCCCTCGCGGGACATCGTTAAATACGTGGGCGCGTGTGGACGCGGGACGATGCCCGAGCCGATCATCCGAGTCGAGAACCTCTCGAAGACGTTCATGTCGAAGGTCCGCAAGAAGGGGAAGCGCGAGAGGAAGCAGGTCCACGCCCTCGCGGACGTCAGCCTGGACATCCTCGACGGCGAGATCTTCGGGCTCCTCGGGCCGAACGGCGCGGGCAAGACGACGCTGATCAAGTGCCTGACGACCCTCCTCCTCCCGACGTCCGGGAAGATGTGGGTGAACGGGTTCGACGTCCACAAGGAGGAGGACAAGGTCCGCGCGTCGATCGGGTGCATGCTCATGGGCGACCGCGGCCTGTACTGGAAGCTCACGGGCCGCGAGAACCTGGATTTCTTCGGCGCCCTGTACCACGTGCCCAAGGCCCCGCGCAGGAAGCGGATGGACGACCTCGTGTCCCTCCTAAAGCTCGACGAGTTCGTCGACCGCACGGTGGAGACGTACTCCTCGGGCCAGCGGATGATCCTCGCGTTCGCGAAGTCCCTGATCAACGACGCGCCGATCCTCATCCTCGACGAGCCCACGGTCACGATGGACGTTCCGACCGCGCGCGAGCTCCGGCACATCGTGAAGGAGCTGAACCGCCAGGGGAAGACGATCGTCTACACGACCCACCTCATGCACGAGGCGGAGGAGCTGTGCGACCGCGTTGCGATCATCGACCACGGGCAGATCATCGCGCTCGGTACGACGGCGGAGCTCAAGGCGTCGATCCGCACGGAGGACGTCGTCGAGATGGAGGGGATCTTCCCGGAGGAGGCCGTCGAGCGGATGCGCGCGGTCCCGGGGATCCTCGACGTCGGGGCCGTCGCGATGGACTCCGGCCTGACGAAGCTCGACGTCCGCTGCCGGGACTCCCGCGCGATGCTCTCCAAGATCATCGAGACCGCGTCCGGAAACGGCGCGTCGATCCAGTTCATCAAACCGAAAGAGGTCACCCTCGAGGACGTGTTCATCACGAAGACGGGGCGCACGCTGAGCGTCGACACGCGGGTCCTCGGGGAGAAGGAGGCGCCGCGTGGCCGGTGAGACGGTCGCGCGCGGTCTCGGCCTGGCCCGGCCCGGACCGCGGACGTCCCTCGGGATCATCTGGACCGTGTTCCTCGCGCGGCTCCGGATCATCCTGCGGTACAAGGGCGCGATCCTCGGGGAGTCCCTCCTGCCCGTCGTCTTCGCAGGGCTGCCGATCCTCCTCGGCATCGCCGTCGCGGGGGACGAGCAGACGGCCGCGGAGAACTTCTTCCGCACGACCGCGGGTGCGGGCCAGGGCGCCTCGGATTTCCGGTTGTACATGCTCCTCGGCTCGAACACGTTCATGGTCGTGTCCCTCATGCTCTGGCTCATCGGCTACTGGGTGCGTCGGGAGCAGGAGACGGGCACACTCGAGGCGTTGTACCTCGCCCCCGCGAAGCGACTGCACGTCCTCGCAGGGGTGACGTCGTACACGCTCGTCCGCGCGCTCATCGCGTTCGTGAGCGCGATGGTCATCGGGTCCATCGTCTTCCAGGTGAACCCGCTGGCGGGGAACTTCCCCGCGGCCCTCGGCTACCTGATCCTCGGGATCCCGGCCCTCTGGGGGATTTCGTTCATCTTTGGCGCGCTCATCCTCCGGATCAAGGAGGCGAACTCCGTGATCCAGCTCCTCCAGTGGGTCCTCGCGTTCGCGATGGGCGTGTACTTCCCCGTGACCGTGTTCCCCGCGCTCGTCCGATACGCGGCGATGGCGTTCCCTCCGACCCTGATGAACGACGCGATGCGCTCGACCCTCCTCGGGCTGACGTCGATCTACGGGCCGTGGTACATCGTGCTCGGCCTCATGCTGATGGCCGCATGGACGGTCCCCCTCCTCGGCTATGAGTTCTTCCTCGCGGTCGAGCGGCGGATCAAGAAGGACCAGGGGGTCGGCCAGTTCTGAGCGCGCCCGCGGTGCACCGGGGATTCGGGCTCGCACGCGGCGGCCTCCGGCAGTACGTCGAGACGTTCGTCGACATGTCGAAGAAGGTGTTCGTCGAGTACAGCCGGTATCCGATCGCGTTCATCGCCCTGTTCGTGCAGATCTTCCTGATCATCCTCCTGTTCATCTTCAGCGCCTTCGCGTTCTCCTCGGGCGAACCGGGAGACCCGCGCGTGACGACGTTTGCGGGGATGATGGCGTACGGCTTCGTGACGAACATCTTCCTCTCCTTCACCCTCTGGGAGGTCGGGTTCTCGATCCGGGAGGAGCAGGTCCGCGGCACGCTCGAGTCCCTCTACCTGTCCCCGACGAACAAGTTCTCGAACCTCCTGTCGAGGATCTTCATGATCCTCTCCTGGACGACGATCATGTGCGCGGCCGGCCTCGGACTCGTGAGCGTGGTCATGGGCGGCCTGCCCGCGTCGAACGTTGGCATGGGCCTCCTTATCCTCGTCTTCACGATCTCCGGCTTCCTCGGCCTCGGGTTCCTCTTCGCGGGGATCACGATCCGGCTCAAGGAGACCGCACAGATCCTCGTGTCGTTCTTCCAGTTCTTCTTCATGATCTTCAGCGCGCAGTTCTTCCCGTTCTCCGTGCTTCCGCAGCCGGTCCTCGACTACATCAGCCGATGGCTCCCCGTGAGCTATGCGGTCGACCTGTTCCGGACGACGCTGCTCGGCATCCCGCCGGAGCTCATGCCGGGCAACTACTGGCTCGAGTTCCTGATCGTCGCCCTGTTCGGCATCGTCTCGCCCGTCCTCGGCTACTTCGGGTACCGCGCGGTCGAGCGGAAGGCGCGGAGCGCAGGGACGCTCGGCGAGTACTGAGAAAAGGTCGCGACGAGCCCGGGGCCCGGAGGTACGCCGATCCTCGCGAGGACCTCCCCCTCCGCCTCCGAGGACGGTTCGATACCCTCGACCCCGCGCCGCGCACGCCCACCATCGGCGGCCGGGGGCCATCGGGCTCGACCGAGCTCGTCCCAACCCGTGCGACGGCATATCACGGCCCGCGATATACTTTGCGACGTTCTCGGAACCCGCAAGAACGTTTATGTGCACTCGGACCTTAAGAGCGAATCCGAGAGGGCAGCGGCATGACTGAGGGATGGACGGGTCCGCTCAAGCGCATCGACGCGTTCCGCTACGAGATCCCGCAGTCGTACAAGCCGCAGATGCGGACGAGCGGGCTCATCTTCGTCGACGACCGGATGGCGGAGCAGCTTCGGCAGGACCAGGCGGCGGAGCAGGTCGCGAACGTCGCGACCCTGCCGGGGATCGCGGGCAAGTCCCTCGCGATGCCGGACATCCACTGGGGCTACGGCTTCCCGATCGGTGGCGTCGCCGCTTTCGACGTGAACGAGGGTGTGATTTCTCCGGGTGGAATTGGTTTCGATATAAACTGCCTGGAGGGAGATTCCCAGGTCCTGTCGTCCCTCGGCTACCGCCTCCCCATCGCTCGCTTCGAGGGCCGTTGGCAGAGCACTCCGCTCGCGTGTGTGAACCCCCACCACAGGACGAATTCCACGGGCATCGCTGCGTACATGCGCTTCCGTGCGGGCGCAGCGTATCGTGTGCGGACCCGGACCGGGACGCGGATCACCGCGACCGCGGACCATCCGTTCCTGACGCCCGACGGGATGGTCCCCCTGAAGGAGGTCGGCAGTCGTCCCGTGGCGATCTACCCGTTCCGCGGCGTGGACTACGAGGAGCCTCCGGACTTCGTCGTGGCGACCATTGATGACGTCGTTCGGCCACTCACAGCTCCGCAGCGGGCGCAGGTGAGCTCCTTCCTCTCCAAGAAGGATATTCTCCCTCTGACCCCGCGCAGCCCGGCGTTCCCGTACCTTCTCAAGGTCATGGGCCTCGTCCTCGGAGATGGCCACGTTTCACTCCGTCCCCGAAGCGTGTCTCTCGCGGTCTGGGGCCGGAAGGAGGATCTCGAGGATGCTCGGCAGGACATCGCACGGATCGGGTTCCGTCCGTCCCGAATACACATCAGGAATCGCCGTCACAGAATCACGAGGAGGGGGGGAAGCTACGAGTTCGAGCACGAGGAGGCGAGCTTTCATGCGAACTCCACCGCGCTCGCGGCGCTTCTTCATGCACTGGGTGTCCCGGCCGGGAACAAGTCGAAGCAAGACTTCGTCCTCCCCGCCTGGCTTTCCCGCCTTCCCCTGTGGCAGAAGCGGCTCTTCCTCGCGGCTCTGTTCGGAGCCGAGATGAGCGCGCCGAGTGGAGTGACGGGACACGGCTACAACCTTCGCAATCCCACATTCTCGCTCGCAAAGCGGGAAGGCTTCAAGGCGTCCGGAAGAGTTTTCGCCCGACAGATCGCCACCCTCTTGGAGGAGTTCGGAATCCGGGTGCTCCGGGTCCGGGAGGACGTCCTCGAGGTGCCGGGGAGCGGCGAGCCTTCCTACCGTGCCTTGGTCCATGTCGCGGGGGACAGCGCCAACCTCATCCGCTTCTACTCCACGATCAACTTCGAGTACCATTCGGAGAAACGGTTCCTCGCGAATGCGGCCGCGCACTACCTGACCGTGAAAGAGATGGTCCTCCGGCATCGCCTTCGGACCGCGCGGGTGGCGAAGAGACGGCGGGCCCAGGGCGAGCCTCTGAATCGGGTCGTGGAGGACTTCGCAAGCCTGTACACGAGCCCTTCGTTCCTCACTCATCGCCTGCAAGGGCGCGGCGGGAAACCCCGCGCGACTCCACCGTTCCCCACGTTCGACGCATTCGTGAGCAGATTGCGCGGCACGGCTGGCGTGTCGGGGATCGTGTGGGACCGGATCATCTCAATCAAGGAAGTCCCGGTGGACGAGGTGTACGACTTCACGGTCGAGGACTCCCATCACAACTTCATCGCGGAGGGCTTTGTCGTCTCGAACTGCGGCGTCCGTCTCGTCCGCACGGACCTCCAGGAGACGGAAGTCCGCCCGAAGATCAAGGAGCTCGTCGACACATGCTTCGCCAACGTGCCGAGCGGCGTGGGCAAGGGCGGACTCGTGAAGGTTTCGCGGTCGGACCTCGGACGGCTCACGACCGAGGGGGTAGCATGGGCCGTGGAGAAGGGCTACGCGTGGCCGCACGACCTGGACCACATCGAGGCCCGCGGCGTCCTCGAAGACGCGGACTTCTCGAAGGTCAGCGAACGCGCGATCTCCCGCGGGAAGGACCAGGTAGGTAGCCTGGGCGCGGGGAACCATTTCCTCGAGATTCAGAAGGTCGACCGGATCTACGACGAGGTCGCCGCAAAAGCCTTGCGCATCGGACCCGTAGGCCAGGTGTGCGTGATGATCCACACGGGCTCGCGCGGCTTCGGTCATCAGATCGCAACCGACTACATCGACCTCTGCGTCGGCGTCGCGAAGCGCGAGAGAATCGACCTCGTCGACACGCAGCTCGCATGCGCCCCGGTCTCCTCAAAGGAGGGTCAGGACTACTGGGCGGCCATGTGCGTGGGCGCGAACTTCGCCTGGAACAACCGGCAACTCATCACACATGGCACGCGGAACGCGTTCTCCAAGATCTTCGGACGGTCCGCGGAGGATCTCGGGATGGACATCGTGTACGACGTGTGCCACAACATCGGCAAGGTCGAGGATCATACCGTCGACGGCAAGCGTCGGAAGGTCCTCGTGCACCGGAAGGGCGCAACGCGGGCGTTCCCCCCGGGACATCCGGAGACACCAGCGAAGTACAAGGCGATCGGGCAGCCTGTCTTGATCCCGGGAGACATGGGCACGTGCTCGTTCGTCCTCGTCGGCCTCCCGACCGCGATGGAGCAGTCCTTCGGCTCGAGCTGCCACGGCGCCGGGCGGAGGATGTCCCGGAAGGCGGCCACGCGGCAGTTCCGCGCGAACGAGGTCGTCCGGGCGCTTGGGGAGCGCGGGGTGTACATCCACGCAGCCTCCCGGGACGGCATCGTCGAGGAGGCGCCCGGCGCGTACAAGAACGTCGAGGACGTCGTGCGCGTCGCGGAAGGCGCGGGACTCACGAAGGTCGTCGCGCGCATGGTCCCGCTCGGGGTCGTGAAGGGGTGAGGATCCGGATCAAGCCGTTCGGGCCCGTGGACCCGGACGTCCTCGACTTCCTCCGCACGGAACTGAGGGATCTCGGCGAGGTTGATGCCGCGCCGGAGGCGCCCCTGCCGGCGGAGGGGTGGAACCAGAAGAAGGGGCAGTACCACGCGACCTCGCTCCACCGCGAGAGCCGTGAAGAACCGGGAGACCGCGTGCTCGCGGTGACAATCGCGGACCTCTACTCCGACGGCCTGAACTTTGTCTTCGGCGCCGCGACGATCTATGATCGCTACGCGGCGATCTCCCTCGCGCGGCTCGGCCCGCGGGACGGCCCGCGGTTCCGCGAGCGCGTCGTCAAGGAGGCGATCCACGAACTCGGGCACACGCTCGGCCTCGACCATGACCCGGACCCGAGGTGCGTGATGCACTTCTCCATGAACCTCGCCGCGACGGACGCGAAGGGGCGAGGGTTCTGCAAGAGGTGCGCGGCAGCCGCAGAGATCACTTTGAGGCGCCTAGGAACGTGAAGCGTCCCGAGACGACGAAGGTCTCTCCGTACCGGCGCGGGAGCTCCCTCTCGAGGAACGCGAGGCCGCGGCGGAACTCTTCCTCGGGGATGAGGTCGAGCGTGGAGATGTACTTCTTCCGCACGCGTTCGATCTGCGCGGCGACCGGGAGGGAACGCCGGAGCGCGCGGTCCTCCACGCGGACGCGATGGAAGCCTGCGCCCTCGAGGTCGCGGGCGATTTCATCGATTCGCGGGAAACGGGCGCGGTCGATCGCCACGAGGCTCGGGAAGGCCTCGCCCATGATCCCGAGGTCCCGCGTCCGCATGTCCGTCGTCGCGATGACGACCTTCCGCGAAACGCGGGCGATCTCCCGCAGCACGGCCTTCAAGTGCGCGACGTGATGGAGGACCATGACGACGACGGTCGCGTCGAACGTCCCGTCGCGGAACGGGAGGCGGTGGGCGTCCCCACGGGCCCGTGCGAATTCCATCTTCCCCTTCGACGCGAGGAGCATCTCCCTCGACGTGTCGAGGGCAACGACGCGGGCGGACTCGGCGAGGAGGCGGGCGAACCGACCCGTGCCGGCACCGAGATCGAGGATCCGCTCGCCCACTCGGAGGTCGCCCATCTCCCGGAGGCCCAGGAGCCAGAAATCCCGATCGACGGTCTCGTCCGCGCGGGCGGCGTCGTAGTCCGCCGCGAGGCGAGAATAGTCCACGGCCACGAAAGAGGCAAGTGCCGCGCGGGATATGAGGATGGCGAGGGCGTCGGATGACGATCGCGGAGTTCAGCATCACGCCGGTCGGAAAGGGCGAGAGCGTCGGGGAGTACGTTGCTCGGTGCCTCGACCTCGTGGACCGAAGCGGGCTGCCGTACCGGCTGAACCCCATGGGGACGGTCGTCGAAGGACCATTCGACGAGGTCCTGGACCTCATTGCCCGGTGCCACAAAGCCGTCGCCGCGGACTGCGATCGGGTCTCGACGATCATCAAGATCGACGACCGCAAGGGCGTCACCGGCGGGCTCGAGTCGAAGGTCGCGGACGTCGAGCGACGGCTCGGACGGAAGCTCAGGATCTGATGGGCGCGCGCCACGCGGCCAGGGCGACGGCGGCGAGGACGGCGACGACCGCGCCGAAGAGGAACGTCGCCTCCGGGACGATCGCGGTCCAGAGGAACCCTGCGATAAGCCCCGACCCGAGCTTCACGACCCCGACGCTCGTATGGTACGCGCCGAGGACGGTCGCCTTGACGTCCGCGGGCGCGAGGTCCGCGACGAGCGCCCGCTCCGTGCCCTGGACCATGCCGTAGCTCAGGCCGTAGAGCGCGAACGCCGCGACGAGGATCGGCAGGCTCGCTCCCGAGGCGACGAGGGCCGCCATTCCGGCGAAGCACACATACCCGACGAGAATCACGGGCTTGCGCCCGACACGATCGGAGAGCGCGCCCGCCGGGAACGCGGCCGCGGCGTAGATCACGTTGAAGAACACGTAGAGCAGGATCGCGACCGTCGTGCCTTCCAGCTGGCCCGCGCGCAGGAGCAGGAAGACGTACGAGAACTCCGCGAGGGAGAACACGCTCGCGATCGCCACGAACGTGAGCAGGGACCGCGGTGCGCCTCGGAAGGAGAGACGGAGGGGTCGCGGCGGCGAAGGGGCGCGGGCGGGTTCCTTCACAAGGAACACGACGAGGAGGGACACCGCCGCGGGGATCGCCGCGAGGAGGAGGATGAACCGGTACGACGCATCCGTACTCATCGTCGTGCCAATCGAGGCGAGGAGGGCGAGGCTCACGAGCGGCCCGACGATCGCGCCCGTCGTGTCCATGCTCCGGTGGAAGCCGAACGCCTTCCCGCGGGTCTCCGCCGGGGTGGACTCCGCGAGCAAGGCGTCCCGCGGCGCATCCCGCACGCCCTTCCCCATCCGCTCCGCGACCCGCATCCCCAGGAAGTGGGGCCATGCGAGCGCGAACGGGAAGAGGGCCTTCATCGCCGTCGAGAGGCCGTACCCGCCCGCGACGAACGCCTTCCGCTTCCCCGTGGCGTCCGACCAGCGCCCTGAAAGGACCTTGAGGAACGCGACAACGCTCTCCGAGAGGCCTTCGATAATCCCGAGGACGAACGCGTCCGCCAGGAGGACCTGGGTGAGGAAGAACGGCAGGATCGGGAGGATCATCTCGCTGCTCACGTCCGTCAGGAGGGAGACGACCGCGAGGAGGACGACGTTCGCGGTGAGGCCGTACGTCCAGCGGCGCCGAGCTGTCGCCATGGTCTCTCACGGGTGGTAGAAGAACGCGACGCCGATGATCGCGTACACCATGACGAGGAGGACGCCCTCGTACCAGTTGCTCCGGCCGTCGGACGCGACCGCGGCGAGGACGGCGGTCGACAGGGCGATCGACACGAGCTCGAAGATCTCGAAATCGAGGCTCATCACCTGCGACGTCAGGAGGGAGGCGAAGAGGAGGACCGGCGCCACGAACAGGGCGATCTGTGTCGTCGACGTCGTCGCGATCGCCACGCTGAGGTCCATCTTGTTCCGGAACGCCATGATCACCGCGCTCCCGTGCTCCGCGGCGTTCCCGACGATCGCCACGATGATCACGCCGACGAACAGCTCCGTGAGGCCGAGGCTCGTCCGCGCGGATTCCAGCGAGCTGACGAGGAGCTCGGACTGCAGGGCGACGAAGCCCGTGGCGACGAGGATGACGATCAGTGCCGTCCGAACGGTCCAGTGCGGCTCCTCCGCCGCCTCCGTGACGGGGTTGAAGATGTCCCGGTGCGTCCGGAGGGAGAAGAGGAGCCCGAGGACGTACGCGGCGAGGAGGATCCCCGCGATCCCGAGGCTCATGCTCCGGAGGAGCCCGGGGGACACGGCACCGCCCGTCGTCTCCTGGGACAGGATGTACAGGTCCGGCATGACGAGCCCGATCACCGCGAGGAGGAGCATGCTCGTCTGGATCCCGGAGGCCTCCCGCGAGAACGTCTGGGTGCGGTGTCGGAGGCCGCCCGCGAACATGCTCAGGCCGAGGACGAGGAGGATGTTCCCGATGATTGATCCCGTGATGGAGGCCTTGACGACCTCGTGGAGGCCGCTGAACAGCGCGAACAGGGCGATGATCAGCTCCGTCGCGTTCCCAAACGTCGCGTTGAGCAGGCCGCCGATCCCCGGCCCCGCGTGCTTCCCGAGCTCCTCCGTCGCGAGGCCCATGAACCACGCGAGGGGGATGATCCCCGCGCCCGCGGCCGCGAACACGAGCACGCCGTCCGCCCGGACGAGCTCGAGGACCCAGCTCGCGGGGATGAACAGCGCGAGGACGAACGCCCAGAGGTACGGCCGCACCGCTCGGAGGTCCATGGCGCCCCGGACGCGCTCCCGAGTATTAATCCCGCGCGGGGGAAGTCTTAACTACGGTCCCCCGGATGCGCGGCCGATGATCCCCGCGATCGAGATGCGTGTCCTCGACCGGAACGCGGTCCACTTCGGCGTGTCGATCCTCGAGCTCATGGAGAACGCGGGGAAGGCCGTCGCGGACGTCGCGCGGAAGGCGTTCCGCGTCGCGGGCAAGCGAGTGCTCATCGTCTGCGGGACGGGGAACAACGGCGGGGACGGGTTCGTCGCGGCGCGACACCTGGCGCAGGACTGCCGGGTCGAGGTCCTCCTCGCCCGGTCGCCCGCGCAGATCGGCACGCAGGAGGCCCGGACGAACTTCGCCCGCCTCCCGGAGGTGCCCGTCCTCGAGGGGCTCGACCGGAGCGAGGACGCGATGGCCCGGGCGGACCTGATCATCGACGGCCTCCTAGGGATCGGGGTCGAGGGGATCCTCCGCGAGCCGTTCGCGGAGCTCATCCAGGAGATGAACGCGTCCGGGAAGCCGATCCTGAGCGTGGACGTTCCGAGTGGATTCGGGGCGGCCCCGACGGTCAAGCCGACCGCGACCGCCGCGCTCCACGCGGCGAAAGAGGGGATGACCGTGGCGAACTCCGGGGAGATCCACGTCGCGGACATCGGGATCCCGCCGAGGGTCGCCCGGTCGATCGGACCCGGGGAGTTCCTCCTGTATCCGACGCCGTCGTCGGAGAGTCACAAAGGACAGAACGGGAACGTGCTCATCGTCTCCGGCGGGCCGTTCACGGGTGCGCCCGCCCTCGTGGCCTTCGGGGCGCTCGGCGTCGGGGCGGACCTCGTGCACATCGCGACGCCCCTCGTCGCATACCAGGTCGTCGCCTCGTTCTCCCCGTCGTTCATCGTCCACCCCCTCCCGGGGAACCATCTCCTTTCGACGGAGATCCGGCACGTGATCGAGCTCGCGGCGAAGGCGGACGCGCTCGCGATCGGGCCCGGGCTCGGCGACACGGAGGGGACGCTCGATGCCGTGCGGGAGATCGTCCGCGCGGTATCCCTGCCCATGGTCATCGACGCGGACGGGATCAAGGCCGTCGCCGCGGACGTCGCGTGCCTGCGAGGGAAGCGCGCGGTGATCACACCTCATGCGCGGGAGTTCCGCGTGCTCACCGGGAAGGACCTTCCTAGCGCGCCCGAGGCCCGTGCGGACATCGTGCGCGACGCGGCTAAGGCGCTCGGGGTCACGATCCTCCTCAAGGGACACGTGGACATCGTGACCGACGGCGACCGCGTGAAGTTCAACTACACGGGGAACCCAGGGATGACCGTGGGTGGGACGGGGGACGTCCTGTGCGGGGTGACCGCGGGCCTGATGTCGAAGGGCATGACGCCGTTCGACGCCGCGAGGCTCGCTGCGTTCACGAACGGGTACGCGGGCGACTTGGCGTTCAAGGAGAAGTCCTACGGCATCACTGCGCCGGATGTCGCGGACAACCTCGGCCGGGTGCTCGCAGAGTTCCTGACCTAGCTGCCATTGGAATCCACGGCCTTGAGCGGTGACGGTCGGCAGTCCACTTGTCCCCGGAGCCACTTCACTCAGATGGACATGTGCCGAATATCCTCGCGAGACACGCAGGCGTTCACATGGAAGACGGCATGACGAAAGGAACTCTGTCCGAATAGAGGACTCCCAGACATCTCGGGAGCTAAGAGGGAGACCACACTACGCTGCGACGCATCTCCCTGATACTCGATGTTCTCCAAGGACGGGTGTGCCATGGAATCGGACATCACTCCCTCGAAGCGTCTTCGAGAATCCGGATGAGTTTTCGTGCCACGTCCTCACCAAGGTCTCGGCCAAATGAACCTTCGACAAAGTCCATTGGTCGGACGACATCTAACGGCTGATCCTCCGGGACGAACTTCGCCGTCTCTTCCAGGTAGAACAGAGCCCTATCCTTCGCCTTGCCGAACCATGTGTCCCTGACTCTCCTAATCGCGCGGTCGTAAGCCGCCTTTGGGCGGGGGATGCGGAGGTAACCATCTTGAGGGAAGATGCATGTCATGAGATCGATGCTGTCGTCGAAGGAAACGTCTTTGAGTAGCGCGCGGGAGAAGTCAACGTTTCGCATCGAATTTCTCAAGTCGGCGATACGCGGGTCGGGGTCGCGATAGCGGCCATGAAACATAACGTCGTTCAATAGGCCCACAAACGTGCAGTCCTCAAAGCGAGCGCCGCCGAAGTTCACGTCTTCCAGATTACAGTTCACCCAGCGGCAGTTCCGGAAGAGTGGGTGGGCGTACATGGAACCTCGCAAGTCGCAATCGATGAACTCCGTGTCCGCCACGAGGGGGCCATCCAATCGATCCTCGCCCCAATTCGCGCGTCGCAGATCGGCGCGCGCGAAGGAGACAGATTCCATTCCGCTGGACGCGAAATTGACCCCCGCGCCTCGGACGTGTTCGAAGCGAACGTGATGGAGGGTGCAAGCCACCCAGAGGGATTGCTCGATCTGCGCGCCGCTCAGGTCCACATGGCTGAGCGAGAGTTTCTCGAAGATCGGCTTCCCGGGCACGTAGTCGAACGTAGCGCCCAGCACCCGGAACTTCGCCCTAGGCCTCGCCTTCCCGAGTCGGAGGCCCCGCAGGTCGACCAGCCCCTCGGGCGTGCGACGCAATCCCAGGGCCTCCGGCGTCTCCCCTTCGCCGAGGCACTCCAAGAGCTCCTTGCCGTCTATCGACGCCATGCGTGACTACCTCGTATAGGTTATGAACCAGACGTAGCCCGAGATTCCCTGGGTGATGAATCGGTTCGTGTGGGATGAGATTTGCCCCGGCGTGGTGACCTCGAACCGGACGTTCTTCGCCATGTTGTACCTGAAATCAACGCCCTTTATATTATACGTGAGCCTGCTGCGCAGGAAAGGATCATGACTCACTCGTTCCGCGACCTCCGCATGGAGACGCTGGCCGTAGTGGGCGGCTTGCGGACCGGCCCGTCGCTGTGCCGCCGTCAACCGGAGCCGACCCGACCCAAGATCTCCGTTCACGTCGTCAACGATTCCCTGCAATCGGGTCCTGGTACGTAGAATGTCGTCGGCGAGATCGTCGCCCGCGGAGGCCGCGCGAGAGGCCCCTCTCGCGAATCGAGCGCCGAGCGCCCCAAAACCCGCTCCGAGTGCCCTCGCAAGCAGCAGTCCTTCCGTGCTGAAGCTCCCCGCGAGCGCGCCCTCGATTCCGTACGCCGCCATGTTCGCCGCCGCGCCTCCGAGCATCGCGGCCCCGAGGCCCACGCCTGCGGTCAGGTAGCCGATCGCCCCCGCCGCGGCGCCTCCCAGGAACGCGCCGACGTAGCCGGCCGCGCTGCAGGTTTCCCCGCACGTCGCCGCGTAGATGCCCGTGTTCAGAGTCGCGCCGATCAGGACGGCCGCGAGGAAGAACAGGAAGATGAACTCCCCGCTCGGGTCCGTGTACTTGAGGGGGTTGTTCACGACGTACGCGTAGCGGTTGTGCGTCTGCGGCACGGACAGGGCGCCCAGCACGGGATCCTGGCTCACGAACCGCCCGACGGCCGGGTCGTAGTACCTCGCCCTCAGGTAGTACAAGCCGGTCCCGTCAAGCCACTCCCCCGCGTACTTGAACTTCACCGCGCTGTTGTCCGTGAGGACGACGATCTCCCCGAACGGCTTGTACCGGGCCTTGAACTCCGTCTTCACCTGGTTCGTGTAGTACGTCACGAGGCGGACGTTCCCGAGGTGGTCCGCGTGGGAATAGCGGACGGCGGTGCCGGACTTCCGCAGGATCAGGAGGCCCGCAGCATAGACATAGTCCGTGATTGTGGACCCGGATCGGGTGTACACGACGTTTCCGCCGACGTAGGCGAAGTAGGTCGTCGTGGCTCCCTCGATGGACTTCACCCGACGACTGAGCCCGTCGTAGAAGAACCGGGATGCGGAACTCCAGGCCGATCTTCTGGACAAGTCCGTTCAGGTCGAAGCCATACGGTGTCGTCGTCGCGCCGACGGCCTTCGTGGCCCGTTGGCCCAGCGCGTCGTACGTGTACTTCGTCGAGGCGCTCGAACACGTCGCAGAGCTCGACGTGCTGGAACCGCACAGCCGGTCGTCCTTCTTTGCCGTCTCGTAGACGTAATAGGTGATCGTGCCCGACGTCGTGCTGCACGAGGTCGTCGAGCCGATCTGCTTCGTCACGAGCCAGTTCCCCTTCGCGTCGTAGGTGTACGTGTGGGTGAGGGAAGTGGAGCACCCACCGTCCGGCAAGCGAGAAGTGAAGATCGGGCTTGCCGGATTCGGCTGCCCTATGCTGCAGGCGTTCCAACACACC
>MGVZ01000026.1:0-7504 GCA_001800745.1 Euryarchaeota archaeon RBG_16_67_27
GGGGCCCGCGTCGGTCTCGGGGGGGGCCCGCGTCGGTCTCGGGGGCCGCCCTCGCTCCGCTCGGGCATCTGGTAGATGCGCTCGGGCTGTCGGACGCTCAGATGGCCGTTGTAGAACGCACGCGCGTTCTCCTCCGTGACATCGACGTGGAGCACGTCGAGCTTCGCCTTCATCCAGTTGCGAAACTTGATCCGCTTCGCGTCGTTCTCTTCGTTCCACATCCGCGTGAACTGGATGTCCTTTTCGTCGGGCACGGTCTCACCGCCTCATCGTACGCGAGGAACACACGACGCGTCGGTAGGCGGGCGACCGTGGTTCGTCACCGGGACATGAGGACGGCCGTCGGGACGGGCCGGACCCTCATAAGCCTTTCTTCCGGCGCCTCGCCCTCCATGGGCTCAATACGTGAACGAGAGCACGAGGTCGTCCCCGACGGCGGAGACCGCATACGTCGTCAGGGGGAACTGCGCCGGCCGGTCCACGGGCTGGCCGGTCTTGATGTCCCAGGAGCCCTTGCACGCCGGGCACACGAGGACCATCCGCTCCTTGTCCACACGGCCCTCCGCGAGGTTCGCCCACTTGTATGTGCACATCGCGTCGAGGCCGTAGAACGTCCCGCCGACGTTGATCGCAGCGAGGTCGTACCCCATGATCTCGAAGTGCCGCACCGCGCCGTCGGGGAGCTCGGCGATCTTGCACAGGACGACGTCCGTGGACATCGTGACCGCGCAACCCCGCTCCCGACTTAAGGGTTTGCCACGGGCCTGCTCTACCGAGCAAGGATTGAGCGAAGGCGGCCGCGCCACGTCGGCGCCGCGGACGCGGGCGGAGGGAGCTTCGAGACGCGCAGGAGGATCCCCTCGACCGCGTGGATGTACACGGAGTCGTCGACCGAGAGGTCCTCCAAGGGGATCGCCTGCCACAGCTCTCCGCGGTACCTAACGTATCCCTTCGTGCCCGCGGGGATCGGATCCACGGCGATCGCCGGGTCGCCAACCATCGCGCCGATCGTCGGCTTCCGCCGACGGATCTCGAAGACCTTGTACAGGGCGAACAGGAGGAACCCGCCGAAAGAGGCAGTGGGGGTGATCAGGGCCACGAGGAAGAAGATCTGATACTCCGGCGCGACGACGAAGGCCGGCGGACGGAGAGGGGCGAGGAAAACGGCACCGAGGACGATCGAGACGATCCCGCCGATTCCGAACGCACCCAGGCCGGGCGTCTTCAGCTCGATGACCAGGAGGATGACGCCGAGGACGATGAGGAGCAGGGCAATCGGGTCGACGGTGAAACCGAGCCCGATCAGGGCGAGTAGGAGGAACAGGACACCCGCGATTTCCGCACCGTGGCCCGGCGCCGAAAGGCCGAAGACCAGCGTGTACACCCCCAAGACGAGGAGGAGGGACGCCACGAGCGGGTCGGAAAGGATCCCGAGGAAGCTCACCCGGATCGAAGGAGAGAACCGCACAATCTCTGCATCCGTGACGGAGACCGAGAGATCCTTCAGGCGGATACCGCCCTCCTGGAGGACAACGCGCGCGCCGTCCGCCCGCCGGAGAAGATCCGGGACGCTCGCCGCGACGTACTCCGTCGCTCCGAGGCGCACCGAGTCGGTCGCGTTGAGGTTCAGGTTGTCGACGACGAACGCTCGTGCGAGGGATTCGTTCCGGTCGGGCACGAGGTGGAGAGCCATCTTCACCCGCAGACTCTCGACGACCGCGTTCACGATCTTCTCGTCCGTGACGGGCTCGATGCCACCCGGGCCGATGACAACGGGCTGGACGGAGCCGATCGTCGTCCCGGGCGCCATGGCGGCGATGTCCGTGGACTCGAGGAGGATCGTGCCCGCGCTCCACGCGTGCGCGCCCGCTTCGCCGACCCATCCGAGAACCGGCACGTCGGTCCGGAGGAACAGACCGGCGATTGCCTCCGTCTCCGCGAGGCCGCCGCCTGGCGTGTCGAACCGAACGACGAGCGCGGCGTATCCGCCACTCTCGGCCTCGTCCACGGCCTCCGCGATGTAGTCGACCGTGGACCGATCGATCGCATCGGCGATCTCGGCCAAGAGAACGCGGGGACCCTGCGCCTGCGCCACGGGAGCGAGCGACCCCACGAGGAGGACCACCGCGGCCAGGAGGAGGAGGCGCCGGCTCCGAGCGGACCGGCTCACGCCGTCCGCTCTCCCTTCCGGGCAAGCGCGCTCGTCAGCGCGGCGAGATTCCCGATGTCTCCGACGCCCGTCGTCGTGACGACGACCAGGTTCTTCTCCCGCGCGATTTCCGTCAGGGTCTGGAGCTCGCGGAGCCGCATCGCGGATGGGGCGGCCCCGTACATCTCCGCGGCGTCTCTCATCTTCCCCGCGGCCTGGAACTCGCCCTCGGCCATGATCACGCGGGACCGCCGTTCCCGCTCCGCCTCCGCCTGCTTCGCGATCGCTCGGACCATCGTGTCCGGGAGGGTGACGTCCCGAAGGGTGACGGCGGACACCTTGATCCCCCAGGGGTCCGTCGCGGTGTCGAGGAGGACCTGGATTCTCCGACTGAGTTCCTCGCGCTTGGAGAGGAGGTCATCGAGCTCCACCTGGCCGAGGACGTCCCGGAGCGTCGTCTGCGCGAGCAGGTTCGTCGCCATTGTGTAGTTCTGGACCTCGGCAATCGCCCGGTTCGGGTCGTACACTCGGTAGTAGACGACCGCATCGACCTCCACGGATACGTTGTCCCGGGAGACGACGCGCTGCCGCGGCACGTCGAACGCGATCGTCCGCAGATCGACGAGAACCCGGCGATCGATGATCGGGACGATCACAGTGAGCCCGGGGCCTTTCGGCTTCGGATACAGCCTGCCAAGCCGGAATACGACGAGCCGCTCGTACTCCCTCACGACCTTGATCGCGGACGCGAGGAAGCTGATCACGATCAGCAAGACCAACACGGATGCGAGGATGAGCTCCTCTCCCGCCATTCTCCATCACTCCGGAGGCACAGGGGGGGTGGACTGATAAATAGGTTGGCCGGGCACGCCGCGCCGCTGCCTATAAAGGGACGACCATCCCCGCGGTGGACGGAAGTGACGATTCCTGTAGGCATATGAGGGCATCATTCCCACCACGACGAGGTCGTGGACAAACGTTGAAATAGGGCCCGTCTCCTCGGAACCCCGCCCGAAGCCCGGGGATGGGATCCTTGGTTGCTTCACTCGCAGATTCCGGATTATTTGGCCCCATCGACGGGCCCATCAGTGAATACCAGAAGGAGGTGAGACTCTGAGCCCTGCGGCGTATATCGAGCTGTACCGCAGCAGCTCGGTGCTCTCCCCGCGGTCGGGAGGGGGCGTATGGAACCGCCTCGTCACGGCCCTGGGGACTGCGCTCCGCTCGGGTCGGTCACAGTGATGACCTATGACCCGAGACATGCGATCGAGCACCGGACACTGCCTGAACCCGTCTCACTTTTCTTTTGATTCTTCTTCTTTCTGATTCCCGCTCGTCATGAGCCGTCCGGCCGCCCTGGACGTCCGCGCGCGTATCGAGCGCGGCTGCCTCAGCGGGTCGCGGTGTACAGCATGGCGCCGAGGCCGCCCGCCTCGAGCGCGCCCACGCCGAGCATGTATGGCGCGATCGCGTCTGGGATCACGGCCATCATCGTCGTGTAGGAGTACACAATCAGGGCGTTGTGCGCGAGGAATGCCGCCGCGAAGACCATGAGAGCCGCGGTGAAGGACGCCTTCGCGCGGGCGTACACCCCGCCGTAGACGATGAGGAGGACGAGGGCGAGCAGGACGTTCGCGATCCCCACGCCGATGCTCCCAATCATGAAGACGTCAGCCATTCGCACGCTCCCTTCGGTTCCCGAAGACTTGGACGTATGCCACAATCTCGCCTCACTCGCCCTCCCGCGGAAGGGCCTTCCGACGGACCTCCTCGAAGATCGCGAAGTTCGCCTCGAGGATCTGAGAGAGGAAGTAGGGCGCTGCATACGCATCGCCCGCCGGCCTCGAGATCAGTCGATTCTTCAGGAGGAGATCCAGATGGTGCCGGATCGTCCGGTAGTCGAGGCCGAGGCGCTCGGCGAGCTGGTGGGCGTTGTACGGCCGCTCCTTCAGGGTCTCGAGGATCCGCGCGCGGTTCGCTCCCCCTCGTGCGCCCGCGAGCAGGTACCACAGGAGCTGTCGAAGAGCTGCGCTCACGTCGCCTCGTCGTGGGAACGGGATCGCGAGATAAATAGGATGCCATCAGGAGAAAAAGGAGAAAGGAGTGCCCCATCTACACGCGGAGGAGAGGGCACTCGAAGTACCGGACCGGCTCGCCGATTTCCAGGTGGCCCAGGGACTCGTGGTACCACAGGTCCTCGTCGTTCGTGAACTGCGTCGGCGCCATGCCGACGAACCGGACCATGTGGACCTCCCAACGGCCGCCGTTGTATTCGGGGTCGCCCGGGGATGCCTCGGCAACGGGGATGAGACCCTCCCCGACCAGCATGAAGATCCGGTCCAGGCTCTCCGCAGGCGCGGGCTTGAAGTCCGCGGCATCGAAGCTCGCCCACACGACGTCGTTCGCGTACACTCGGATTGTCGCCCTCGGCGGCGCGCCAGCGGTAACGTTCGCGAGGAACGCGCCCGCAAGGATGGCGACGACGAAGGCCACCACGATTCCCCTCATCGCATGCATGTTTACCACATCGGGATATCTGGCCCCGACGAGGCGAGGACGGACGCCGGAGGTCATCACCGTTTCCCAACGTCGGGCTCGAGTCTCGCCCGATTTCCGCCCGAATCCGCGCGGGAAGCAGGTCACATATGAGCGAACATCGCGGCCATGTGCTTCGCGCCGCCGATGAAATCGGGGATCCGGATGTTCTCGTTCGGCGCGTGGTAGTTCGAGCCGTCGTACGAGACGCCGGGCCCTGAAATCGACGGAACCCCGACGACCTCGTTGAAGAACCCGTTCGCGGACGCGCCGGCGGACCACGGCCAAACCTCCGGTTCCCGGCCGTACGCATCGACCGCGCCCTTGATCGCCGCCTTCACGACGCGCGCGGTCATCGAAATCGAACTCCCCTCGAGGCTGTCCGTCGGCAGGACCTCGATGTCGCCGAACCCCTTCGACCTCAGGTGTTCCATGAGCTTCGCGAACTGCTTGTCCGACTTCATGTTCGGGACGAGCCGGAAGTCGACCTTCGCCCGGGCGACCGCGGGATTCACCGTCTTCGAGCCCTCCCCCGTGTAGCCGCTGATGAAACCGCAGATCGTGCATGTCGGCCAGTACAGGAGGCGGCGAAGGAGCTCGTAGTCGTTGTCCCCGCCGAGCAGCTCCGACGCGCCCCAGAACTCCTTCAGCGCCTGCCCGCGGAACCCGCTCGCCTTGAGGTACCGGATCTCCCTCGCCGTCGGGCGGCGCGCGTCCTCGAGCCAGCCGGGGATCGTGACCCTTCCGTTCCGGTCGCGCAGGGTGCTGAGCGCGTGGATGAGACGCCAAGCGGGGTTCGGCGCGATCGTCGCGTACGAGGAGTGCTGGTCCACCTTCGCGGTCCGACAGATCATGTCCACATACATGGTGCCCTTGCATCCGAGCTCGATCTTCGGCGTGCCGTCGTGGAGGTGGTCGCCGCCTTCGATCGTGGCGCCATCCGCCTTCAGGATCCCCTTGTTCGCCTCAACGAAGGGTCCGAAGTGCGGGCTCCCGACCTCCTCCTCGCCTTCGACGACGAACTTCAGATTGATGGGAGGCGCGCCGGCAACACGCTGCCACGCCTGGACCGCGAGGAGCTGCGCGACAAAGTTCCCTTTCGTGTCCCCGCAGCCGCGCGCATAGAACTTCCCCTCCTGGACGACGGGGTCGAACGGATCCCGCTTCCACTCGTCGAGCGGGTCCACAGGCTGCACATCGTAGTGCTGGTACATGAGGAGGGTTGGCTTCCGCTCGCCCACGCGGAGCTCCGCAAACACGACCGGGGGCCCACCCTCCGTCGGGTACTCGCGCGCCTCGAAGCCGTTCTCCTGGAGGATCCGCCGGACGAATGCCGCGGTCTCCGGCTGGGCGCGCTTGTGCGCGGAGATCGACGGGAAGCGGCAATACTCCTTGAGGATCTCAAGAGACTTCTCCGTGTCCGCCTCGACACGGGCGAGGACATCACTTAGGGACATCGTGGCACCGGCTCCGCGGATGCAGTCAAGAGATATGAACTCGCCGCGAAGCCGGGGATCGCATTGCCGCCGTGTTCGAAAGGACTAAGACGACAGAAGGGCGTGCGCGCCGGGGACGGAATCTATGGAACTCCTCAAGGGCGTGCACGTCATCGAGTCGTATGCGACAACGACGCTCCTCGTGGACGATCGGCTCGTCCTCGTGGACACGGGCGTGGAGGACGACACGCGGATGATCCTCGATGCCCTCGCGAAGCTCCGCGTGAAGCCGAGGGACCTCGCGACGATCTTCATCACGCACACCCACCCCGACCACGTCGGTGGCCTCGCGACGTTCAAGCGCGATTCCCCGGCGAAGGTCGCCGCCCACCGGATTGAGGCGGAGTACGTCTCCCGTGCGAGGACGTACGACGGGCCCCCGCGGGTGCAGCGACATCCTGGCACGGTCGTCGACGTGCTCCTCGAGGACGGGCAGGTGTACGACGGCCTGCGGGTCATATTCACGCCGGGTCACACGCGCGGGAGCATGTCGCTGCTCGACGAGACCCGATCGCTCCTGATCGCGGGGGATGCACTGAACAACGAACACGGACTCGGGCCGATGGACGACCAGTTCAACGTGGATCCGCAACAGCACCGCGCGTCGATCAAGAGGCTCGCGACGCTCCAGTTCGACACTGCAATCTTCGGACATGGGGCGCCGATGAAGGGGGGCGCGAGCGCGCGAGTCACGGAACTCGCGAAACGCCTCTGACTCGGGACCTTACTTGCCCCAGAACTCCTTCGGGGTGACGGCGACCTCGTACCTCAGGGGCGTGAGAGGGAGTTTCTCCCGCGCGACCTTGTCGAGGAGGACACGCCCACTGCGGTTCATGTCCTCGAACGCCTTCGTCCACATCAGGTACATCAGAGACGCATCCTGCGGATAGTACGGCCCGTCGACCTTCGTGCCGACGGCCTTCGCCGCCTCTCGGATGAGCACGTCTGCACGCGCGAGCTGTTTCGCATTGCCGTCGAAGTCCGCCTTCCAGATCACGAGCACCATGGAATCCCCTCCGAAGAGGCGGCTTCGGGAAGGGCGTCTCCCATGTAAAGCCTTCGGTCGCCCGAAGTTACATGGCCTGCGAGAAGGCAGCCGGCCGAGACCTGACGAGGAGGACACAGGCGACCCAGAGGCGGACCGTGGGCTTGTCGGACCTGGGAGCGGCCATCGATCCCCCCTGCCGGCCAAGAGACAATCCGCTGAGCCTAACGGACGTCGCGTGAGACGCGGGGGGATCCGGCCGGGGGAGCGCGAACGTCAGTCCACGCGGAAGACAATCTTCCCGAACTGGGAGCCCTTCTCGAGCGCGGCATGTCCCGA
>MGVZ01000026.1:7543-25893 GCA_001800745.1 Euryarchaeota archaeon RBG_16_67_27
GTTCTACGCGGTCGATCGCAGGCTTGACTTTGCCCGAGAACACGAGTCGGCTCACCGCCGCGAACTCCTTGGGCCCTCCCATCGTCGACCCGAGGATCGTCTGCTGGTACCAGTAGAGGTCGCCAATCGGGATCGTGATCTCCCCGCCGGTCGTCGCCCCCGCCGTCACGATCCGTCCTCCCCTGCGGAGGGACCCAAGGGAAGTTGGGAACGTGGCCTTGCCGACGTTTTCGAGCACGACGTCCACACCCTCTCCCTTCGTGAGCTCGCGGACGCGAGCGACGACGTCCTCCGAGGCGTAGTCGATCACGGCTGTCGCGCCGAGGCGCTTCGCCCTCGCGAGCTTCTCGGACCCGCGCGTCGTCGTGATCACGCGGGCGCCGAGGGCACGGGCGATCTGGACCCCGACGGAAGACAACCCTCCACCGGCGCCATGGATGAGCACGGTCTCCCCACGCTTCAGTCGGGCCCGCGTCACGAGCATCCGGTAGGCGGTGAGCGCTGTCAACGGGTATGCGGCGGCGACATCGTCTCGCACGCCCTTCGGGATTCGGAGGAAGTTCCGTGCGGGTGCGACGACGAATTCCGCGAAACCGCCGTTCGTCTCGCTCCCGATGATCCCGAATGTCTTGCACGTGGCCTCCTCGCCGCGACGGCAGAAGACGCATCGCCCGCACCACAGGGACGGGTTGAGTACCCCTCGGGTCCCGAGTGGCACGGTCACGCCCTTGCCCACCGCATCCACGACCCCGACGATGTCGGCGCCTCCGACATGGGGCATCGGAATCTGGGACGTCTCCGCCCGGTTCCACACGTCGAGGTGGTTCAGCGCGGACGCGAGGACCCGGAGGCGGACCTCCCCGCGGCCCGGCGTCGGCGTCGGAATCTCCGCCTCCTCGATCACGTCCGGCGGGCCGAATGTCCGGAAGAACACCGCGCGCATGTTATCCCCCGCGGGAACCCTCTCGTGGGATTTGTGCCTACCGCGTGCCGTCGTCCGCGGAGACCGAGAGGCCCATGACCCGGGTCATTGGCCAGTCCATCGCCCCGCGCGGGATGACTTGGAGGACACCCGCGAGCAGGGTCTCCCGCCATCGCACCCGATACCGCGCACGAGGGCGGCGGGCTTCGACCGCACGGAGGATCACGCGGGCGACCCGCTCCGCCGTTGCGCCGCCCGGGGTCTCGAAGTCCTCAAGATACGATGCGTACGCCTGCCGGAACACGCTCGGGGAGTTCAGGACCTCCCGGCTCGCGTCCACCGCGGTCCGCGGGAACCGCGTCACCACGGGCCCGGGTTCGACGACGATTGCCCGCACCCCAAAGGGTCGGGCCTCAATCCGGAGGGCGTCCGTGAACGCCTCGAGGGCGAACTTCGACGCGCAGTACGCTCCCATGAGGGGCACGCTCACCCGGCCCGCGAGGGAACTCACGTTCACGATGCGGCCCGACCGCTGGGAGCGCATGAGGGGCAGCGCCGCGCGGGCGAGCGCCATGGCGCCAAAGACGTTCACCTCGAACTGCCTGCGGAGGGCGTCGACGGGGAGGTCCTCGACGGCGCCCAGGAGGGCGTACCCCGCGTTGTTCACGAGGACATCGATCCGGCCCGCGCGGTCCCGGACCGTCGGGATAAGTCGGGCCACGGATGCCTCGTCGAGGAGATCCAGGCGCAGGACGTCGACGGGCAGTCCCGAGGCCGCCTCGCGGAGGGAGTCCTCCGCGTCCGCGGTCCGGACCGTCGCGAACACGCGATGGCCGCGGCGGGCGAGGAGAAGGGCGCTCGAGCGTCCAATCCCAGAGGAGGCGCCCGTGACGATCGACACGGGCGGCGCGGCGGCGGACATGGGGTTGCCCACGGATTCCCGGCGGAAAAGGGTTGGCCCAGAACGGCCCTGTTGTCACTCCCTGACATTCACGGGGCGAAGTTTAAGAGGGACGGTCGAGGATATGCGCATGAATACCTCCGTGAGGAACGCCTGGAGGCGTCCCCCGTTGCGTGGCCCCTTCCCCCCACGATACGCCCTCGTCCGTCCCGCGGCCCTCGCATTCGCGTTCGCCCTCATGTCCCCCGCGTTCGCCGCGCTCGGGGTCACCCTCGCGCGGAACGCCCCCGTTCTCGTAATCTCCGACGTGCCCGTGCGCGCCGCGTTCGACCCGAACGATCCCCTGTACTCCGTCCAATGGGCGTTGCCATCCGTCCGCGCACCCCAGGCGTGGGACGTGAACTTTGGGGACCGGGGCATCGTCGTCGCGGTCGTCGACACGGGAATCCCGGACACCCATCCCGACATGAACGCGAACTTCTGGGTGAACCCGGGGGAGGACCTGAACCGGGACGGTGCGGTCCAACCATCGGAGCGGAACGGGATCGATGACGAGCGAGACGGGTACATCGACGACTTCTACGGATGGGACTTCGTCGACGGAGACAACGACCCCGACGACGGCGGGGCGACGGGCGGCACGTACCACGGGACCGGGGTCGCGGGCGCCCTCGCGGCGGAGTGGAACAACGGGGACGACATCGCGGGCGCGGCCCAGGTGAGCATCATGAACCTCCGGGCCCTCGATCCGACGGGCCAGGGCTCCTCCCTGAACACATCGAGGGCGATCCGCTTCGCGGCGGACCATGGAGCCCGGGTGATCAACCTGTCCCTGGGCACGAACGAGACGTTCACGGGTCCGACGGACATGCAGCTCGCGATCGACTACGCGTGGAGCCGCGGAGCGATCATCATCGCGGCCGCGGGCAACGGCGACCCGGCCACGGGGCTCGGCCGGGCGACCCTGGACTTCCCCGCGCGACTCCCGAACGTGCTCGCGGTCGGCGCCCTCGACGAGGCGGAGACCCGCGCCCGTTTCTCGAACTACGGGAACGGCCTCGATCTCTCCGCGCCGGGGGAGTCGATCATCACCCTCCACCCGACGGCTCCCTTCCAGACCCTCTCCGGCACGTCCCTCGCGGCGCCGTACGTCTCCGCGGCCGCGGCGCTGGTCCTCTCTGCGGAGCCCACGCTGACGAACGTCGAGGTCTGGAACATCCTCAACGACACGGCGAGGACGATCGGCTCCCAGTACGAATATGGCTGGGGCGAGGTCGACTACCTTAGCGCGGTCACCGCCCTGAACCGCCCGTTCGTCTCCGTGAACTCGGCGCCGGGAACCGTCGCCCGGAGCTCGACGTTCTCCATCGGCTGGTCGATCCTCGGCCCCGCGGGCCTCCCCGTCACGGACACGCACATCGAATGGGGGACGGCCTCCGGCGTCCTCGGCAACTCGACGGCCCTGCTCACGGGTCTCACGCGGCAGGCGTACACGGAGACCGCGATGCGGATGCCCGAGGGCGCTTCGACCCTCTACTTCAAGGCCGTCGCGACCGTGAACGGCACGCAGTACGAGTCCCAGGAGCGGTCCGTCGCGGTGACGACCCTGCCGGACTTCCTCTTCGTCCTGTACCAGCTCTTCTCCTCGAACCTCCTCTACCTCGCGCTCTTCATCCTCGCCCTCGCCGCCGTCGTCGCCTTCGTCCCTCAGCGCCGCGCGCGGTCCCGTCGCGTCGCGTACCACCCGAGGACCATCGCGCCGGTGTACCGACCCGCGGCACCCTCCGGACCCCCCTCTCCCCCGCCTGCGGCCGTCCGGCCCGCCCCCCCGATCGAGTTCGTCAGGCCGAGCCCGCCTCCGCCACCGCCCCCTGCACCGTCCGTACCCCAGGCGCCAATCGCCGCCCCGCCCGCGCCCGCGGCCCCGGCGAAGAAACGATGTCCGGCGTGCGGGACCCTGGTGAACGCAGAGAACCTGTTCTGCTTCTTCTGCGGGCAGCCGTTCCGATGAGCCTATCTGGTCGGACGCCTACGCCCGGCGGACCCCCATGGCGATCGACTACCGCTTGAACGACCGCGTCACGCCCGGCGAGGTTGCGGACCTCTTCCGAAGCTCGGGCATCCGACGCCCATCGGAGGACCTCGGCCGGATCCGCCGGATGCTCGAGGGGGCGAACCTGACCGTGACGGCATGGGACGGCGAGCGGCTCGTGGGGATCGCACGCGCCCTCTCCGACCGCAGCTACTGCACGTACCTGTCCGACCTCGCGGTCGGGAAGGAGTACCAGCGCGAAGGGGTTGGTCGGGAGCTCGTCCGTCGCGTGCGCGAGGCCGCAGGCGAGGAGTCCATCGTCCTCCTCCTCGCGGCGCCCGATGCGATGGCCTATTATCCTCGAATCGGCTTCGAAAAGGCGGACAATGCCTGGCTCCTCCCGCGGAATCGGTGAACCACTCGCGCCGCCTGCGCTCGACGCGGGCCCGTGCGACGTGTGCGGCGGGCGGACGATCGAGCTCCACTGCAAGATCATCTGCAGGGACTGCGGCTACACCCGGGACTGCTTGGACCCCTGAGCGGACGCGGGGAGGCGGCATACGTATCCTCCTGACTGTGGACATTAAATACGCCAATCCACTCCATCCGACGGGCGTAGGAAGCCGCGGGAGGCTTGTGAATGGGATTGGTCATCGAGGTCCACGACCTCGTGAAGGCGTACGGCGACGTCCATGCCGTGGAGCACCTCAGCCTCGAGGTGCAGAAGGGGACGATCTTCTCCCTCCTCGGGCCCAACGGCGCCGGGAAGACGACCACGGTCGAGATCCTGGAGGGCCTCCGCACGGCGACGTCGGGGAACGCCCGGGTCCTCGACCACGACATCGCGGAGGGGTACGCGGGCATCCGCGAGCACGTGGGGGTCCTACCCCAGGACTTCGAGCCGTTCGACCGGCTCACACCGCTCGAGGCCGTGCGGTACTGGGGGAGCCTCTTCAAGAAGGAGGTCTCCAAAGCGGACGCGAAGAAACTCCTCGAGGAGGTGAGCCTGAGCGAGCGCGCGAACCTCCAAGGGATGCGCCTGTCCGGCGGGGAGAAACGGAAGCTCGGGATCGCGATGTCCCTCGTGGGCGAGCCGGACCTCCTCTTCCTCGATGAGCCCACGACGGGGCTCGACCCGAAGGCGAGGCGGGACCTCTGGGCCCTGATCCGCCGCGTCGAATCCGAGGGTCGCACGGTCTTCCTCACCACGCACTACCTCGACGAAGCGGAGCAGCTTGCAGATGACGTCGTGATCATGCACAAGGGGCGCCTCGTCGCCCGGGGATCCCCCGCGGACCTCATCGCCCGGGGAGGGGCCGGCACGACGATCGTCCTCGGAGGTGCGGGCCCGGAGGGCTTGGCGCAGGTCCAGCGCCGGGGCATCCAAGCCGAGCTGCGCGACGGCGACGTCCTCGTGCGGGTCACGAATCCCGCAGAGATGAAGACCGTCCTCGCGAAGCTCGCCGCCCTCGACGTCCCGCTGAAGGACATGTACACCCAGCGCAGGACGCTCGAGGATGTGTTCCTGACCGTCGTCGGCGCGAAGATGAAGGAGGGGGTGCTCGAGGCATGAACAAGATCCTCGCGGATACGATCGCCTTCGGAAGGCAGTACCTACGGTCGAAGGTCGGGGCGTTCTTCACGTTCATCTTCCCGATCCTCCTCGTCCTCCTGTTCGGGGCCGTGTTCACGCAGATGGGGTCGAACTCGATGAACCTCCCCGTGCAGGACCTCGACGACAGCCCGGTGAGCCACGCGTTCCTCGACGCACTGAACAACACGACCGTCGTCCGCGTCTCCATGATCCCGACGAACGTGGCGATCCAGGACCATGTGCGGGAGAACTCCCTGACCGTCGCCCTCTTGATACCAGCGGACTTCCAAGATGCCGTGGCCGCGAGCCTCGCGACGAACGGCACGGTACGGGCGAACCTCACGCTCTATGGGGACGCGTCGCAGTCGTCCTTCGGCCTCGCGGTCGGGGTGGTCGAGGCGGTTGCGGACCAGATGAGCTTCGCGATCGTCGGCGCGACACCCGTCTTCTCCCTCGGGGTCCAGTCCGTCGCTTCGGAGCGGTTCGGGGTCATCGACTACCTGCTCCCCGGAATCGTCGGGATGACGGTCATGTTCAACACGCTCTACATCATGGCGGCCGTCACCGCGGAGTACCGCACGCGGAAGTACTTCAAGCTCCTCTCGACGACGACCCTCACGAAATCGGAGTGGCTGGCGTCCAAGATCCTGTGGTTCACCCTGTCCATGATCCTCTCCCTCCTCGTCACCCTGGCGGTCGCAATCGCCGCGTTCGGCGTCGAAATCCGGTTCGACGCCCTCACCCTGGTCTTCATCATCGTGGGATCCGTCCTGTTCGCGAGCCTGGGAATGCTCCTCGGCTCCTTCGCGAAGGACCCCGAGTCCGCGAGCGCCCTCGCGAACGTGATTGGCTTCCCGATGATGTTCCTGTCCGGGACGTTCTGGCAGCTCGAGGGCATGCCGTCGTACATGCAGGTCATTGCGAAGGCACTGCCCCTGACGTACCTGAGTGACGGGCTCCGGGACACCCTCATCTATGGGAACCTGGACAAAGCCTTGTTCAACCTCGCGGTGGTCTCGGTCGTCGCAGCAATCCTCTTCGTCCTCGGCGCAAGGGTCATGAGCTGGAAGGAGCGCTAGGCCTACGGGCGGAGGAGGAAGTAGTCGACCGCGGCTCGACCGAGGATCGCGACCACGCCCGTCAGGACAATCGCCGCGACCCGACCCGTGACCTGGGGGTCGAACGGCCACGTCGGAAGGGAGGCGACGGTCCGGGAGGCCCGCTCGTGGGCGAGGGACCGGTGGAGCTCCTCGACCCGGGAGTGAAGGTCCGCCAGGGTCGGTTCCCCAGGCGTCGGCGAGCCCGCAGGGGTGAAGTACCGCCCCGCCTCCGACCTCAGGGCTTGCTCCGTCTTCCGCTTCTCCTCGAGCATGAGGCGATGGACTCCGAGGACGGGCAAGACGAAGAGCACGCCGCCGAACAGCACGAGTACGAGGAGGAACGCGAGGTACTCCGGCCGCAGCGGCTGGAACAGGATCTGGACGATGACCATTGCTATCGCACCGAAATACCACATTGTCGCCGTCGTGGAAATCGTCCCGAGAGGGCGCAGACCGAGCATCGGGTCCTCGTAGTACGGGCGCAGTTTGAGGGGTTCCCTTCCAAGACGATGCAGCCCCCACGGGGTCGTGAAGTAGGTCCACAGGATCGTCGCAATCACGAGGGGCTGAGGGTGACCTGAGCCGCAAATGCGATGGTCCAGGCGACCCCCGTGGGAGGTCTCAGCCCGCTCAGGTACAGGAAGAAGAGCCCGATTGCCGCGGCGATCGCAATCAGCGGGACGCGGGCATGGAGGAGCCCGTAGATCCGACGGAACCCGGCCTCGCCATCACGCATCAAAGGTGTGATCTCCTTGCTCGACGAGCTGAGCCCGAGACGCGTGAGCCGGACGAGGTACAACAGGAAGAAGGTGAAACCGATGTTGAATGCGACGAGGAGTGCGAGGACCGATGGCGACGAATCCGCGTTCTCTCCGAAGGTTCGGACGAGGGCCCGATCCAGGTCGCCCGTGTCCAAGAGGTTCGCGAGGAGGAAGCCGGGAGTGTTTAGCAGGATCGCCAGGAGGAAGCACGCGAGAGGATACGGGAGAGGGATCGCGGAGATCGCCCGTTCCGTGAACGTCGGTTGCTCCGGGCCGACGGACGGGTCACGTTTATCCCACACGGTCGCAGCCGCGGGCGGGACCGCGGGCACGGCACATAAAGCTGACCTCCGGTAGCCGCTCCGCCGGCGCGGATTCAGCCAGTCGAGAACAGCACGGAGTCGAGGAGGACCTTGATCACGACGGCGAGGATGATGCTCGTGGCCGCGGTCGCATCCCGTCGGACCTCAAGCTGACCGAGGGGGCGCGAGGCTTTACGGCGCAGTCCGTTTCCCGTCCCGGCGATGTCGCACCGACCGGATGCACGGCGGCTGTATCGCGACCTTGCGTGGACATGGCCGATCATCAGCCCCCCGGAGGACTACGTCGAAGAGACGCGGGAGTACCGACGGCTCTTTCGCGCGCACGCCGGATTCCCGGTCCGTACGGTCTTCCATCTCGGTTGCGGCGGAGGACACATCGATGCCACGCTCAAGAGGTGGTACCGAGTCACGGGAGTCGACATCAGCCCCCCGATGCTCCGCCTCGCGAGGCGGTTGAATCCGGACGTCGAATACATCCGGGGAGACATGCGAACGGTCCGTCTCGGCCGGGTCTTCGATGCGGTGCTCCTCGCGGATTCCGTCGACTACATGACAACGGATGCGGACCTCCGGGCCGCGTTCGCGACGGCCCTCCTGCACCTCCGACCCGGCGGGGCGTTCATCACGTGTGCGGAACTCGCACCGTCCTGGTTCCGGCAGGACGAGACGATCGCCACCGCAGGTCGCCGTGGGACGACGGAGATCGTCCTGATCGAAAACAGGTACGATCCTGATCCCGGCGACACCTGGATCGAGGCCACGTTCGTCTACCTGATCCGGAGGAACGGACGGCTCACCGTCGAAACGGATTCCCACCGCCTGGGAATCTTCCCCCTCGCGACATGGAGTCGGCTCCTGGCGTCGGTCGGGTTCGTCGTGACGCGGGCGGACGGCCCGCGCGGTGCTCCTTCGACTCCGCCCTCGGCGACGTTCGTCGGCGTCCGGCCGACGTACCCGGGCCGGGTCGATGTCCCCCCGGCGCGACTTCGGGACGCCGTGAGGCAGGGCCGCGGGACCCTCCGGAAGTTCGGCTTTGAGTGCAGCGCGACCGTCGGCGATCTCCGGCGATGGTTCTCCGCGGACACGGCATATCCGGACGTCAGCCTGAGGGAGGTTCTCGACCACCCTTTGCTCGTCGTGCACGAACTCGTGGAAATCGACGAGGTCAAGCGCCAAGGTCTTCAGCTCACGAAAGACGTCATCGTCGCCCATCCCGACGAGGTGGACGCGGCGCACGTCCGGGCGACCGAGGTCGAGGTGCGGATCGCCGCAGCTCTCGGGAATCGGCGACACCTCGCCAGCCGCGCGAAGGACATCGCGCGATGGATCGATGACCCCATCGTCCCGCGAGAGCACCGCACGAGATACCGGCACCTGCTCGCGGACACGAGGCGCCGTCTCCAGGGCCTCGGTCGATAGGGAACCTTCTTCCCGCAGACGTCGGTCGAGGGCCCCATGGCAACTCGGCTCCACGAGAACTTGCAAGGGCAGGTGGCGCTTGTGAGCGGGGCGAACCGGGGGATCGGCGCAGCGATCGCGACCGGCCTCGCGGCGAGAGGGGCGACCGTGTACGCCGCGACCCGGCGCCTCGCCGCCATTCGGGAAACCGACGGCATCCTTCCCATCGAGCTCGACGTGACGGACGACCCTTCCATTTCGGCGGCGATCCGGCGAATCGAGCGGGAGAGGAATCGACTCGACATCCTCGTGAACAACGCCGCGGTCTACGACGACGCGCATGGCGATCTCGTCGTGGAGTCCGCGGGAGAGCTCGACCGCGTCCTCGCGGTCAACCTCCGCGGCCCGATCCTGCTCACGAAAGCGGCCCTGCCTCTTCTCCTCCGGAAGAGGGGATCGCGGGTGGTCAACGTCAGCAGCGGCTCCGGGTCCCTTTCGGACGGCGTCGACAGGGATGCGCCCGCGTATGGGATCTCGAAGGCCGGTCTCAACGCCCTGACCTCGTACCTCCACGGCGCGTATTCCGGGAAGGGCCTCATCGCGAACTCCGTGTGTCCGGGGTGGGTCCGAACGGACATGGGCGGACCCCGGGCGCCCCGGAGCGTCAAGAAGGGTGCGGAAACGCCGATCTGGCTCGCGATGTTCGCCCCGGGGAGCCCGTCGGGTCACTTCTGGCGGGACCGGAAGATCATCCCGTGGTGAGACGTCCCCCGCGCGTCTGCGTACAGTAAGTAGACAAGGAAGAAGGCCCGAAAACGCAGGTCTGGGGCCGCTTGCCTTCGGGAAGACGAGCGGATCGGACGCCGCGGCGGCCGCGGCGAGCCACCCGCAACCCTCTGGCGACACAGGAAGTCCTCCTGAAGCGAGCCGTCAGAGATTTCGAGGGATCCGAATGGAGCATGAGGCATCGACGCGGAGAATCGCATCTGGGCTTGTCGTCTTGATTCTGCTATCGGGATTCGTTCTCGCCGCAGGGGCGGGGACGGCGGGAAGGCCTGCGGAACCCGTCTCCGACGAGGTCGCGTTCCTCCGAGCTCTCGACGACAGATACGCTTGGGACCTCACGGAGCGCCTCACGGACAGAGGGGAGGTCGTCGCAGGTACGGATGCCTCGCGTGAGACGGCCCGCTTCCTTGCGGCGGAGATGAAAAGAATCGGCCTCCGCCCCGGGGCCGGAGGCAGATCGTACATCGAGGACTTCCCGATCTTCGGCTGGGAGGACATCGGCAGCTCCGCGGCAGTCGTGTCCCCGCTCGAGCGCTCCATCCCGATCGCGCAGGCGTACAAGGACGTCGGAACGGGACCCGACGGGGTCACGGCCCCCATCGCATACGTCGGCCTCGGGAGGTGGGACGACTTCGAGCGGACCGACGTCGCCGGGAAGATCGTCCTGTTCCATCGCCAGGATCCGATGTTCTATGGCCTTCCGACCCTCGCGGAGGCGACGGCGCGGGGTGCCGTCGGCGCCCTCATGGACTATCCGATCATCGCGGATGACGCGCTCAAGAACGATGTGATTGGCGTGTCGATCCCTGCGGCGTACATCCGCGAGACGGATTCGGCGTGGATGCGAACCCTGCTTGCGACGGGCGAAGAGGTCGTTGTCAAGCTCGTCGTAAACAACCGCGTCGGTCACTACCCCCTCGCGCACAACGTGATCGGCCTCATCCCGGGAGAAACCTATCCAAGTGAACTCGTGTACCTGAGCGCGCATTTCGATCACTGGTTCACGTCGGCCGCGGACGACAACGCAGGAATCGGGTCTCTCTTCGCGATCGCGAAGGCAATCCTGACGTCCGGCATCAAGCCGGCCCGCACCCTCGTGTTCGTCGCGTTTGATTCGGAGGAGCTCGGTGGGCCGCCGGACACTTGGTACGACTGGTGCCTCGGGTCATATTCCCACATCATCCGGACCCTCGACGGTCGCTCGCTCCATCCTGACCGTCCCGGACGGATCGCCGCGATGCTCAACATGGACGTGATCGCGTCGAGGAACTCGATCGTGTTCGTGGAGACGACGCCTGAGCTGACGAATTTCATCCGGAACGCTGCACGGGACTCCGGCCTCTTGTCGACGGCCCCGACGTACGTGTACTGGCCTCCGTCCTCGTACGACGACTGGCCCTTCTACATGGCGGGCGTGCCCGTGATGCAGATCGCATGGTGGGGACCCGCGTACGACGCGCTCTACCACACGACGGAGGACACGATGGACAAGCTCGACCCGACGTACCTCCACGTCAACATGGTGTTCAACGGCTTCGCGATGATCCGGATGGCCCAGGCGCGCGTGCTACCGTACACCTTGACGGAGAACCTCGAAGTGGCGGAAGAGGGCATCGCGAACCTTCTCGAACGCGATCCGGACGCCCTCGATCCGGATCGCGCGGATATCGCACCCCTCCTGCGCGGCTTGGAGAGTTACCGGGCAGCGATCGCCTCAAGCGCGTCCACCCTCGAACGTCGAGGGCTGACGGTTGCGGAGATTGAGCGAATCAACGGTGTGCTCATGGCCTCTGCCATCGCTTTGAATCCGCATCTGTTCGACTGGGACACATCCGTGATCCCGGGGTGGACGGGGCTCTTCCTCTTCGACACGTATGCGAACGATTTGTACTCGATGAACGAGGCCATCGCCGCGCTGGGGAGCGGTCGGACCGCAGACGCGGCGAAAGCGCTCATTGGTGTGACGACGATGGAGTGGGGCCAGTACGTGGGCGAAGAGGCGTACGCACATGTGTTGGCGAAAATCGCGTTCCCCGAGCACCCCCTGTGGGCGGACGGCCACCTGCCGAGACTGACTCTCGTCCATTCGGAGTTCATGGCCCTCTCGGGTCGAACCGGGCAGAGCGCGGAGATTGCACCCATCCTTGCGGTCCTGATCGCGAAGCGGGATGCAATCTACGTATCGATCACGGAAGCCGGACTGGAAGCGGGAAGCGCCTTCGAGGCCGCTGCCGACCTCCTTGAGGGAGTGTAGCTCGCTCGAGCCGCGCCCCAACGATTCGCCGGCAGGCGAGTATCAGACTCGGTCCTCACGGTGGGGCGTCGAACCGGCGCGCGCTCGCTCTTCGATCTCCCGGACGAACTCCATCTTCGCCTCCGTGTAGGCGTCGCGGTCCGCCCCGAGACGGGCCGCGAGTTGTCGTTTCAGGACGTCGTAGCGCCGAGCCACGTCAGGATGAGCGCGGAGGAAGTCCCGGAACAGGGGATGCCCCGTCCAGAACTCCCCACCGATCTCCACGATGTGGATGTGATGGGTGCGGCCCCCTTCCGGAAGTACCGTCGGTCCGGAATCTCGGAGTCGTACTCCGGCACATACTCGTAGCCGAGCCGCTCGAGCGGCCGAATCAGCGCGGTCGCATCCTGGAGCCGACGGAGCCCGACAAGGATGTCGATGATGGGCTTCGCACCTAGGCCGGGCACCGCTGTGCTCCCGACGTGCTCGATCCGGACAACGTCGGTGCCGATCGCCTCCAAGGGTCGCGCCTTCACCCCCTCGAACATCGAGGGCCAACGGGGATCGTAGTCGATGATGACGATCTCCCCTCCTTCGCCCGACATCCCACCTTCACTCCGGGAACGAGACGACGCAATCCCTCGGGGATTTGTCCTCGCGCAACCCCGCGAACGAGGGCGCCCGGAGGTGGCGGTCCTTCGAGAACTCGAGGAAATGGACCTCGCAGACCGTCTCGGGGCGGGTCCAGAAGGCGACGTGCGCGTCCGCGATCTTGGGGACCTCGTCGAACGGGCAAGGAGCCTCGAGGGCTCGGAGCCGTGCGATGAGTGTACGTCGACCGGCCTCGGAGAACCCCGTGCCGACACGCCCGACGTGAACGAGTCGATCCCCGTCGTAGGCGCCGAGGACGATCGAGCCGAACGTGTCACTCCTCTCGCCTTCGCCCGCGGTCACGCCGCAGATCACGCAATCGAGCGTTGCCTTCTTCTTGATCTTGACCCAGTCCTTGCTCCGGGCGCCCGGCTTGTACCGGCTCGCTGCCCGTTTCGCGATGACGCCCTCGAGGCCTCGTGCGAGAACGGCGCGGTAGTAGTCCACGCCTCGCGCCGCGACGAAGTCGCCGACGACGACATGGCGATCGACCTCCACGAGATCGCGGAGGATCTCCTTGCGCTCGACGAGCGGGCGGGACATCACCTCGCGGTCCTCGACATACAGCACATCGAAGACGACGTACGTCGCGGGGAGGGCCCGGGAGAGGTACTCGATCCGAATCGGGTCGCCCGTCTGCTCCCGTTCCTGGAGCTTCGCGAAGCTCGGGCGGTCGCCGTCCATGACGACGATCTCCCCATCGAGAATCGCGTCCGTCCGCGTCCGCACGCGGATCTCCGGGTAGCGGCTCTCGATGAACGTGAGACGGCGGTTCTGGAAGCGGTGGCCGTCGCGGACGAAACCGATCGCCCGCGTCCCATCCCACTTGAGCTCGTAGACGTGGTCCGGGGAGTCGAATGGCGTCTCGCGGGCGTCCGCGAGCATCGGCCTGATCACGTGCCGGTATGGGTCCATCCGCTCAGCCGGCCTTTGTCGCCTCGAGACTCGCGCGAAGCGCGGCCATAAGGTCCTGCGTGGGCTGGGCCTGGGGACGGACGATCTCCGGCACCTCGCGGCCCTCGACCCGCGCAGTGATCAGCTCCATGAGGGCCTCGCGGTACCGGTCCTTGTATTTCGCTGAATCGAACTCGGACGTCAACGCGTTGAGAAGCTGGAGGGCGAGGTTGATCTCGTCCTCTGTGATCACGACGGGCTTCGTCGCGGGGATGTCGGGCGGCGCCTTGATCTCGTCCTGGTACAGGAGGAGGTTCAGGACCATCACCCCGTCGTGGGGACTGATCGACACGAGCTGCTCCTTCTTCCACAGGACCGCCCGCCCGATCGCGACCTTCCCTGTCCGCGCGAGCGCCTGACGGAAGAGCTCGAACGGCTTGAGCCCGATCTCCTCCGGCGCAAGGTAGTAGCTCTTTTCCCGGTACAGGGGGCCGATCTCGTCCGCGTCGACGAACGCGGACACCTCGATCGCCTTGCTCGTCTCGAGCGGGATCTTGTCGAAGTCCTCTTCCGCGATCAGCACGTACTGGCCTTTCGCAAACTCGTAGCCCTTGAGCATGTCCTTCGACTCGACGTTCACGTTGTCCTTCGGGCACATGTAGGGGCGCTTGAGCGGCGACTTGCATGCAGCGTGGAGCGTCGTGAAGGAGAGGTCCTTGCTCTCCGTCGCGGGGAAGAGCTTCACGGGGATGTTCACGAGACCGAACGAGATCGCACCGCTCCACACGGCTCGGGCCATGGCACGCCTCCGGCGAGGAAGGGGCGCAGGCACACGCAGACTTAAGGAGTTTGGGCCTTCGGTCGCGTCCGGACCCGCGGTCATCACTCCTCGCGCGCCCGGTCCAGCCATCGCCGTCCAAGGGCCGATAGCGCCGGGGGGAGCCGGGGGATGTTCGCGACGACCTCGGGGGAGTCGACGCTGGTTTCCGAAGCCAGCAGGCCCTCTTCCCGGGCGAGATCCGCGAGCATCGCCGCGCCGCCGTCGGGAGACGCGAGAATCGAAGCGATCAGGGGCTTGACGTCCCCCGGGGTCGCGCGGGAGCGGAGGACCGCCCGCACCTCCCGCTTGGCTTCGCTCTCCGAGACGGCCGCGAGGTGCATCCCGACGTACAGCGCGCGGAGTCCCGGGCTCGCCTCCGGAAGGCCCACGACCGCCCGGAGGACCGCGTTACGCGATGCCGGGGCCACGCCGGTCACGAGGGCACGGTCGAGGAATACCGCGAAGACGAGATGCATCAGCTGGAGGACGCTGAACGCCTCCGCCTCAATCAGGAACGCTCCAATGTCTAGAAGCCGGGAAGGGGCGCGAGCCGCCACGAGGATCACGTCGCCCTCGGAGCGCGGGAGCGGGAGAAGATCAAACGCCCGTTCCGCCAGGGCGACCCGGCTCGACGTGCGCAGGTCCCGGGAATGGATGAGGGATCCGGCGAACTCCCCGAAGATCCGGGGATCGCGAAGACGGTGGACGACGTCTTCCGCGGAGTCCTCGGTCGAGGCGATGATTCGTGGCACGTGAAGGCGAGCGGCCTGCGCGAGGCGGTGGGCTTCCTCGGCTGCACAGCCCAGATCCGCCTGGAATGCCTCGACCAGGGGATCGCTCACGCCCGGGGAGAGAGGCCGGTCCGACTTAGGCTTTCCTGTCGCGGGGCCGGTCGCATCGCCTTTTTCCCGCGGTCCGCGATACCCGCGGCGATGCCGCCGAAGGCTGTGATCCTCCTTTCCGGCGGTATGGATTCCGCGACGGCGCTCGCGATCGCGAAGGCCGATGGGTTCGACCCGATCGCCCTAACCGTCGACTACGGCCAGAGACACCGGAGGGAACTCGAGGCGGCATCGCGCGTCGCGAAGCATTTCCTGGTGAAGGACCACCGAATCGTGACCCTCGACCTCACGGCGATCGGCGGCTCGGCGCTCACGGACCGCCGGATTCCGGTCCCCGAGCAGCGACGGCTCGAGGAGATCGGCCAGGGCATCCCCGCGACGTACGTCCCCGCGCGGAATTCGTTGTTCCTCAGTGCGGCGCTCGGCCTCGCGGAAGCGGTCGGAGCGAACGCGATCTACATCGCGGCGAGCGCCCTCGACTACTCCGGTTACCCCGACTGCCGCCCGGAGTTCTACCGGGCCTTCCAGGAGGTCGCTCGCCTCGGGACGAAACGCGGGGTTGAGGGCGATGTGATCGAGATTCGCACCCCGCTGATCGCGATGTCGAAGGCGGACATTGTCCGCAAGGGGCAGGAGCTCGGCGTCCCATGGGAACTCACCTGGTCGTGCTACCAGGGAGGCGCGAAGGCGTGTGGCGTGTGCGACGCCTGCCAGCTCAGGCTAAGGGGGTTCCGTGAGGCGGGGGTACGGGACCCGCTCCCATACGCACGGCGCCGCGCGCCTCCCGCGGCTTAATGAGCCGGTGCTGCATTTCGAGGAACGCGATGGCGTCGAGGAAGGCTCACGCATCACCGGGCGAGACGTTCCTCGTCAGCGAGATCTATCCGACGATCCAGGGCGAGAGCAGCCTTGTCGGGCACGCGACCGTGTTTGTGAGGTTGTTCGGCTGCAACCTCCGGTGCGTCTGGTGCGACTCGATGCATGCGGTCGAGGGCACGGGCTTCCGGGAGCGGACCGTGGACGACGTCGCCGGAGAGATCCGGAAATACCTGGGGGAGTCCGAGTCGGACGCCACGCGTGGAATCCAATTCGTGTGCTGGACAGGAGGGGAGCCCCTGCTCCAGTGGCGCTCGATCGCGCGGGCGATCTCGTCCCTGCCCGGCGCTCTCGTGCATACGATCGAGACGGACGGGGAGATCGATCTGCGCGCCTTCGACGCCGAGGTACGCGGGCACCGTGACGCGGGCCGGGTGCGCTACATCATGGACGTGAAGTGCCCGGGCTCGGGGATGACCGCGAAGCACGCCTACGAGAACCTGGAACGGCTTCGCCCCATCGACGAGGTGAAGTTCGTCCTCGCGGACCGCCGAGATTACGAGTTCGCGAAGCAGGTCCTCGGAGACCGTCCGACGCGTGCGTCGACGATCTTGTTCTCGCCGGTGACGCCCGCGCACGAGGTGCGGCGGGGGCTCGATCCCGCGACCCTCGCAACGTGGATTCTCGAGGACCGCCTGCGGGTCCGGCTCCAGCCGCAGATCCACAAGTACATCTGGCCCGGGAAGGAACGAGGCGTGTAGTCCTCACTCGATCAGGCCGACGAGGAGAGGGCCGACCGCAATCAGCGCGCCGAGCCGAAGCAGGTCCGAGACCATCCCGATCCGGAACATGTCCCAGATCCGCACGTAGCCCGACGAGTACACGATCGCCATGGGCGGCGTCGTCGAGGGGATCGCGCTCGAGATCGAACAGGCGAGTGCGGCGGCGACGATCGGGCCCACGGGACTGAGGCCCGCGCCCAGGGCCAGACTCGCGGCGATCGGACATCCGATGAGTGCTGCGGCCGTGTTCGACGCCGCGTACGAGAGCACGAACCCGAGGAGTGCGCTCACCGCGAAGATCGTCCAAGCGTTCGCGCTCGCGCCCAGGGTCGCCGCCACGCCCCCCGCGAGCCAATCGGCGAAGCCGCTGCGGTCCAATCCGACTCCGAGGGCGATTCCGCCGCCGAAGAGGAACACGACGTTCCAGTCGACGCCCTCGGCGATTTCCTTCCAGCGCAGGACGGGTTCGTCCTTCACGCGGACAAGCCCGGCGACGATGATCACGAGGACCGCCGGCATCGCCTCCGGCATGAGGCGGGAGAGGGAGTCGCTGAGGCCCGCGAGGCCCGGGTTCGTGTCCGCGGCGATCGTGACCGCGGAGGGGAGGATCCACAGGGTCACAGCGACGAGAAGAATCGCGAGGACGACCTTCTCCCCGCGGCTGAGCGCGCCAAGGTCCCGCTGCGCCTTCGCGAGCTTTTCTCGGTCCACTTTCAGGACTTTCATCTCCGGCTTGATGAACGCGAACGTCACGTGCCACGAGATGAGCAGTCCGAGGATCGCGTGGGGAGTCCCGACGATGAGCCAGTCGAAGAACGTGAGGCTGTGCCCGAGCTGCTGCGCGGTCGCCTTCGCGATGAGGTTCGGCGGTGTGCTGATGAGGAGGAGCATCGCGCCGGCGGTCGCGGCCTGCGCGAGGGCCAGGGTGCTCGCCTCCGAGTACCGGGATCCGGATTTCGCGCCGACCATCGCAAGGTACGCGACGAGGAAGGGCAGGACGACGGAGGTCGACGCCGTGATCGAGCCCGTGAGGGTAAGGAGGAACACGGGGAGGCTGCAGACGAACAGGGCCGCGACTTTCGGATTCGACCCCTTGTATAGGGCCGCGAGGCGGACGGAGATCCGCCGATCGAGGTCCCACTTCCGGAACGAGGCGGCGAGGACGAACCCCGCGATGAATATCCAGATGATTGGGTCCGTGAACGACGAGAGGGACGTCTTCCAGTCGACGATGCCGGCCATCGAGAGGACGAGGGGCGCGAGGAGCGCCGCGATCCCGAGGGGCACGCACTCCGTGAGCCACCATGCGAGCATCCAGAGGAGAGTCCCCAGGGCGACCTGCGGCGCGTGCGTCGGCATCCCGAGGGGCACGGCGTCGACCATGGACTGCGGTTCCGGGAGGAGCACGACGAGGGCGAAGAGGGCGGGTCCGAGGGCGAGGCCCACCTTCTGCCGCGTGAGCATGCGGAAGTCCGGACGGAGCGGGAGAATCGTC
>MGVZ01000027.1:0-4875 GCA_001800745.1 Euryarchaeota archaeon RBG_16_67_27
CGCGCCGCGAAGGTCGTCACGGACTCCCGAGGCGTGCAACGGGAGGCGTACTATTTCGGGGTGCCCTGCGTGACCGTGGCGGATTCGACGGAGTGGATTGAGACCGTGGAGGACGGCTGGAACGCGCCCGTCGGCACGGACAAGGAGGACGTCCTGCACGCGATCCTGCACTTCAACCCCTCCGGCACGAAGACGAAATCCTTCGGAGACGGGCACGCGGCGGAGCGGATCGCCCGGATCATCGACGGGATGACGTGAGGCCTCGGACGGCTTATTAGGCGGGGCGTCGCTTCGCCGCCGGTGGAAATCCTCTCGTACGTCGCGGTCGCGGTGATCGTCGGCGCGACGGCGTACGCGCTCCTCCGGAAGGCGCTCCTGTCCCTCGCGTACGCGATCGCGATCCTCGCCGTGTTCATCATCGACGCGGTGTCGATCGGCCTCGCGATTCGCGAGGGAAACCCGTTCGCACCCGTCGTCCGGATCGAGCTCGGGCTCCTGTACACCCCCGGAGCTTTTCCCGATCCCTGGACGTGGGTCACGTTCCAGTTCGTCCACGGTTCATCGGCCCACGTCCTTCTGAACCTCCTCGGCCTCGTCCTGATCAGCCCCGTGTTCGAGGAGCGGGTCGGTCGAGCCGCGTGGGCCCTGTTGTTCCTCGCCGGAGGTATGGTCGGAGCGGCGCTCTTCCTCGCGCTCAACGCGGGCCGGGACGTCTTCCTCCTCGGGGCCTCCGCGGGGGTGTTCTCCGTGTTCGGCGCGTACGGCCGGCTCTATCCGAAGGACCGCGTCCGCCTCTTCCTCCCTCTCCCTGGAATCCCCGCCCTGCCCGTAATGCAGGTCGTCATCGGCTTCCTCGTCATTGAGATGGTGCTGAGCCTCGTCGGTCCGCCCGGGATCGCATGGGAGGCCCATGTCGGCGGCCTCCTCTTCGGCCTCGCGGTCGCGCCCTTCGCGCGGGCGCTTGGGGGTCGCCGCCGGGCCCCTGCGAAGGCGCCGTCATACGAGTCCCTTCGGGACCTGGCTACGACGCGGGAGCTCGAGGAAATCCTCCGGGAGATGCGTGCGGCGGACCTCCCGGAGGTCCGCGAGGCATGGCTCGAGAACTTCATCCGCGCCGCGCGGTGTCCCGAGTGTGGCGGCACCCTGCGCCGGAGGCTCGGTCGGATTTCGAGCGACTGCGGCTGGCGCCGCCCGCTCCCCTGACATCGCAACCCTTTTGGACCTCGAGGCCGTTGAACGCGGCGTGGCGACCCCGAGCGCCCTCGTCCTCCACTGCGACGCATGCGGCGCCGACGCGCCCCACCGCGTGCTCCGCGGGAAGGTCGGCGGCAAGGCGGACCTGGTCTTCGAAGGCGTCGTGAAATGCTCGAGCTGCGGCGCCGTCCGGTCCGTCGTCTCCCGTGAGCCAAGGCCCGTCGAACGCCCCGTCATCGTGAGCTGGCTCGGCGCGTCCGAGCGGACGACGATGGAGTTCTCTGCGGACGAGGCGATCGAAATCGGCGAGGAGCTCGAGCTCGGGGACTCCCGGATCGAGGTCACCGCGATCGAGTCGAAGGGGGCCCGCGTCGGGTCCGCACGGGCCCGGGACGCGGAGACGATCTGGGCGAAGCGCGTCGACAAGGTCCGCGTGAAGTTCTCGGTGAACAAGAGGAATCGGACGATCGCGGTCGACCTCGTCGCCGCACCCGACGAAGAGTTCGCGGTCGGTGACATCGTCGACCTCGGGAAAAACCGCGCGATCATCCACCACATCCGGACCGCACATCGCACGCTCCGGGAGGGCTCCGAGCGCGCGGACGCGATCGTCCGGATGTACGGACGCGTCGTGCGCGAGCGGACCTCGCGCTGAGCGGAAAGGGTTAAGGGCCGGGGGTTCATCGGTCCGCAAGGATGATCACGCTCCTCGGGATCGGCCATGTCTTCGACATCGGCCGCGCGACGCGGGACGCGATCCTCTCACGCCGGCCGAAGGTCGTCGCCCTCGAGCTCGATCCCGCGCGGTACGCCGCCCTCGTGCAGCGGGCGCCTCGGTCCCGCGGATTCGGGGTGCTCCACCTCGTCGCGGGAATCGAAGCGCGGGTCGCCGCGGAGTACGGCGTGCAGGTCGGGGACGAGATGCTCGCGGCGGCGCGGGCCGCGAACGAGGTCGGGGCGGAGGTCGCCCTCGTCGACGTCGACTCCCGGGACGTCCTCGTGCGGATGTGGCGGTCGATGTCGTGGGGGGAGAAGACGCGGCTCGTCGTTTCCCTCGTCCGAGGCATGTTCGCGGGACGGGAGCAGGTCGAGACCGAGCTCGCCCGGTACCACCAGGACGAGCGTTCCGTGATCGACGAGTTCGCGAGGGCGCTCCCCACCGCGAAACGGATCCTCATCGACGAACGCGACGCACACATGGCCGCGCGACTCGCGGACCTCCACCGGACGCGGGGGGACGTCGTCGCCGTCGTCGGGGATGGACACATCCACGGCCTCCGGGACCGGCTCGCCGCCGAGAGCGTGGAGGTCGTCCGCCTCAGGGACCTCCGTTCTCCCCCGTCGGGACCGAACGCGAGCGCGTCCGTGAGCGTCCGCCTCTGACGGCGTGACGCGCCCCGCCTCCGGCGGTCCGCGTCCCTCCCGGGAACCCTTAAGCCCACGCGGGCGTTCGTCAGCCCGGATGGTCTCGCCCGAGCCCGCGAAGGAAGCGACGACGGACTTCGTCCGGACCCAGTTCCGGCGGTACTACCGGGAATCGAAGCTCCGCCTCCCCGATCGCTTCGGACGCCGGGAGTTCGGGTTCATGTTCTGGAGCGCGGGGATCGTCCAGCGGCACCTCGGCTTCGGGCGGGAAGAGGATGTCAAGGAGTTCCTCACGACCCGCGTCCCCGCGCACGCGTACTACTCGAGCGCATACTACGAGACCCCCGGCGCCCCGACGATGGAGGAGAAGGGCTGGCTCGGGGCCGACCTCATCTTCGACCTTGATGCGGACCACATCCCCACCGCGAAGCAGATGTCGTATCCGGAGATGCTCGAGGCCGTCCGCGGGAAGATCATCAAGCTGTACGACGAGTTCCTCCGTGCGGACTTCGGGTTCGACGAGGGCCGGATGCGCCTCGTGTTCTCCGGGGGCCGCGGCTACCACGTGCACGTGTTCGACGAACGCGTGTGGCCGCTCGGCTCCCACGAGCGGCGGGAGATCGTCGACTGGATCACGGGGAAGGGGCTCGACCTCGACGCCGCGTTCCGGGAGAGCGCATTCGACTCGCGGGAGTTCCAGGGTCGGGTGCGGGTGAAGAAGCGCCTCGTCGCCCCGGCGGCCCGGGACGCGGGCTGGCGGGGGAAGATCTTTCGCGGCATGGCGGAGCTCACCGCCCGCCTCGAGGCGCTCAAGCCCGAGGAGGCGGTCGCCTTCCTCACGTCGTTCGAAGGCGTGAAGGAGTCCGCGGCGGAGGACCTGTACGCGGACCTGTTCAAGCCCCGCGCGACCGCGCCCCGCGTGATCCGCGGGGTCGACCGGCTCCGAGAAGGCCAGATCGAGGCGCTCCCGGACAGGAGCCGCGACCTCCTGATCCGGATCGTGAAGGACCTGCAGCAGGTCCGACTCGACGAGTATCACGGGATGCCGCTCGAGGGGATCACCCAGCGCGGCGAGACGGACGAACCCGTGACGTCGGACATCAAGCGACTCATCCGCATGCCGTCCTCGCTCCATGGCCGCACGGGCCTCGCGGTCGTGGAGCTCACCCGGGACGGCATCGACGGCTTCCGGCCCCTCCGCGACGCGGTCCCCGCGGCGTGGACGGACGAGCCCGTCCGGGTGCGCGTGGCAAACGGAATCAATATGGAGATTCGAGGCGAAGCCTTTAACGTGGCCCCAGGGGTAAACGACGTTCCGCAGTACCTGGCGATCTTCCTAGCGGCCAGGGGACTCGCCACGGTCGTGACCGAGGCCTAGTCGCCCATGTCGGGGTACCAGCAGCGGCTGCAGGGAAAGGACCGTCTCCTGCGCGTGCACCGGGTCCGGACGGCGACCCTCATCGCCCTCGCAGCGGTCACGCTCGTCATCCTGTTCGGCTCGATGGCCGCGCGCGGCGCAAGCCTGAAGCCCCTCTTCCTCCCGCTCCCCGTGGCGGTCGAGGTCCTCCTCATCATGGGCCTCGTCGCGATGATCATGGCGATGTACTTCCGGAACCTCGAGCTGAAGGCCGCGAACTCGGAGAGCCAGCGGTACCTGATGGCGAAGTACTCGATCGGCCGGGCGAAAGGGGTCGCCGCGTTCGCGCTCGTCGTCGCGGCGCTCCTGCTCGTCCCCGGCGGGGGCCAGTTCCTCGGGGACATGTTCAGCGAGGCCCCCCGGCCCTTCTCCATCGCCGGGAACGCGGCGCAGGTGGTCCTGTTCGCGAGCCCAGATGCACTCGGTGCCGGCTACGTCCGGGAACTCGTCGTGTACGTGACCTCCGGGACCGTGGTCGTGACGATCGCGCAGGACAACGTGACCCGCCACGCGGCGTGGGTGAACGCGACGGGGCGGACGAGCCTCGCGCTCCTCCCCGCGGACTCCGAGCTCTACCGGAACTGGACCGTGACCCTCCGGAACCCCGACGTCCTTACGGCGTCCGCGACGTTCGTCCTCCTTCGCGGCATCTGGCCGTCGTTCTTCGACTTCATCCCGTTCCTCCTGCTCCTGTTCAGCGTCGCGAACATCGGCTGGTGGCTGGGTCTCCGGCCGATCCACAAGGGTTCGAAGGCGGAGGCCGTCATGGGGGGCGGCGTGAACACGCGGGTCGAGCAGGACGAACGCTTCTACATCGAGTACGCGCAGAACCCCGTCCGCGACGTGATCCCGATGGACATCCCGCCGCCCCCGCCCCCGAGGACCGCGCCGCCCCCGCC
>MGVZ01000027.1:5087-15421 GCA_001800745.1 Euryarchaeota archaeon RBG_16_67_27
GCCAGCGCTCGCTGGACCGCCGCGGGGACGCCCTCGAGACGTACCGCCGGATCCTCGCCGTGGACCCGAAGGACAAGGAGGCCCACCGCGGGGCGTACGACCTGCTCGCGAAGGAGCACCGCTGGCGGGAGGCCCTGGACGTCGCGGACGTCGGCCTGCGCGTGTTCCCGAACGATCCGAGGCTCCTCGAGACGCGAGGGGACGCGCTCACGAACCTCGGCCGGCGGCCGGAGGCGCTGCAGGCGTACGAGGCGGCGCTCGCGATCGACCCCCGTGACGAGAACGTGCGGCAGAAGATCGAGGAGGTCCGCGTCGACGTTCCGGGTCTGATGAGCCGCGCCCTGATCGCGTCGGCATCGGGCAACTACGCGCACGCCCTGAGCCTCTTCGACGACATCCTCGAGGTCGAACCGGGGAACGTGAACGCGCTCATCGGCAAGGCGGTCGCGTACCGCCGGAGCGGGAAGTCCGCGGAGGCTCTGAACTGCCTCGACCTCGTCCTGTCGATCCAGCCAGGGAACGTCGCGGCCCTCCTGAACCGCGGGCACAACCTCGAGGAGCAGGACGACCTCGACGGGGCGCTCGACTCGTTCGACCGCCTCCTCGAGATCTCCCCGAACGACGACGAGGCGTGGATCGGCCAGGGGGACGTCCTCGTGAAGATGGGGCGGGACGACGACGCCCTCCGCGCGTACGCCGAGGCGCTCAAGCTCAACCCCGGCGACGAGGAGACCGTCGCGAAGATCAAGGAGCTCGAGGCCTTGCGGGACATCCAAGCCGACGTCCTGCAGGACCTGTACAAGATCAAGGGGATCGGCCCCGCGAAGGCGAAGGCGCTCGTCGCCGCGGGCTTCAAGACCGCGGAGGATTTCCAGAAGGCGCCGGTGGAGGACCTCACGAAGGTCAAGGGGATCACCCGACGGATCGCGCAGGACCTCCTGAAGCATTTCAAGGAGATCGCCGTCGAGGCGAAGTGAGCCTCACGCGAGCCCGCGGTACTGGACGTCGTAGTACCCTTTGAACTCCCCGGACTTGACGGGTCGCCACCACCAGGCGTTCGCGCGGTACCATTCGACGGTCTCCCTGAGGCCCTCCTCGAACGTCGTCTTCGGGGACCACTTCAGCCGCGTCCGGATCCTCGTCGTGTCGACGGCGTGGCGCATCACGTTCCCGGGCCGGTCCTGCACGAAGCGGAGGAGGGACTCGGGCTTGCCGAGGATCCGCAGGACCGCCTCGCCGACCGTCCGCACGTCCCGCTCCTCGCCCGCTCCGATGTTGAAGGTCTCCCCCTCGACGCCCTTCGCGGTCAGGAGGAGGTCCAGGGCCGCGCAGTGGTCGTCCACGTGGATCCAGTCCCGCGAGCTCCGGCCGTCCCCGTACACGGGGAGCGGCTTGTCGTCGATCGCGTTCGTCGCGAAGAGAGGGATGAGCTTCTCCGGATGCTGGTACGGGCCGTAGTTGTTCGTGCACCGCGAGATGACGACGGGCAGGCCGTACGTCGCGTGGTATGCGAACGCGAGTCGATCGGCGCCGGCCTTGCTCGCCGCGTACGGGCTCTTCGGCATGAGCGCCGCATCCTCCCCGCACGGCCGGCCGACGGCCTCCCCGTACACCTCGTCCGTGGAGATGTGGACGAGGCGGTCCACGTCCCCGCGGCGGCACGCCTCGAGCACGGCGAACGTCCCGAGGACGTCCGTCTGGACGAACGTGCCCGCGTCGAGGATCGACCGGTCGACGTGGGTCTCCGCGGCGAAGTGGACGACGGCGTCCGCGTCCGCGATCACGCGGTCCATGAGTCCGCGGTCGCAGACGTCCCCCTTGACGAACCGGAGCCTCGGGTCGTCCCGGTGGTCCCTGAGGTTGTTCGGGTTCCCCGCGTACGTGAGCTTGTCGACGACGACCACATCATCGCCCGCTTTCAGGTGGCGGCGGACGAACGCGCTCCCGATGAACCCCATCCCGCCCGTCACGAGGAGCCGCGACATGGCCCGTCACATCATCTGGACGTCCCAGTCGTACGGGACGTCCTTCGAGTCGTGCGGGACGCGGAACTCGTCCGGCGCCTTGTAGTCGTACAGCTCCGTCGGGAAGTTCATCACATACACGGGCTCATGGCCGACGCACTTGAACCCGTGGAGGACGAGGGGAGGGATCTTGATCAGCATCGGGTTCTTCTCCCCCGGGAAGAACTCGTTGACCCGCCCGCGGGTCGGCGAGCCGTCCCGGCCGTCGTAGCAGACGACCTTCGCGGTCCCGTGGACGACGACGAAGTGGTCCGTCTGCTTCTTGTGGTAGTGCCAGCCCTTGACGATCCCCGGGTACCCAATCGTCACGTACCCCTGGCCGAACCGCTCGAACTCCGGCCAGTCGCTCCGGAGCATCTCCATGAGGTACCCGCGCTCGTCGTGGATCTGCCGGAGCGGGCGGACCTGGACGCCCTGGATCAACTCCATCCGAGCACCGGGAGGGTCATTTTCCCCCCGGTAGATAGCCTTTGACGTCGCCCCGCGCGGAAAGGGAAGCTTTTTCGCGGGGCCTCCCATCCGTCCGGCGTGGCGCGCGTCCTCGTCGTCGGCGGCGCGGGGCTCCTCGGGCAGTATGTGATCCGGGAGGCGCGCGCTCGGGGCCATGAAGTGGTCGGAACCCACCGCGGCCCTCTGCCCGCCTCCGGCGGATGGGTGTCCCTCGACCTGCGCGACGTTGGGAGGATCGCCTCCGTGGTCGACGAGGTCCGCCCGGGGCTCGTCGTGAACGCCGCGACCCTCACGGACGTGGATGGCTGCGAGGCGCGCCCCGACGAGGCGCGCACGGTGAACGCCCTCGCCGCGGGGGCGCTCGCCGAGGCCGCACGGAGGGCGGGCGCGGGGTTCGTCCATGTCTCCACGGACTACGTGTTCGACGGCTCGGGCCCCGCGACCGAGGCGACATCGCCGAACCCGCTTTGCGTGTACGGGGCGACGAAGCTCGAAGGGGAACGCCTCGTCCTCGCCGCGCATCGCGAGGCGATTGTCCTCCGGCTCTCCGCGGTGTTCGGGTGGAACCGGATGTCCGCGAAGACGAACGCGGTCACGTGGATCCTCGAGAGGCTCGAGAGGGGCGAGGAGGCCCGTCTGTTCTCGGACCAGCGCCTCACCCCGACGTACGCGGCGACGGCCGCAGGGGCGGCGTTCGACCTCTGGGGATCCGCGAGCCGTGGCGTGTTCCACGTCGCCTCGCGGGACTGCCTGTCCCGCGTCGAGATCGGCCGCGCGGTCGCCGACGCCTTCGGCATCAAGCATCCGCGGATCACCCCCGTGACGATGTCGAACGTCCCCCTGGTCGCGAAGCGCCCGGCCGCGCCCTGTCTCCTCGTGCGCAAGGTCGAAGAAACGTTAAAGAGGGACATGCCCGGATTCCGCACCTGCCTGGACGACATGAGGGCGACGCGATGAGAGGCCTGATCCTCGCGGGCGGATCCGGGACGAGGCTCCGGCCGTTCACCCACACGGGCCCGAAGCAGCTGATCCCGATCGCGAACAGGCCGAACATCCTGTACTGCCTCGAGGACCTCCGGAACGCCGGGATCGCGGACATCGGCGTGATCCTCGGGGACAACCAGCCGGAGAGAGTCCGCGAGCTCCTCAAGGACGGCCGGGACTTCGGCGTGCGGATCACGTACATCGTCCAGGGGCCGCCGAAGGGGATCGCGCACGCGATCGGGTGTGCGGAGGAGTTCCTGAAGGGCGACGCGTTCTGCGTGTACCTCGGGGACAACCTCTTGAAGGGCGGCATCCGGGCGATGGTCGAGGAGTTCAACGGCAGCGACGTCGATGCGGGGATTGCGCTGTGCCGCGTGCCGAACCCCGAGATGTTCGGGGTCGCGGAACTCGATTCGAGCGGGCACGTGAAGGGGCTCGTCGAGAAGCCGAAGACGCCGAAGAGCGACCTCGCCCTCGTCGGGATCTACCTCCTCCGCGACAACATCTTCCCGATCATCCGGGAGCTCAAGCCGTCCTGGAGGAACGAGCTCGAGATCACGGACGCCCTGGAAGCGCTCCGTACGAAGGGCGGCAAGATCCTCGCCCACGTCGTCACGGGCTGGTGGAAGGACACGGGCAAGCCGGAAGACATCCTCGAGGCGAACCGCCTGATCCTCGACGAGCTGACGACCCGGATCGAGGGAACCGTCGAGGACGGGGCACAGGTCTCCGGCCGCGTCGCGATCGGCAGGGGGACCGTAGTCCAGAAAGGCGCGGTGATCGCGGGACCCGTGGTGATCGGCGAGGACTGCACGATCGGGCCGGGGACGTACATCGGACCGTACACCGCGATCGGCGACCGAAGCGTGCTCGGGCCTGCGGACATCGAGAACTCGATCGTCCTTTCGGACGCGCACATCGCGACGCGGCACAAGATCGTCGCGAGCCTCATCGGCCGACACACGCGGATCGACGAGGACGAGCACGCGCGGCCGAAAGGGACCCGGCTCGTACTCGGGGAGCACAGCCGCGTACGGCTTTGAGGGCGCAAGCCTTTAAGTATGCGCCCCCTTTGCCAACCGGTTTCCATGAAGGCGTACCGCCTCGAGGGCAGGTTCCGCATGGGCCGCGACTGGCAGGCGTTCTCGAAGGAGCTCGCGGCGACGGACGAGCCGTCCGCGCGGGAGAAGCTCCTGTCGGTCATCGGCAGCCAGCACGGGGTCGCGCGGAAGTACATCGAGATCGCGAAGGCCGTCGAGGTACCGTCCGCGGAAGTCCGGGACCACGCCGTGAAGTACGCCGTGGAGGCGAAGCGATGAGCGCGTCCGAAAACGAGCTCCGGCGCGCCGTCGCGGTGCTCGACCAGTACCGGGCCCAGCTCGAAGGGCTCTCCCAACAGCAGGAGATCGTCCGGATCTCGCTCGAGGAGCACTTGCGTGCCCGGGAGACCCTGACGCGGTTCCAGCAGGCGGGGAAGGACGCGGAGGTCCTCGTGCCGGTAGGCGCGAACTCGTTCGTCGTCGCGGCGGTCCGGGACGCGGACAAGGCGTTTCTCGGGATCGGCTCGGACCTCGTCGTCCAGGACGAAATCCCCAAGCAGCTCGAGAGGCTCGACGCGAGGATCAAGTCGATCACGGAGGCCGCGAACGCGATCGGAGGGCGCCTCTCGGAGGTCCAGCGCCGCGCCGAGGCGCAAACCGCGTTCGTCCAGAACGCGTACGACCAGCTCCAGACCGGCGGCTCCGAGGGCGAGCGCGAGTAGATGTTCAAGTCCCTCCGCGACCGGCTCAGAGGCTGGAAGGAGAAGGCGGACGCCGAGGTCGGGTCCGAAGTCGTCGGGGAGAGCGGTCGGAAGATCGACCCGAAGAAGCTCGACGAGGTCCTCTACGACCTCGAGATCGCCCTCCTGGAATCCGACGTCGCGTTCCCCGTCGCGAAGGAGATCGTCGACCGACTCGCGGAGGACCTCCAGGGGAAGCGGATCTCGAAGGACGTAACCTTCGAGGAGGGCGTCGAGCGCGCGCTCCGGGATGCGGTGACGAAGGCGATGACCGTGCCTCCGATCGACTTCTTCGGGAACCTCGAAAAGGCGCCGCGGCCGTTCGTCGTGATGTTCGTCGGGGTCAACGGCACGGGGAAGACGACGGCGATCGCGAAGGTCGCGTACCACGCCCAGAGGAAGGGCTACACGTGCGTCGTCGCCGCGGGGGACACGTTCCGCGCGGGGGCGATCGAGCAGCTCGAGCGCCACGCGGAGGCCGTCGGGTTCAAGCTCATCAAGCATGCCGCGGGAGCGGATCCCGCCGCCGTGGCGTTCGACGCGGTCGAGCACGCGCGGGCGCGCGGCCGGGACCTCGTCCTCGTCGACACCGCGGGACGGATGCAGACGAACCAGAACCTCATGGACCAGATGAAGAAGATCAAGCGGGTCGCGGAGCCACATCTCATTTTCTTCGTCGGCGATGCCCTCGCGGGGAACGACGCGATCGAGCAGGCGAAGCAGTTCCACGAGGCCGTCGGCGTGGACGGCATCATCCTCACGAAAATCGACGCGGACGCGAAGGGCGGCGCCGCCCTTTCGATCGCGCACACGATCGGCAAGCCCGTCGTGTTCGTGTGCCTCGGCCAGAAGTACGAGGACATCCGGCGGTTCGAGGTGCCGTGGATGGTCGACCGCCTGTTCCACGAGTCCGAGCCCACGGCCGCGTGAGGGCTACCCGACCGTGGGGACCCAGCCCACGCGCTTCCGGAACAGCCACACCATGTTCCTGACGGCATCGCGCACGCTCCGGATTTTCCTCTCCCCGATCCTCGGGCGGTACGCCACAGGGACCTCCAGGAAGCGGAGGCCGCAGGCGAGGACCTCGGCCTTGATCTCCTCGGAGAACGGCATGCCGTCACTCACGAGGCGCAGGCGGGGCAGGATGTCCCGGCGGAACGCCCACATCCCGCTCTGGCTGTCCGCGATCGGGTGGTGGTACAGGCCGCGAAACGCGACGTTGAGCATCTCGTTCCCGAGCCGGTGCATCGCGGACATCGCCTCGTCGGAAATCGTGCTGAGGCGGTCGGCCGCGACGAAGTCCGCGCGGTCCTCTTCGAGGGGTCGGAGGAGGTCAGGGATCCGGGACGCCGGGTACGTGAAATCCGCGTCGAGGGTGACGACGTAGCGGCCTCGAGCCTCCGCGAACCCTGTCTTGTACGCCCGCCCGTAGCCGCGGCGCGGCTCCTCGACCACGCGGGCTCCCTTCGACTTCGCGACCTCGTTCGTGCGGTCCCGCGAGTCCGTGTCCACGGTGATGATCTCGTGGTCCCGTCCCACGAGGGCCTCATGGACCTCGTCGAGGACGGCCCCGATCGACGCCTCTTCGTTCATCGTCGGGATGACGATGGACACCTCGGGCACGGGCGCGCGAACCCGACGTGCGGGTATAAGCGTTTCGCGCTCGCGTCACCGGGAACGCGGCCGACCGAACGCCTTGTACCCGGCGTATCCGAGGAGCGCGCCCCCGAGTCGGAGGAGAGACAGTAGCGTCGTGCGCTGGCGGAACATCTCGAACGGCCGGTACGCGGTCCACAGGGCGCCATGCTTGAGTGTGAGCTGCTTCCGCCCCGCGCCGTTCCAGAGAGCCTGCTTGAGGAAGTCGAAGTACGAGCCCCGGGTCCGGTGGTAGACGATCGCGTTCGCGCGCTGGACGATCGCGTTGCCCGCGCGGACCGCGCGGAGGTTCATGTCGATGTCCTCCGCGGTCACGAACCATTCGTCGAACCCGCCAATCGCCTCCAGGACCGACCTGCGGTACGCGAGGTTCGTCGACGGGTGCGTCACGTCGGATCCCTGGACGATGAGCTCGACGCGCTCGAGGTCCTCGAACGGGCGGTAGCCGATCTGGATCGTCCGGCCCGCGACGATCGCGACGGAGGCGAGACCTTCGCGCAGCTCGCGAAGCCAGAACGGGTTCGCGATCGCATCGCCGTCGATGAACGCGATCGCCTGGCCGCGCGCCTTCGAGATCCCGAAGTTCCGGCCGGTCCCGCGCGTGCCGCCCCTGATGAAGAGATGGACGAAATCGAACTTCGACTCGTACACCCGGACGATGTCGCGGGTCGCGTCCTCGCTCCCCGCGTCGACGACGACGATCTCGAGCGGGCCGTCCTGGGTGACGAGGCTGTCCAGCAGCGCGGCGATGTTCCGCGCCTCGTTCCGCACGGTCACGACGACGCTGATGAGCAACGGGGCCGCGAAGGGCCCGGGCGGTTATCATCGTTTCGGGCTTTTATCTCGACGGGCGTATGTTTATTATCGGCCCCCGGATATTCGCGCGTCCTGTCCCATGGCCCGCGTCGTCACGATCATCGGCACGAGGCCGGAGATCATCAAGATGGCCCCGGTCGTCAAGGCGCTCGACGCGCTCGACCATGAGCACGTCCTCGTGCACTCGGGGCAGCACTACGACCTCCTCATGGACCGGGTGTTCTTCCAGGACATGGAACTCCGCGAGCCGGACCGCCAGTTCGAGCTCCGGGAGCAGCCGCCGCACCTCCAGGTCGCGACGACGATTCGGCAGGTGGCGGACGTCGCAAGCGACGCGGACCTGGTAATCGTGCACGGGGACACGAACACGACCCTCGCCGGGGCCCTGCTCGCGAGCAAGCTCGGCCGGTCGCTCGCCCACGTCGAGGCCGGGATCCGCTCGTTCGACCGCTCGATGCCCGAGGAGATCAACCGCATCCTTGCGGACCAGCTGTCCGACCTCAAGTTCGCGCCGACGGTCACGGCGCGGGAGAACCTCGAGCGGGAGAACGTCCGCGACGGGATCCACGTCGTCGGGAACAGCGTGATCGACGCGCTCACGCAGAACATCGCGACCGCGGAGAAGCGGTCGACAGTCCTCGAGGCGCTCGGGCTCACGCGGGGGAAGTACATCCTCCTCACGTTCCACCGATCGGAGAACGTCGACCGCGAGGCGAGCCTCGCGCAGGCCGTCGAGGCGTTCGCCCGCGTGACGAAGGCCACGGGGCTCGAGATCGTCTTCCCGGTTCACCCGCGGACGGCGAAGCAGCTCAAGGCGTTCGGCCTCGCGTCCCGCGCCGCGGGGATCCGCGGCCTCCGGCAGATCGAACCGACGGGCTACCTCGACCTCCTCGTCCTCGAGAAGAACGCGGCGCTCGTGATGACGGATTCCGGCGGACTCCAGGAGGAGAGCTGCTTCTTCCAAGTCCCGTGCGTGACCCTCCGGGAGAGCACGGAGCGGCCGGAGACCCTGGAGATCGGGCACAACGTCCTCGCCGGGACGGACCCCGACCGGATCGAGGCCGCGGTCCGGAAGCAACTCGTGGCGACCCGCGGCTGGCCGAACCCCTACGGCGACGGGACCACGGGGACGCGGATCGCGGAGCTCGTCGACGGCTTCCTGGGATGACATGGCCGCCCGCGTCCTCCTGCTCCGATCGAAGAGCCCCGCCGGGATCGAGCCCCGCCTCGCCAAGGTCGCGGCGACCCTCGCGCGCGGCGGGCACGAGGTCCACGTCCTCCTGTGGGACCGCGAGCGGGCGCATGCGGCGATGGAGAGCCTCGGAGGGGTCACGATCCACCGATACCGCGTCCGTGCGCCGGAAGGGCAGCCGGGCCTCGTGCGACGTCTCCCGGGGTGGTGGTGGCACGTCCTCCGCACGTCCCTTCGCCTCCGGCCGGACGTCGTCCACGCGGTGGATCTTGACACCGTCCTCCCGGCGTTCGCCGCCGCGCGGATCCTCCGCGCGCGGCTCGTGTACGAGATCTTCGACTTCTACGCGGAGATGGTCACCGCGGACCTTCCGCCACGGCTGCGCTCCGCGCTCGCGCGGCTCGAGCGCAGGATGGTCGCCGTCCCAGACCTCGTGATCCTGCCCGATCGCAGGAGGGAGGTCCAGCTCGGTGCCGCGCGTCCGAAGCGCCTGATCGAGATCCTCAACGTCCCGGAGGACCGGGCGGTCCGGAGACCGCCGACGGAGGAGTTCATCGTCTTCTACGGAGGGATGATCGCCAGGGACCGTGGCTTGAAGGACCTCGTCGCCGCGTGCGAGTCGACCGGCGCGAGGCTCGTCGTCGCCGGTCACGGTCCGGACGAGGCAGACCTCCTGCCTTACCTCGAGAGCTCCCCCTCGTGCATGTACCTGGGCACGATCCCGTACGAGGCCGTCCTCGATCGGACGGCCGCGGCGAGCGCGGTGCCCGCCCTGTACGACCCCGGAGTCCCGAACAACCGATTCGCGTCGCCGAACAAGGTCTTCGAGGCGATGATGCTCTCGAAGCCCGTGATCGTATCCGATGGCACGGCCGCGGCCGACGTCGTCCGGGAGGTGGGCTGCGGCCTCGTCGTGCCATACGGGGACCGCGAAGCGCTCGAGAATGCCCTCGAGTCCCTCATGCTCTCGCCGAAGGCCTGCGAGGCGATGGGCGCCCGCGGCCGCGCCGCGTTCGAGGCGAGGTACAACTGGAGAGCGATGGAGAGGCGGCTCCTCGACGCCTATCGGGAGATCCTCGCCTAGGGGCCCCGGGGCACGGCCTGCCGCCGCCGGGTCGCGACGCCGCGGACGTAGCCGAGGAACATCGCCATGTCGAGCCCGACGACAATGTACATCGCATAGGGGACCTGAGAGAGCAGGCCGGGCCGAAGGACCTTCCGCACGCGGAAGAGAAGGTACGCCGGCGCGAGGACGAGGAGGAGCGCCCAGAGGACCGGCCAGACGATCCCGGCGATGACGAGGAGATCCGCGAGGACGTAGGCGGCGATGATCAGCGGATACCGCGACGGGGATCGGAAGAACAGACGGGCGTGGGCGTCCGTCTCCGCGAAGTGATGGTACATCCGGTACGCGCCCGCCGCGTCCGTCGCG
>MGVZ01000027.1:15535-15813 GCA_001800745.1 Euryarchaeota archaeon RBG_16_67_27
CACCGACCCGCTCCCAGCCAGCCCGGGTGAATGCGACGCTCCTCGAGCTCGGCAGGAACGTCTCGGGGCGGACCTGGTCGAGGGACCACTGCGTGAGGAGACCCACGGCGCGTTCCTGTGGCGTCTCGACAAGGAGCTCGTACCAGCCTCCGACGACGTCAGCCTCGCCGCGCTCGAGTGGCTCGATAATCCGCTCGAACCACGTCGGCTCGAGCACGCTCACGTCCGTCGCGGCGACGAGCTCCGCGCCGGCTTCCCGGATCGCGACGTTCCGGCCC
>MGVZ01000028.1:0-39925 GCA_001800745.1 Euryarchaeota archaeon RBG_16_67_27
AGGACAACGGGAATTCGTAGGCGTACGCTACGTGCACCGGCGAGGTTGACCCCTCCCCGCGTCGTCCGGCGAGCGGATGGATTCTCTCGCCCTGATCGGCGCGGTCCTCGGGATGACCTTCCTCGGGGTTGGCGCGGGGGCCCTGACCGGCCTCGCCCCCGGGATCCACGTGAACAACGTCGCGGCCCTCGTCCTCGCGACGCGCGCCGCGTGGGACTCCCTCATCGCGCTCCTCGCCGCCGGACCGAGCCCGGAGGAGACCTCGCTCCTCCTCTCCGTGTTCCTCGTCGCCGCGACCGTCGCCCACGCGGTCCTCGACTTCGTCCCGTCCGTCTTCCTCGGCGCGCCCTCGGAGGAGGTCGGGACGCTCCTGCCCGGCCACCGGATGCTCCTGTCCGGGGACGGAGCGACGGCGGTCGCCCTCGCCGCGCGCGGGGCGCTCGGCGGCCTCCTCGTCGGGATTGCGCTCCTCGTCCCTCTGCGCCTCGGGCTCGGGGACCCCGTCGGCCTGTTCGAGGCGTTTCGTCCGTGGACGGCCGCGTTCCTCGTAGGCCTCCTCCTCGCCCTCGTTGGCATGGAGGCCGCGTCGGCGCCCCGGCGCCTTCATTGCGCCGGGCGCGCGGCCCTCGTCCAGGGGCTTGCGGGGCTCCTGGGCGTCGGCGTGCTGCGCGGGCCGTCCGGACTCGAAGCGAACGTGGCGCTCCTCCCGCTCTTCTCCGGGCTCTTCGGCATCCCCGGGCTCCTCCACGGGCTGCGCGTGCCGCCGGGAGGGGTCCCCCCGCAGCGGTCCGTGTCCCCCGGCCGGTTGTCCCGCGGGGACCGGGCCGCCGTCGTGCGGGGCGCGCTCGCGGGCGCGGCGGTGTCGTGGCTCCCCGGGCTGAGCGGGGGCGCCGCGGCCTCCCTCGCGTCCCTCGGGTCCCGGCGTCCGGAGGCGCGCCGGTTCATGGTCCTCCTCGGGGCCACATCGACCGCGACCGCGACGCTGAGCATCGCGGTCCTGTTCGTGATCGGGCGGGCACGGAGCGGGACCGCGGCGGCGGTCCGGGACCTCCTGGGCCCCGCGGCCGCGTGGGACTCCCCGTCGGCCGTCCCCGACGCCCTGCTCGTCCTCGTGGCGTCGTCCGTCCTCGCGTGTGGGGCCGCGTGCGTCGTCGCGACGCGACTCGCGCAATCGCTCGCGACGCGGTGGACCTCCGCCCGCGCGCGGCCGATCTCCGCCGTCGCCCTCGTCGCGCTCGTCGGGCTCATCGCGGCCGTCGCGGGGCTTCCGGGCCTGCTCGTCGCGGCGCTCGCCGCGCTCGTCGGGTCCGTGCCCCTCGCCCTGGGCGTGCGGCGGGTCCACCTGATGGCCTCCCTCCTCCTGCCCGTGCTCCTGGGAGCCGCCGCCGGCGGATGAGCCGGAGGAAAAGATAATGTGGCGCGGGCCGCATGCGCGCCAAGGTCCGCGGTGGACGGATGCCGGCCGCGAAGGGCAAGGACCCCACGGTCCTCGAGAAGCTGTCGTACGTGATCTCGAGCCGGCAGCGGGAGAAGGTCCTTGCGGCTCTCGTAGCCGGGCCGAAGACCCCCGCGCAGATCGCCCGGGAGGCGGACCTCCGGCTCCCTCACGTGAGCCGGGCGACTGGGCAGCTCGTCCGGGCGGGGCTCGCTGCGGCCCAGACCCCGCAGCGGCGGGGCCGGCTCTACGCCGCCTCGGAGCTCGGGAACCGGGTGTTCCATGAGCTCGCGGAGGCCCGCGGCGACCGGGTCGTCGCGCCCCTGCTCCGCGGCACTCACTTCCAGGTGTACCACCGGTGGGTCACGAAGAACCACGGCCGGGACCGGGCGAACGCGTTGTTCGAGGACGCCGGGATCGACCCCCTGCACGTGGACCCAAACGGCTGGTACCCCTTGCGCTCCGCCCTCGTGATCCTCGACGAGATCGAGGCTCGCTTTGGGGACGGCACGTACGAGACGATCCGGCGGATGTTCCGCGAAGGGGTCACGGGCTTCGTGTCCGTCCGGCGCCTCCTGTCCTTCGTCCTTCCTCTCCCGATCCTCATCGAGCTAGGCCCCGCGATGTACTCGCGCGAGTTCAATCACGGCCGGATGGAAGTCGAGGTCGAGGAGCGGCGCGCGCTCCTGAAGAACTACGACTGGATGAGCTCCCCCGCGCGGTGCGCGGCGTGGCAGGGCACGTACGAGGGCGTCCTCGCGTCGAAGGGCATCCGCGGAACCGTGCGGAAGGTCGCATGCATGCGCGAGGGGAGCGCGTACTGCGGCTACGTCATCGAGTGGTAATGCGCGCCCCCCTCCCGGCAGCCTGTCAAACGCGCAACTCAAGGTACGTAGATGGTAATATCGGATTATGCCAGCGCGCGGCGCATCCCATCCCGCTGCAGGAATCCTCGGGGACTCGTGGCCCGTTCTGGAGGGATGCCTGCTCCCGTGCCCGTCCTCACGTGGCCTGAGGCGTGGGGTCGGGTGCCTCTTTTCACTCCGTGTCGTTCTCCCGCGTCCCGTACGGGGTCGAGTACTTGTACGTCTCCTGGATCCGCTCGATCCCGTCGATCTCCCGGACGTAGCCCGCGACCGCGGGCGGGACGAGGGACGTCCAGTCCCCGCCCTTGAGCATCCTCCGGCGGACCTCCGTGCCCGAGAGGGCCTCGCGGTCGACGAGGGGCGGGGAGAGGACCTTCACGCCGTGCTCCCGGAACAGCCGGACGACGAGGTCCGAGTTCGTGTACACGACGTCGAAGTGGGGGACGAGGGACCGGATGTGGCTCACCCATACGCTGTGGACGTGTGTGTCGGGGATCGGGACGATGTGGTACTCGTGGATGCCTGCCTCGTCGAGGCAGCGCTTGATCATCTCGTACCGTTCGCCCGCGGTGAATGGGTTCTCCCCCGTGTGGCTGTACTGGGCGGACCCGATCCCGAGGATGACTTCGTCGTTCGTCTCGAGGATCCGCCGGATCATCGCGAGATGGCCGTTGTGGAACGGCTGAAACCTCCCGATGAAGAGGGCGCGGGAGCCGGTCACTCGATCTCCTCCTCCATGAAGTGGTCGATGTACTCGCACTCCATCGTAAGGAATTTCCGGCAGCTCTCGCACCGGCCGTCGTCCCGGTCCGGCCTCAGCTCGGGGTTGAACTCGTAGCAGGGCATCGGCTCCGAGAGCTCGGAGGGGTCCGGGCCGAACGCGATCGCGGTCCCTCCCGCGTCACTGCGGCACCGCGGACCCCGGCTTCTCCGAGGTGACCTTCGGGACGAGGGCCGCGAGCTTGCTGATCAGCCCCGATTTCTTCGGGCCCACGAGGACGTGATCGAGGACCTCGCTCAGCGTGTCCACGGGGACGATCTCGATGCGCCCGCGGTACTTGTCCTCCAGGAGCACGTCCCGGAGGTTCGGGCGCGGGATGATCACCTTCCGGATCCCCATCTCCGCCGCGGCCTCGATCTTCGCCGTGATGCCGCCGACGGGGAGGACCTGCCCCCGGACGCTCAGGCTGCCCGTCATCGCGACGCTCTGGTCCACGGGGACCTCCTCGAGCGCGCTGATCACCGCCGTGGCGACGGAGATCGACGCGCTGTCCCCCTCCGTGCCCTCCCGGGATCCGACGAACTGGACGTGGATGTCGTGGTTGGAGACGTCCTCGCCCGTGTACTTCTTGATCAGGGCGGCGACGTTCTCCACCGCTTCCTTCGCGATCTCCCCGAGCCGACCCGTCGCGATGATCCTGCCGCCCTGTTTCGTCTGGGCGGGCGTGACCTCCGCGGCGATCGGCAGGATGATCCCGGAGAACTCGGCCATCGAGTTGTCCCCGACGAGCACCGCGAGCCCGTTGACCATGCCGACGATCGTGCCCGTCGTCTCGTACATCTGGTACTCCTTGCCGCGCTCGATCATGCGGTCTGCGACCTGCTGCTCGAGGGACCGCGCGATCCGCTTCCCGGCGAGGACGTGCTTCGCGAGGACGAGGGGCGCACCCTCTTCCTGGGCGATGTCCCCCGCGACCCGGATCAGGCCTCCGAGCTCGCGGAGACGGAGGGTCAGCTGGCCTCGCCGGCCCGACCGGCGCTGGGCCTCCCGCAGGATCTCGACGACCGCGCTCCGGTCGAAGTGGGGGATCTTCTTGTCCTTCGAGACCTCCTGCGCGACGAACCGGACGAGCTTCATCCGGTTGTCGTCCGTGTCGAACATCGTGCTCTTCATGTAGATCTCGTAGCCGTACCCGCGGATCCGCGAGCGCAGGGCGGGGTGCATGCCCTGGACGGCGTCGAGGTTCCCCGCGGCGACGAGGACGAAGTCGCACGGGACGGCCTCCGTCTTGACCATCGCGCCGCTCGACCGCTCGCTCTGCCCGACGATGGAGAACTTCTTCTCCTGCATCGCCGTCAGGAGGGACTGCTGGCTCTCCATCCGGAGAACGTTGATCTCGTCGACGAACAGGACGCCCTTGTGCGCCTTGTGGATCGCGCCCGGCTCCACCCGCTCGTGTGCGGGGGTCTCGAGTCCGCCGCTCTGGAACGGGTCGTGCTTCACGTCGCCGAGGAGGGCGCCTGCGTGGCTCCCCGTCGCGTCGATGAACGGGGGCATCTCGTCCACGGTGTGGGTGACCAGGAGCTTGGGGACCATGAGGTTCTCCTGGCGGTGCCCCGTGTACCGCGTCGCGATGTAGATGATCGCGGCGACGAGGATCCCGAAGAGGATCGTCGTGGGCTCGAACATCTTCGTGTTCGGGTCCCCGGACCAGTTGTACGACAGGATCACGGAGAGACCGATGATGAAGAAGATGATCGTCATCATCATGGAGGCCTTCTGCTCCCGGCGCTGCATCGCCTCCGCCTTCTGCGCGTTCACGATCTCGCGCCCCTTCGCCGCGGGCACGACGCGGATCTTGGGCTCGTTCGGGTCCTCCGGGTTGTGGTAGACGACGATGTCCTGGAGCTCGTCGCGGGGCAGGAGCTCGGTCATCGACCGGGCGAGCATGGACTTCCCCGTGCCCGGGTCGCCGATCAGCATGACGTGCCGCTTCTGCTCCGAGGCCTTCCGGATGACCTCGACCGCGTGCTCTTGGCCGATGACATGGTCGACGAGCCGCTCGGGGATCTTGACCTCCGCCGTGCTCCGGAAGTCGAGCTTCTCGATCCACGAGTCCACGGGCGAGTGCTCTTCAGAATCCTTCGCGCTTCCCGCCATCTCCCTAACCGGTCCCACCAGAAGGGTTCGACTCGGTCGAATAGACAGCGGACCTACTTAATAACTTTGACCCCCTGATTAAAAATGAAATGGGTCGGAGTCGTTACTCGATCCGGGAGTCCGCGCTCAGGCGGCGCGGGACGCGATCAGCTCCGCGAGCTTCGCGAACGCATCCTCGACGTTCTCGCCGGTCTTCGCGGAGGTCAGGAGGAACGTCGCGCCGTGGGAGTCCGCGAGGGACTTCACGTCCCCGTCGGACACGACGCGCTCGTCCTTGAGGTCGACCTTGTTCGCGAGGAGCTCGACCGGGATGTTCCCCGTGACCTTCACGACGGCCGCGATCCACTCCTCGAGGTCCGTGAGGGTCTCCTTCCGCGTGACGTCGCACACGGCGAGGACGCCCTGGGCCCCGTGGAAGTACGCCTCCTTGAGGAGCTCCCGGAAGCCCTTCTCGCCCATGATGTCCCAGATCGTCATGTCCACGTCGACGGCCGCGCCGTTGCCCTGGATCACGATCTCCTTCTTCGAGACCTTCGCCCCGAGGGTCGAGATGTAGCGGTCCTCGAACTGGTCGTGGACGAACCGCCGGATCAGGCACGTCTTCCCGACCGCGCCTTCCCCGACGAGGCAGATCTTGACCTTCATCTTCTGGCGATCCATCCCGCACCTCAGTCCGATTCTTTCCGACGCAGGAAGGTCAGATTATAAAGGAGTTCCTTCGCGGTTATCTCCATGGATAACACGCGTCCTCCGGGAGGGTCGTTCACGCGTCGGGCCGGGAGGCGATCGCGCTCGCGATTGCGAGGAACGCCTCGTCCACGCCTCGTCCCGTCCGCGCCGACGTCAGGTAGTGAGGGGCCTGGTGCATCGCGCCGAGCCGCGCGAGCTCCTCCTCGGTCACGACGATGCGCTCCGCGAGGTCGCTCTTGTTCCCGAGGAAGACGATTGGCACGCTCCCGATCTGCTTGCGGACCATCGTGACCCAGCTGTTCAGGTCGTAGAACGTATCCTTCCGGGTGACGTCGCACACGGCGAGGACGGCCTGCGCGCCCTCGAAGTACGCGTCGCGGAGGAGGGAGCGGAAGCCCTTCTCGCCCATGATGTCCCAGACCATCATGTCGAGGGTCGCGGGCGCGCCCTTCCACACGACGTCCGTCGTCTTCTTCGTGACCTTCGTGCCCACGGTCGCGACGTAGCGGTCGTCGAAGTTGTCCGTCACGAACCGCTTGATCAGGGAGGTCTTCCCGACGGCGACGTCGCCGACGAGGCAGATCTTCGCCTTGACGTGCTTCGGCGTCGCCTCGACGGCGGTCATCATCGCCACCCGAGGGACCGTTTACTGTAATAAGCCGTGACCCCGCGAGTATCGGCGATGATAATTCTCACTCTTCCGGCACGACCTTCCTCGCGTAGCGCTCCTTCACGATCCGTTCCCCGAGGGACTGGAACGCGAGCTCGACGTTCACGCCGGACTTCGCGGAGGTGAAGTGGAACGAGCTGTCGTACGCGCGGGCGGCCTGGATCAGCTCCTCCTCGCCGAGCTCCGGTTTCTCGAGGTCGACCTTGTTCGCGAGGAACTCGATCGGGATCCGGCCTGTGACGGAGTACACGCCCTCGATCCAATCGTCGAGGTCGTCGAGCGTGCGCTTCCGTGTGACGTCGCAGACGGCGAGGATCCCCTTCGCGCCGTAGAAGTACGCCTCCTTGAGGAGCTCGCGGAAGCCCTTCTGCCCCATGATGTCCCAGATCGTCATGTCGATCCGGAGCTCCCCGGTCCCGTCCGTGGCCTGGGTCAGGATCTCTTTCTTCGACACCTTCGTTCCGAGGGTCTGGATGTATTTGTCGTCGAAGTCATCCAGGACGAACCGGCGGATGAGGGACGTCTTGCCGACCGCGGCCTCGCCCACCAGGCAGACCTTCATCTTCATCCGCTTGAATTCCACCATGGGTTCTCAGCCAACGCGGGTCATAGCCGGCGATTTTCCCTTAAACGTTGTGGGAATGTTATCAGGCACGATACTCCGTGCCTCGCCGGGGCGCGGAGCGCCGCTCCGTCGGCGCACACGCACGCTCGCGGGCGCCGTGATCCCCCGGAGGGAATTCCCCGTGGCCGCCGTGCCGCGAGCCGCCGGACCGCCGCCGCGGGATGCGCTGCGCCCCGCGCGCGGGGCGCGAGCGCGCGCGCTCCAAACCGTTAAATACGCCCTTCTCATAGGCTCGCCGGTCGCGCCGACCAGACGCGCTCGGGCAATCCTTCGTGGACCCCGGGAATGCGGCCCTGACCCTTCTGGGCCCGCAGGCCGCGTCACGGTGGTGCGAACGAGCCCACTCCTCTCCACGTGATCGTGGAGAGATGCCCCTCCCAGGAGGAGCCGCGCTATGCCGAAGGAGCACCGACCCCGCCACGGTTCGATGGGCTTCTCGCCCAGGAAGCGCAGCGAGAGCCCGGTCCCGCACTTCTCGAGCTGGCCCGAGCACGACGGCACGCCGAAGGTCCAGGGCTTCGCCGGGTACAAGGCGGGCATGACCCACGCGATGATCGTCGACTACCGGCCGACGTCCACGACGTCGGGCCAGGAGGTCCAGGTCCCCGTGACCGTCGTCGAGGTCCCCCCGATGAAGGTCGCGGGCGTCCGGGTCTACCGGCAAACCCACGAGGGACTCAAGGCGGTCGCGGAGGTGTGGGCCGCGAAGCTCGACAGCGCGCTCCGCCGTGTCTTCCCGATCCCGAAGGACTACGAGCCCGATGCCGCGTGGAAGGAGGTCGACGCGGTCACGATCGACGAGGTCCGTCTCATCACGTACACACAGCCCGCCCTCGTGACCGGCGTGCCGAAGACGAAGCCGGAGCTCATGGAGAACCGGGTCGGCGGCGGCACGATCGAGGACCGCCTCGCGTACGCGAGGGCGCTCATCGGGAGGGACATCGCGGTCACGGACTTCTGCAAGGAAGGGTCCATGGTCGACGTCGCGGCGATCACGAAGGGGAAGGGCTGGCAGGGCCACCACACCCGGTGGGGCACGAAGCTCCTGAGCCACAAGAACTCGAAGCACCGCCGGAACATCGGCACCCTCGGGAACTTCCAGCCCGGCTACGTGCGCCCGACGGTCCCGCAGGGCGGCCAGACGGGGTACCACCAGCGCACGGAGTACAACAAGCGGGTCCTCAAGGTCGGCGCGAACGGCGAGGAGGTCACCACGGACGGAGGCTTCCTTCACTACGGCCAGGTCCGGAACCCGTACATCCTTCTCCACGGCTCGATCCCCGGCCCCGCGAAGCGGCTGATCCGCCTCCGGGACTCGACCCGCGGTGGCTACGTGAAGCTCGAGAAGCCGCCGGAGATCACGTATATCTCCCGCGAATCGAAGCAGGGGGCCTGAGCATGGCCGAGGACGAAGTACGGGAGGGGACCGAGGCGGCCGCGGCGAAGCCGAAGAAGGAGAAGCCCGCGCGGCGCAAAGGGGCGAAAGCGAAGGCGACGAAGGAGGTCCACGCGAAGAAGGCCCCCCGCGAGGCTCCGCCCCTGAAGCCCGGCCAGGTTCACGTGTACGCCCTCGACGGGAAGGCAATCCGGGCCGTCGACCTCCCGGCCGTGTTCCTCTCCGAGCTCCGTCCCGACCTCGTCCGCCGGGCGGTGACCGCGTTCCAGGCGAACCGGCGCCAGCCGTACGGGTCCTCCCGCACCGCGGGGACCCGGCACTCCGTCCGCTGGTCCGGGAAGGGCCACGGCGTGTCGCGCGTCCCGAGAATCCGCGGCACGATGACGGGCGCCCAGGCGCCCGGGACCGTCGGCGGCCGCCGCGCACATCCCCCGCGGGTCGAGGCAGTCTGGGCGAAGAAGGTCAACGAGCAGGAGCGACGCCTCGCGCGCAACGCGGCGCTCGCGGCCGTGAAGGACTCCGCGCTCGTCGCCCGCCGAGGCCACCGGTTCCTCGCGGACCTGAGCCTGCCCGTCGTCGTCGAGGACGGCCTCGAGGCGCTCGAGCCGAAGGACGGCCTGACACGTGAGGGGCTGGAGATCCTCCACCGGCTCGGCGTCTACGACGACGTCATGCGCGCGAAGGCGGGGCGGCACGTGCGCGCGGGGCGCGGCAAGATGCGCGGCCGACGGTACCGCCGGCCGACGAGCCTGCTCCTCGTCGTCAAGGAGCCCGCGAAGGTCCGGCGCGCGTTCGGGAACCTCCCGGGCGTGGACGTCGTGAGCCCGTCGGCGCTGAACGCGGAGATCCTCGCCCCCGGGGGCGACGCGGGTCGGCTCACGGTGTTCAGCGAGGGCGCGCTCGAGATCCTCAGGAGCTGGGCCGCATGAAGCCGCACGACATCCTCCTCCACCCCTACGTGACGGAGAAGACGCTGAACATGCTCCAGGGCACGCCTGCGCAGAACCTCAAGGACGGGAACCGGCTCGAGTTCCTTGTCCGCCGGGAGGCGACGAAGCCCGAGATCAAGAAGGCGTTCGAGGAGCAGTTCCAGGTAAAGGTCAAGAGCGTGAACACGTTCGTCCGCAAGGACGGGAAGCACGCGATCATCCATCTCAAGCCCGAGTTCTCCGCGGAGGAGATCGGGATGCGGATCGGGGTGTTCTGATGGGAAAGAACCTCCCGACCCAGCGCCGAGGTCGCGGGACCTCGCCGACGTACCGGTCGCCGAGCCACCGCCACCCGGGCCCGGTCGTCCACCCGAGGCTTCGCGGCGCCGGCGTCGTCACGGACATCTTCCAGGCGCCCGGCCACACCGCGCCCCTCGCCCGCGTCACGTACGACGGGCAGGAGGTCCTCATGATCGCCTGCGACGGCCTCCAGGTCGGCCAGCAGGTCACCGTCGGGGCGGTGAACGTCGACCGGGGGAACACGCTCCCGCTGAGCGACATCCCCGAGGGCACCCTCGTCTACAACCTCGAGGCGGCCCCCGGGGACGGCGGCCGGTTCGTCCGAGCCGCCGGGACGACGGCCGTCGTCGTGAGCCGCGGGGAACGGATCGTCGTGCAGCTGCCGTCAGGCCACTTCCGGTCGTTCCACCCGGCGTGCCGCGCGACGATCGGCGCGGTCGCGGGCGCGGGCCGCGGCGACAAGCCGTTCACGAAGGCGGGCAAGAAGCACCACGCCTTCCGGTCGTTCAGCAAGGCGTACTTCAAGGTCCGCGGGGTGGCGATGAACCCGGTGGACCACCCGCACGGCGGCGGGTCGCACCAGCACGTCGGCCGGCCGTCGACCGTCGGATATGACGCTCCTCCCGGCCAGAAGGTCGGCCGGCTGTCCCCGAGGCCGAAGCGGATGAAGAAGCGGAAGGAGAGGTGACGATGGCGAAGAGGATGGGCGGGCTCGCGAAGGCGGCCCGCCGGAAGCTGCGGAAGCGCGCGGGCGTCGTCGAGACCCGCCGCCGGAAGGAGTTCACGTACCGCGGGTACACGATGGAGGAGATGAAGGCGATGACGCTCGATGAGATTGTCGAGCTCCTCCCCGCCCGCTCCCGCCGATCCTTCGTCCGCGGTATCGATGGGGAACGCCTGACGTTCGTCGAGAAGCTCCGCGCGAACGGGACGGAGGACGCCGTTCGGACGCACTGCCGGGACGTCCCGATCCTCCCGGACTTCGTCGGCAAGAAGGTCGCCGTCCACAACGGGAAGGAGTTCGTGAACGTCGAGATCAAGCCCGAGATGATTGGGCACTTCCTCGGCGAGTTCGCGATGACGCGCAAGGTCGTCTCCCACAGCGGTCCCGGCGTCGGCGCGACGCGCTCGTCGAAGTTCATGCCGCTCAAATGAGGTCGGACGATGGCGAAGCTCGGGTACACGGTGGATTTCAAGATCGAGACGATGGCCCGCGCGTACGGCCGCGAGCTCCCGATCGCATGGAAGAAGAGCGTCGAGCTCGCCCGCGCGATCCGCGGGAAGACCGTCGAGCAGGCGCGGCAGTACCTCGAGCGCGTCACGGACCTCAAGCAGCCGGTCCCCATGAAGACGTACAATCGCTGGGTCGCCCACAAGGCGGGCTACGGCCCCGCGCGGTACCCCGTGAAGGCTGCGAAGGCGTTCCTGAAGATTCTGGACAACGCGATCGCGAACGCGGAGTTCACGGGGAAGGACGACCCGGACGCGATGGTCGTGCGGGTCGTGAACGCGCACAAGGGCTCGATCACGAAGGGTTCCCGGCCCCGGGCCTACGGGCGGAGCGGCCCGTGGAACCAGGACACCGTGAACCTCGAGATCGTCCTCGAGGAGGTGGCCTGAGTGCCCGAGGCGAAGTCGGCCCGGCGGAAGGACCGGCGGATCATCGCGGAGAACGTCCGACGGGTCCTCCTCAAGGAGTACCTGATGCGGGAGACGCGCCGCGCGGGCTTCGGCGGCCTCGACATCCAGCGGACGCCGATGGGCACCCGCGTGACCCTGCTCGCAGAGCGCCCGGGGCTCGTCATCGGACGGAAGGGCGGGACGATCAAGATGCTCACGGAGGCGGTGGAGAAGAGCTTCAAGTTCGACAACCCCCAGATCGAGGTCCAGGAGGTCGAGCAGCCCTCGCTCAACGCGCAGATCATGGCGGAGAAGCTCGCGAACGCCCTCGAACGGGGCTGGCACTTCCGCCGCGCGGGGCACTCGACCGTCCGTCGGATCACGGAGGCCGGCGCGAAGGGATGCCTCGTCGTGATCGCGGGCAAGCTCACGGGCCAGCGGCACCGCAGGGTGAAGTTCAAGGCGGGCCACATCAAGTACTGCGGGGAGCCTCGAAACCTCTGGATGGACACGGGCTTCGCGGTCGCGAAGCTCAAGCCGGGGGTGATCGGGGTGACGGTGGAGATCATGGACCCGCGCGCGAAGCTCCCGGACGACATCGAGGTCGCCCCCGCGGTCCCGGCGGACGCGGCACCCATGCCGCCGCTTACGAAGCCGCCGGCCTCCGAGGGCCCTATCGAGGAGGCCGCCCCCCCGACCCCCACTGAGGCGCCCGAGGCGCCTGCGGATGAAGAGGCCGTCGTGCTCCTGGAAGAACCCGAGGCGAAGAAGGTCGCGGTGACGGCGACCAAGGTCGCGGGCCGGCGACTCAAGAAGGCGCTCAAGCAGGTCAAGGACGTCGAGGTCGACGTCGAGATCGAGGTCAAGGAGGGGGAGAAGTAGATGCCCCTCCTGCGCACGAAGGAGATCCGCGCGATGGACGCGGAGACGCGGTCGAAGAAGCTCACGGAGCTTCGGGACGAGCTCATGCACGAGCGGGGCGTCGCCGCGATGGGCGGAGCGCCTCCGAGCCCCGGCAAGATCCGCGCGCTCCGGAAGAACATCGCACGCATCCTCACGGTCATGCGGGAAGAAGAACGATTCGGAGCCCGCGCGGCGGCGAAGCCCGTGCCCGCGAAGGAGGAGACGGGCTGATGGCGGGGATCTGTTCCACCTGCGGGCTCCCGGACGAGTTGTGCATGTGCGAGGAGCTCGCGAAGGAACAGCAGCGGATCCGCGTCTACACGGACACGCGCCGGTATGGGAAGGTGATGACGATTGTCGACGGGCTGGATGGCACGGACATCAATCTCGACGAGCTCGCACGGCTCCTCAAGAACCGCTGCGCGGCGGGCGGAACCGCGAAGGAGGGCCGGATCGAGCTTCAAGGAGAGCACCGCAAGAAGGTCCAGGCCGTCCTCCAGGGGATGGGCTACTCCGTGGGGGTCGTCTGAGATGAACCTGCGGAAGCACGAGCTCATCGGTCTGCGTGTCGAGATCGTCCGCTCCGAGGACCCCGGCCTCCTCGGCGTGGCCGGCGTCGTCGTGGACGAGACGAGGAACACCCTGCTCATCGACGCGGCCGGCCGCGAGAAGCGCGTCGCGAAGCAGGGTTCCCGATTCCGGTTTGACGTTCCGGGCGGCGCCGAGGTCGAGGGCGACGAGATTCGCTTCCGACCGGAGGACCGCATCAAGAAGGCACGGTGACCCAGGATGGCGAAGGCGGAGAAGAAGGAGAAGTCGTCGGCGCGGGACATCGGAATCGACGTCCCGGTCCCCGAGCGCGCGTGCGCGGACGCGCACTGTCCGTTCCACGGGAAGCTCGCCGTCCGCGGGCAGGCGCTCGACGCCGTCGTCGTCTCGACGCGGATGCAGCGCACGGTCGTCGTCGAACGGGAGTACCTTCGGTACCTCCAGAAGTTCGAACGGTACGAGAAGCGCACGCGCCGGATGAACGTCCACGCGCCGCCATGCCTCGGCCTGGTCCCAGGACACCGCGTGACGATCATGGAGTGTCGTCCGCTGAGCAAGACCGTGAGCTACGTCGCGATCCGCAACCGGGGGGTGAGCGCGTGAAGGGCTTGCCCGGGCGCCAGACCCGGGGCCTCCCGAAGGGCTCTCGGATCGAGTGCATCGACAACACGGGGGCGAAGATCGTCGAGATCGTCGAGGTGCCGAAGTACCGCGGCGTCCGGAAGCGCCGGTCGTCGGCGGGAATCGCCGACCTCCTCGTCGTCACGGTGAAGCGGGGCACCCCGGAGACGCGCAAGCAGCTCATGAACGCCGTGGTCGTGCGCCAGCGCCGGCCGTTCCGGCGGCCCGAGGGCACGATGGTCCAGTTCGAGGACAACGCGTGCGTGATCGTCACCCCGGAGGGCGAGGCGAAGGGATCGGACATCAAGGGCCCCGTGGCCCGCGAGGCGGCAGAGCGTTGGCCGCGGATCGCCGCCACGGCGAGCATGATCGTGTGAGGTCGGACGATGGTGAGCACGAGACCCCGGGTGCAACGGAAGCGGGCCGCGGAGGCGCCCCTCCACCGCCGCCGGATCGCCGCGTCGTCCCACCTGTCGCCGGCGATGCACGAGAAGTCGAAGGCGCGCCTTCCCCGCGCCCTCCCCGTCCGGAAGGGCGACACGGTCCGCGTGATGCGCGGGACGTTCCGCGGCCGGGAGGGCAAGGTCGTCAGCGTGGACCGCGTCGACGGGAGCGTCGTCGTCGAGGGGATCACGATCGAGAAGACGGACGAGAAGAAGGTCCCGCGGCCGATCCACGCATCGAACCTCATGATCACGAAGTTGGACGACACGGACCCGTGGCGGAGGAAGAAGCTCCAGGAGTGAGTCGATGAAGAAACATCTCAAGCGGCTGCCGGCCCCGAGGAGTTGGGCGATCTCCCGCAAGACGGCCTTCTGGACGATCCGCCCGTCCCCGGGCCCTCACGAGGCGGAGGCGAGCGTCCCGGTCGGCCTGATCCTGCGGGACATGCTCTCCGTCTGCGCCACCGCCCGGGAGGCGCGACACATCCTCCACGGCCGCGGTATCCTCGTCGACGGCCGGGCGGTCAGGGACCCGAAGTTCCCCGTCGGGCTCATGGACGTCCTGTCCCTCGCGGAGACGAAGCAGCACTATCGGATGATGGTCAGTACCCGGGGCCGGATGGCCCTCGTCCCCGTGGACGACGCGGACGCGAAGTGGAAGCTCTGCCGGATCGAGGACAAGACGACCGTGCGGGGCGGCAAGATCCAGATCAACCTCCACGACGGGCGGAACCTCCTCGTGCCGAAGAACGAATACCGGACGGGCACGACGCTGAAGCTCCAGCTTCCGGGCCAGAAGGTGCTCGGGCACTACGAGCTCGTTCCCGGCGCCCCGACGGTGATCACCGGCGGCAAGCACGTCGGAGAGGTCGCCCATGTCCTCGACGTCCGCCTGACGCGGAACCCGCGCGCGAACGTCGTCACGTTCAAGGAGGGCTTCTCCACGGACATCGACAAGGTGTTCGTCGTCGGAAAGACCGCGCCGGAGGTCAAGGTGCCGGAGGCGCCGGCGCTGTAGGTGGGACGATGGGGGACATGCGCGCGATCCAGGTGGAGAAGGTCGTCGTGAACATCGGCGTCGGCGAGGCAGGGGACAAGCTCGTCAAGGCGCAGAAGGTTCTCGACCTCGTGACGAAGCGCAAGTCCGTCCAGACCCTGAGCCACCAGGCGGTCCGGGAGTGGGGGGTGCGGCGGAACATGCCGATCGGGGCTCGGGTCACGCTTCGTGGCCTGCCGGCGGAGGCGTTCCTCAAGGAGGCTTTCGAGATCCGGAGCCGCCGTCTCCCCGCATACAGCTTCGACCCCCGCGGCAACTTCTCCTTCGGCGTCCAGGACTACACGGACTTCCCGGGCATGAAGTACGACCCGGAGATTGGGGTGTTCGGGATGGACGTCAGCGTGAGCCTGATGCGGCCGGGCTGGCGCGTCGCGCGCCGGAGCGTGAAGCCGCGGCCGATCGCGGCCCACCACCGGATCACGCGGGCGGACGGCATCGCGTTCATCAAGGATCACTTCAAGGTCGAGGTGGTCGAGTGAAGCGGACGCGGCAGTTCGGGCGGAGCAAGGGCTGCCTGCGATGCGGGCGGAAGCGCGGGATCGTCCGGCGGTACGGGCTCCACGTGTGCCGGCAGTGCTTCCGCGAGATTGCGTACGAACTCGGGTTCCGGAAGTACAGCTGAGGTGACAGGATGCTCCAGGATCCACTCAACGACGCGATGGCGACGATCCGCAACGCGGAGTCCGTCGGCAAGCGGGACTGCAAGCTGCGGCCCGCGTCGAAGCTCATCGGCCGCGTCCTCAAGGTCATGCAGGAGTCGGACTACATCGAGTCCTTCGAGTTCATCGAGGACCGGCGCGGTGGGATATACCAGGTCCGGCTCAAGGGGAACATCAACAGCTGCGGCGTGATCAAACCCCGGTTCGCCGTTCGGCGGCAGGACCTCGAGCGGTACGAGGCACGGTACCTCCCCGCGCAGGACTTCGGCGTCCTGATCCTGACGACGACGGAGGGAGTGATCTCGCAGGCGAAGGCGAAGGAGATCGGCGTTGGAGGCAAGCTCCTCGCATACGTGTACTGAGGTGGGACGATGCCGGTCGCAGGTCTGCTCGACGAACGGATCAAGATCCCGGACGGGGTCCAGGCGAGGATCGAGGGAGGTTCGATCGTCGTCGCAGCGAAGGGGCACCGCCTCCAGCGCGCCCTCGGCCATCCGCGGGTCTCCGTGAGCGTCGAGGGCGGCGAGGTCCGCGTCCGGAGCGAGTTCCCGACGAAACGGGAGAAGGCCCTCGTGGGCACGTTCGCGGCCCATGTGCGGAACATGATCCGCGGGGTGACGGAGGGCTTCCGCTACGAGATGAAGATCGTGTACAGCCACTTCCCCCTGAAGGCGTCCGTGAAGGGGACCGAGTTCCTCATCGAGAACTTCCTCGGGGAGAAGCACCCGCGGAGGGCTCCGATCCTCGGGGCGACGAAGGTCGAGGTGAACGGGGACGTGGTCGTCCTCGAGGGCCCCGACGTCGAGGCCGTCTCCCAGACGGCGGCGAACATCGAGCAGGCCACCCGGATCCGGGGCTTCGACCCGCGGATCTTCCAGGACGGCATCTACATCACGAAGAAGGCCGGGGAGGCGTGAGCATGGTGGACGAGTCGAAGGACGCGGGACCGCCGAGGAAGACGAAGAAGGCCGTGAAGGACGTCTCGCCCGCGGAGCCGAAAGCCGTGGCCCGGCCCACGGCCCACGAGGTGCGGGAGGGACACAAGGCGGACCTCGTCGCGTGGTGCGAGGCGTTCGGTCTCGACGGCGAGGGGAAGGTCGACGACCTCCGGAAGCGGCTCCTCGCGTACCTCGAGACCGAGGCGAAGGCGGAGGCGAAGCCCCAGGCGAGACCACCCGAGGCCAAGCCGGAGGGACCCGAACCGAAGAAAGCGCCGGCGAAGGCCACAGAAGAGGAGGCCGAGCCCGAGTACGTCGTCAAGATCAAGCCCAAGCTCGATCCGCGGACGCGCGCCCTCCTCCGTCTGCGTGCGGAGAAGACCGCGCAGCGGCCGTCGTTCCGCCGGCAGGAGTGGTTCCGGTACGACAAGTTCGGGGAGGAGTGGCGGAAGCCCCAGGGCGGCCAGTCGAAGCTCCGCCGGCACTTCGGGTACCGGTGGAACCTCCCTTCCATTGGGTACCGGGGTCCACGGGAGGTCCGGGGGTACCACCCGAGCGGCTTCCAGGAGGTCCTCGTCCACAACGTGCGCGAGCTCGAGGGCGTCGATCCTGCGCGGCAGGCCGTGCGGATCGCCCACGGCGTCGGCACGCGGAAGCGAGAGATCATCGAGAAGGCGTGCGAGGAGCGCAAGCTCCGGGTGCTGAACCGGATGGTGACGGGATGAGGTTCGACCACCAGCGCCGGCTCGCCGCGGAGGTCCTCGGGTGCGGGGTGAACCGCGTCCGGATCACGACCGACCCCGCGGAGCAGGAGAACATCCTCGACGCGATCACCCGGGAGCTCGTCCGTGCGCTCATCGCGCGGAACGTGATCACTCGCCGGCCCGTGCAGGGTGTGTCACGCGGGCGGGCGCGCGCGCGCGCCGCGCAGCGGGCGAAGGGGCGCCGCCGCGGGCACGGGAAGCGCAAGGGCAGCTCGAACGCCCGCGCGCCGGGCAAGGCCGCCTGGGTGACGACGATCCGGAGCCTCCGGGCGCACCTCCGGGACCTGAAGCTCCACGGCCGGATCGATGTCCGCACGTACCGGCGGTACTACCGCCAGGCGAAGGGCGGCATGTTCAAATCGAAGGCCCACCTAGACCAGCAGCTCCGGAACGCCGGGGTGATGAAGGAGGTGGCGAAGTGAAGGCACAGGGACCCCACTATCGCGTCGGCTTCCGTCGACGGCGGGAGGGACGCACGGACTATCGGCTCCGCGCCCGGCTCCTCCGGGGCGGCGTCCCGAGGGCCGTCGTCCGAAAGACCCTGAACCAGGTGATCGTACAGGTCGTCGAGCTGCAGGCCGCGGGCGACCGCGTGATCGCCTCCGCGACCTCGAAGGAGCTCGCGAAGCACGGCTGGACCGCGGGCACGGGGAACGTGCCGGCCGCGTACCTCACGGGCCTCCTCGCCGGCCGCCGCGCCGCGTCGAAGGGCGTGGAGTCCGCCGTCCTCGACATCGGCCTGCACAAGCCGACGAAGGGGGGACGGGTCTTCGCGGTCCTGAAAGGCCTCCTCGACGGCGGCCTCAAGGTGCCCCACAGCCCCGACGTCCTCCCCTCGAAGGAGCGCCTCCGCGGCGAGCACATCGGCGAGGCGGTGCCGAAGGCGTTCGATGAGGTCAAGGCGAAGCTCGAGGTGATCCGATGAGGAAGCGGCGGACGAAACCACGCACGGAGCGCTACACACGGGACCTGAGCGCGTGGACGCCGAAGACGAAGCTCGGGCGGCTCGTCCTCAAGGGCGAGATCACGACGATGAGCGACGCGGTCAAGACCGGCCTCCCGGTCCGCGAGCCCGAGATCGTGGACGTCCTCCTCCCGGAGATGGAGGACGAGGTGCTCGACGTGAACATGGTCCAGAGGATGACGGATTCCGGTCGGCGGGTGAACTTCGCGATCACGTGCGTCGTCGGGAACGCCGACGGGTTCGTCGGCCTCGGCCGGGCCCGGGGCCGCGAGGTCGGCCCAGCGATCCGGAAGGCGATCGACAACGCGAAGCTGAACATGATCGAGGTCCGCCGGGGGTGCGGGTCTTGGGAGTGCGGCTGCTTCCGGTCCCATTCCCTCCCGTTCAAGGTCCGTGGCCGGAGCGGCTCCGTCCAGGTCACGCTGAAGCCCGCGCCCCAGGGCGTCGGCCGGGCGTGCGGGGACATCGCGAAGAGCGTGCTCAAGCTCGCGGGGATCACGGACGCGTGGGGGTTCACGAAGGGACACACGAAGACGACGGTGAACTACGCCCTCGCGACGTTCGACGCCCTCCGGCGCACGGGCGGCGTCAAGGTCCGCACGGAGCAGGCGGACCGCCTGAAGATCAGGGCGGGCGCGGAGCAGGTGTTCGTCCACAAGACCGCGACGGCGGAGCCGCCCGCGGGGGAGGCCGTCGAGCTCCCGGAGGAGGTCGAGGTGGAGGGTGAGAACCTGACCGAGACCCCGGGAACGGGACAGACCCCAGGCGAACCGGAGCGTGAGAAGTGATGGCGCTCGCCGTCGTCCGGCTCCGGGGGAAGCACGATCTTCCCGATCCTGTCCGGGACACGCTCCGCATGCTCCGGCTCACGCGGCAGAACCACTGCGTGGTCGTCCCCGCGGACGCGACGACGAAGGGCATGCTCCAACGCGTGAAGGACCAGGTCACGTGGGGCGAGCTGGACGCGGAGGTCCTTGCGAAGCTCCTCCTCCGGAGGGGCCGGTCCGTCGGAGACCGACCGATCGACGACGCGTTCGTGAAGGCGCACAGCCCGTTCAAGTCGATCTGGGATCTGAGCCAGGCAATCGCGAAGGGAGAGGCAGCGCTCCGGGACGTCGCGGGGCTCCGCCCCATCCTCCGCCTGCACCCCGCGGTCGGGGGTCTCCGGGGGATCAAGCGGGGCTACAACGACGGGGGCGACCTCGGGTACCGCGGGAAGGCGATCAACGACCTCCTGCTCCGGATGGTCTTCGAGGAGGGGACCGCGCATGGTGTCTAGGACGCGGAAGCTCCGCGGGAGCCGCACCCACGGCCGGGGGAAGAAGCACGGACGCGGGGCGGGTGGCCGCGGGGGCACGGGGAACGCAGGACTTCACAAGCACAAGTTCAAGTGGATGATCAAGTACGCGCCGGACCACTTCGGCCGGCACGGGTTCACCCGGCACGCGCAGGTTCGGGACGTCACGACGATCAACCTCGAGGAGCTCGCCGCTCGCCTGCGAGAGCTCGAGGCCCAGGGCCACGCGAAGCGCTCCGAGACCGGGGTCGAGGTCGACCTCTCCGCGGCGGGGATCGGAAAGCTCCTCGGACGCGGCCGCGTGGACGTTCCCCTGCAGATCACGGTCGCGCAGGCCTCGGAGAGCGCCGTCGCCGGGGCCGGCGGAAAAGTCAAGCTCGCCGCCGCATCTGAGGAGTAGGCGCGATGCCCCTCGAGGAGAAGAAGAAGAGCCGTCTCTACTCGCTGAAGCCCCTGACGGACCGGCTGCCCGCGGTCTCGAGGCCGGAAGGCCACGTGCAGTTCCGGACGAAGATCATCTGGGTCATCCTGATCCTCGTCCTGTACTTCGTCCTCACGAACATCTTCATCTACGGGCTCGACCGGACGAGCGTGATCGACTTCTTCTCCAGCCTCCGGGCGATCCTCGCGGGCGCCCAGGGCTCCCTCATGCATCTCGGGATCGGGCCGATCGTCACGGGCTCGATCATCATGCAGCTCTTCGCGGGAGCGAAGATCATCAACCTCGACCTCCGGGACGACGACGACAAGAGCGTGTATCAGGGGACGCAGAAGCTCCTCGTGATCATCATGATCTTCGTCGAGGCGGTCCCCCAGGTCTTCGGGTTCCTCACGCCCTCGAGCGGGTTCATCACGAACCTCGACGGGCCGCAGGTCTTCGGGCTCATCCCCGAGAACAACGGCCTGTTCCTCGCGCAGCTCCTCATCGTTGTCCAGCTCTTCGTCGGCTCGTATCTCGTGTTCCTGATGGACGAGGTCGTCTCGAAGTGGGGGATCGGCTCGGGGATCTCCCTGTTCATCGCGGCGGGCGTGGCCCAGCAGATCTTCACGGGCACGTTCAACTGGGAGCCGTCCCAGGCCGGCTCGACCGTCCCCGCGGGCGCGATCCCGAAGACGATCTACTACCTGCAGAACCTCCCCGCGGGCCAGATCGGGTCCACGGGGCTCGAGCAGATCATGTTCCAGCCGCCGAACCCGCTCATCGCCCTCTTCGGGACCATGGCGATCTTCCTCATCGTCGCGTACACGGAGTCGACGCGGATCGAGCTCCCCCTCGCCCACGGCAAGGCGCGCGGCGCCCGGGGGCGCTACCCGATCCGCCTCATGTACGCGTCGAACATCCCCGTGATCCTCGTCGCCGCGGTCCTCGCGAACGTGTCGATGTTCTCCCTCCTCTTCTGGCAGCACCCGGAATGGCCGCTCATCGGACGGAACCCCCTGTTCGGCGCGTATCCGGACGCGGGCGACCCTCTCGTGCTCTCGGGGCAGATCCAGCGGACGACCCCCGTCGACGGGCTCGCGTACTACTTCTCGAACATCAACGGCGTCGGCGACTGGCTCCTACCGCTCTTCAACCCGAGCACGTACGGAGCGTACCTCCGCGGCCACGAATACTGGGAGGTGTTCCTCCACCTCCTCGTCTACGTGTTCGTCATGGTCGGGGGCTCGATCATGTTCGCGAAGTTCTGGATCATGACGACGAACATGGGGCCGGAGGAGGTCGCGCGCCAGATCGAATCGAGCGGGATGCAAATCCCCGGGTTCCGGAGGGACCCGCGGATATTGCGGCGCGTCCTCGAGCGGTACATCCCCGTCGTCACCGTGATCTCGGGTGCTTTCGTCGGTGCGCTCGCCGCGGGCGCGGACATGATCGGGACCGTCGGGAACGCCTCCGGCACGGGCGTGCTCCTCGCCGTCGGCATCATGATCCAGATGTACGAGGCGATCGGGAGGGAGCAGATGATGGAGATGCACCCCGTCCTGCGTCAGTGGTTCGGCGGGCGATAGGTTCCTCACTTCCCGACCCATCGGAGGACCAAACCCGCGAAGATCACCCCGAACGCCGCGTTGACGGTCAGGTTCCAGAGAGGGTCGTCCGCCCAAGGCACGAGATGCAGGGCGCGGTCCCTCCAGGGCCACAGCACGGGAGTGTCGAGGTGGTGGGTGAGGTCGATCGCGAGGTGCGTGGCCCCGCCGAGGACCGCAGATACTGCGGCCACGGGCAGGCTCCTCCGATCCGTCACGTAATCCCGCCCAGCGAACCTCCGCCAGCCTTTCCCGGGATGCCGCCGATCGAGGCGCTCCGCGACCACCGGGATCAGGAGGCGCGCAGCGAGGAGCGAGAGGACGAGGTTCACCGTGACCACGCCAAGGAACGAGTGCATGACCGTCCGGCCCCACTCCCAGTCCCGGGTCATCGGGTAGACGGCCACGATCTCCAGGTCCGGCAGGATGGCCCCCATCGTCAGGGCGAGGACATCAAAGTGGCGCGGCCATCGGACGTAGAGCGGCCACACGGGGACGACGTGGAACGCGGTGAACGGCATGCCCGACTCCGGCCCGGTCACGACCGGGGCTGGCGCAGGCTGAACGCCTCGGAATTGCTGTCGTACTGCACGAGCTCGACGTAGCGGCCCCAGTACACGAGCGCCCTGAGGAGGTCCTCGGACTGCCGTGCGCCGACCTGCGCGGCGAGCGCCGCAAGGACGTCCTTCCGGTCCACCGGCCTCCCGGCGTTCCGCACCATCTCCGTGATCTGCCGGAAGATCGGCACCTCCTGGAGGATGTCCCGGAAGATCGCCTTCCGCTCGCGCACGTTCGCCTGGAGGACCTTCCGGCTCAGGCTCGTGACCCGGAGGTCTCCCTCGTTCACGGTCAGGAGGCCCAATAACTCCGCGGCGTCCACGATCGGGCCGATCCGGTCGAGGTCCATCTCGACCTCCTGGGCGATCGAGGCGACGTCCGCCTCGCCTCCGACCTCGTCGAGCGCCTCGACGAGGCCGACGACCTGGCTCAGGGACACCCTCGCAATCGGGTGCATGCCCACGAGCGCGTGGGGCCGGGCGTCTTCAGGCGTACGGGACACGTGCAACCCCCCTAACGCACGCTGAGGGAATAAATCTCATCCACCCACCCGTAGAACTCCGGCTCCTTCCGGTTCCTCGGCCGGGGGAGGTCGATCCGGAGGTCCGCGATGACCTTCCCCGGGCGCGGGGACAGCACGATGACCCGGTCCGCGAGGTACACGGCCTCCTCGATGCTGTGCGTGACCATGAGGACGGCCCGCGGCGGGAGGTCCGGGTCCGACCACAGCTGGAGGATTTCGTCCCGCAGGCTCTGCGCCGTGAGCGTGTCGAGCGCGTAGAACGGCTCGTCCATGCAGAGGAGGAGCGGCTCGATCGCGAGCGCCCGGGCGATCCCGACCCGCTGCTTCATCCCGCCGCTCAGCTCCCTCGGGTACGCGTTCTCGAACCCCGTGAGGCCGACCGCGTCGACGTACTTCCGGGCGCGGGCGTCGCGCTCCGCGTCGGTCATGGGGCGCGCCTCCAGCCCGAGCATGACGTTCTCCTCGATCGTGAGCCACGGGAACAGCGCGAACGACTGGAACACCATCGCGACCTGGGGGTTGTCCGCTCGGATTGGCACGCCCTCGAAGAGGACCTCGCCGGACGTCGGTCGGTCGAGGCCGACGATGATCCGGAGGAGGGTCGACTTGCCACACCCCGACGGGCCCGTGACGCACACGAAGTCCTGGTCGTGAACGTCGAACCGGATCGGTTCGAGGACCGCGAACTCCTTCGCGTCCTCGAAGAAGGACCGGGACACGTCTCGGACTTCCAGGAGGGGCGGCGCCGTCGTCATTGGATCTCGATCCGGTAGCGCTCGGAGGCCCGGCGGTACAGGTTCCTCCAGAGGAGCTTGTTCATCGCGAGGACGACGACGATCATCGTGAGCACGGTGAGGAGGATCATCTCGTTGTCCGGCGTGGCGGCGAACGTCGCCCGAGCGAGGAGGTTTCCGATGCCCGTGACCTCGTGCACGGGCCCGCCGAAGGGGATGTACTCGGAGACGATGAGCGCGTTCCATCCCGCGCCCCATGCCGTGACGCTCCCCGTCACGATCGAGGGCATCGCCGCGGGCAGGAGCACGCGCCGCCAGTACCTCCAGCCCCGCACCCCGAAGGCGCGGGCTGCGTCGTGCAGGTCCGCGGGGACCCCGCGGATTCCCGCGATGAGGTTGAAGAGGAGGTACCACTGCATCGCGAAGAGGGCGATCAGGAGCGCCGCGAGCTCGTCCTCGAGGCCCGCGAAGGAGGCGATCCCGATCGAGGCGCCGAGGATCACCGGCAGGAGTGCGGTCGCGGGGAGGGAAGCGAACACCTCGAGCACGGGCGTGAGGAGCCGCGAGGCCCTCGCGTCCCGCGCGACCCACGCCGCCATCGGGATCGTCCATGCGAGGGCCAGGCCGTACGCGAGGGCGAGCCGCAGGAAGGAAGAGGCGGTCGCCACCGGGATCTCCCGCGCGGCCTCGGGCAGCGGTCGTGCGAGGAGTCCGATGAGCCCCGCGACGCCCGCCGCGACGACGATCACGAAGATCGCCGCGAACATCGCGATGTCCACCCGTCGCACGGTCCGCAGGGTCCCCGGATGGGATGCGTACGCGCGCTCGAGCCGCTCGGACGCATGCTCCCACCGGTCCCGCAACGGGCGTGCCGTCGCGAGGACCCGCGCGCGGAGCCCGGGGAAGCGGGGCAGCCAGCGCAGCCGCTCGTACGGCCCCGGGACGCGGGGCACGCCGCCGACCGCGTCGAAGCGGAACCGCTCCGCCCAGAGCGACGTCGGGCGCCAGACGATCGCGTCGAGCGTGAGGACGACCGCGGCGAGGGCGCCGAGCCCCAGGAAGATCCCTGGGACGTCCCCCGCGATCCCTGCCTCCGCGATGTATGCGCCGAGGCCGGGGCGTGTGTGCCGTTCCCCGAACGCGGTGAACACCTCGCTCGCGACGAGGAAGTACCACCCGTTCGACCAGGAGAGCATCGAGTTGTACACGAGCTTCGGGACCATCGCGGGGAACAAGAGGCGGCGGAAGCGCAACCAACCCCGGAGGCCGAACCCCGTCGCGGCGCTCTCGAGGTCATGAGGAATCGTCGTGAGCGACTCGTACACCCCGTATGCCATGTTCCAGGCCATGCTCGTGAAGATGAGGAAGACGACCGCGAACTCGAGGCCGATCGGGTGTCCGTGGAAGGTCGCGACGAAGAACACGAGGGCCGCAGGGAAGAAGCCAAAGATCGGCACGGACTGGAGGACGTCAAGGAAGGGGAGCAGGATCGCCGCCGCGCGCCGGTTCGTCGCGGCGGCATGTCCGAAGGCGACTGCGAAGACGACGGAGAGCGCGTACGCGGCACCCAGCCGGGCGACGGAGAACGACGCGATGACCGGAAGGAGCACGAGGTCCGCGGCCTGCGCGGGGAATGCGGCGACCGCGACCGCCGCGACCGCGACGAGGACGAGCCCGATCGCACGAGCCCGGCTGAGTCCCATCCGGCCCGGGAAGGCCCGGACCCTATTTACGGGTTGCCGCCGCCCCTCTCAGACGCCCGCGAGGAACCGAGCGAGGATCGCCTTCTGCGCGTGGAGCCGGTTCTCGGCCTGATCGAACACGACGGACTGCGGACCGTCGATCACGTCGTCCGTGATCTCGAGGCCGCGGTGCGCGGGGAGGCAGTGCATGACGATCGCATCCTTGCCTGCGGCTTTCACGAGCTTGCCGTTCACCTGGAACGGCAGGAATGTCCGCTCCCGTTCCTCCCTCTCCTTCTCCATTCCCATGGAGACCCACACGTCCGTGTACACGACATCCGTACGCTCGACGGCGTCGAACGGGTCGTGGACGACCGCGATCTCCGCGCCCGTCTCCTTCCCGATCCGCTTCGCCGCGGCGAGCAGACTCGCGTCGGGCTCGTAGCCTTTCGGGACCCCCGCGGAAACGTGCATCCCCGCGATCGCGCACCCCAGGAGGAGCGAGTTGCACACGTTGTTCCCGTCCCCGACGTACGCAAGGCGCTTGCCGGGCAGGGCGCCCTTGTGCTCCTGGATCGTGAACAGGTCCGTGATGATCTGACATGGGTGCTCCCTGTCGTCGAGCCCGTTGATCACGGGGACCGTGGCGTGCTTCGCGAGCTCGCGGACGTTCTCGTTCTTGAACGCGCGGTACACGATCCCGTCGACGTAGCGGCTCAAGACCCTCGCCGTGTCCGCGATCGTCTCCCCCCGGCCAATCTGCAGGTCGTCCGGGCTCAGGAAGAGCGCGTGGCCGCCGAGCTGGGTCATCCCGACCTCGAAGGAAACCCGCGTCCGAGTGGACGCCTTCTCGAAGATCATCGCGAGGCTCCTGCCGCGGAGGGGCTCGTACGGTTCGCCCGCCTTCGTCCGGTTCTTCAGGTTCGTGGCGAACTCGAGGAGTCCGACGAGGTCCTCCCGGACATCGAGCATGGAGAGCAGGTCGCGCTTCGCGGGCATTGGCCGTCGATTCCTGCGAACCTACTAAACGTTTGTGTCCGGAGTGCCAGAGGCGGCCGGACACCCAAGTCCTTAAGGAAACTCCGCGCCATCTCGCGCGGGATGGCCCCGCCCCGGACCACCGCCGCGGAGCGCGAGCGGGAGGCCCGTGAGGCCGCCGTCCGGCGACGCGGGCTGTCCGCCCGCGTCGGGACCGTCGGAGTCGTCCTGCTCTTCCTCGGCGGAATTGGGACGATCCTCTCACCGGAGAACGTCGCGACGATGATCGGCGTGATCGTCGTCGGGATCGTCCTCGTCCTCGCGGCGCTCCTCCTGATCTCGGACGCGGTCCGCGACGTGAAGGCGCTGACCAAAAACCTATAAGGCGTGCCCCGTATCCGACGCCCCGCGGCCGGGATGGGCTAGCTTGGTTCATGCTAGGGGACTGTGGATCCCTTGACGCGAGTTCAAATCTCGCTCCCGGCCCTCCGGCCTCGGCTCGAGGACGATACCCGTTTATACGGCGAGCCGGTTCCGCATCCGAACGGCGGACCACGATGCGTGTCCCGCTTCTCCGTCAGGTCACGATGCGACGCGCGCTCCTCGGGGTCGTCGCCCTCGGCCTGACGCTCCGTGGCCTCGCGTTCCTCACGTCCCGCGTCTCCTCGGACGCGAGCTCGTTCGGTGTCATGGCGGTGAGCCTCCTCGCCCGGGGCGAGTTCGTCATGCCCCTGGGGGAGTACTGGTCCGACAGCTGGGCGCCGACGTACAGCCATCACTACTCCCCCGGCTACCCGGTCTTCCTCGTCCCGTTCGTCGCGATCGGCGGGTTCACGCCGTGGGCGATCAAGGCCGCGGGGCTTGTCTCCGGAGTCCTCGCCCTCCTCACCGTGGGGTGGACGACCCGGGACCTGTACGGGCCGGACCGCGCGCTCGTGGTGACCGCGGTCGCCGCCGTCGACCCGATCCTCGTGAAGAGCGCGGGCATCGGGTACAGCGAGAACCTCCTGGTCGCGTTCTTCATCCTGACGATCTGGGCGATCCTGAAGAGCCTGAGCCGGGAGCGGTTCATCGTCCTCGCGGGCCTGTTCGCGGGGCTCGCGTTCCTGACGAAGGGGGTCATGGGATGGTTCTTCCTCGTCGCGGGGTTCGCGGGCCTCGCCTGGCGCTTCCACTTCATGCGCTGGCGCGTGTTCCGCCAGACGTACTACCTCCTGGCGATCGCCGTGTTCGGGGCGTTCGTCCTCTTGTGGTCGTTCCGGAACCTTTCCCACTTCTGGGACGGGTCCGTCGCGGGGCTCCTCACCGCCTGGCAGAGCAGTGCGTACTTCTCGACCGCCTTCGACGAGAGCCTCGCGCGGCCCGGAGACCTCGCGTTCATCCTCCTCGCGCGGATCCCGCTCTACATCGGGTTCTTCCTCTTCTTCGGGGGGTTCTGGGCGAGGGACCTGCGCCGCGCCCCCAAGATCACCGACGAGCACTACAGCGGCCTCTGGCTCGCCGTCGGGCTCACGTACGTCCTCGCCTGGATCATCGCGGGGATCCTGTGGGTCCACGAACGGAACCCGGTCTTCTGGGTCGACCAGCTCCGCTACGTCGCGGTCGGCACGGTGCCGCTCTTCTGGCTCGTCGTGAAGGACGCGGACCTCGGCTCCGTCGCCTTCCGACGGAAGCTCGCTGCGACCCTCGTCGTCCTCCTCGCTGTCGCGGTCCTGGGCGTGTCCCAGCCTGCGCCCGGCGTGTACACCGTGTACGACGCCCTGAACGAACGCGTCGCCCCGGGGGACGTCGTCGCGGTCGACGGGCTCCTCCGGTACGAGGTCATGCTCTACGTGGGAGGAGATGTCGCGTACGTGCCGTACGCCCCCGGCGTCCCCGCGGATTTCGTGATCACGGCGAACCTCTCGCGCGTGTACCCGGGCTACGTGCTCCTCGCGACCGGCGTCACGCCGAACACGATCGCGGGCCTGGTCCCGGCCTTCGACGGGGCGCTCTGGGGCCGCCCCTGAGTCCACTCGAGCCGGCCGCCGGCGCCGCGGCGGCGCCTCCCCGGTCCGAGAACGGCCTCCACACGTTTTTATAGGGAGGGCCGGTTCGGCTCATCGCCTCCTCGGGGCGAAGAGCAAGTCCCTGGGGCGCCGCGAATCCCTCAAGGAGGGGCTGCGATGATCAAGCAGGCGGAAGACGAGTACGTCCCCGTAGAGCTCGAGAAGCAGGTCCGGGACTTCTGGACCCGCGCGAAGGTGTACGCGAAGACCGTCGCCGCGCGATCGAAGGCGGAGGACTTCTACTTCGTCGACGGGCCGCCGTACACGACCGGGGCGATTCATCTCGGCCAGGTCCTGAACAAGACGATCAAGGACTGCGTCGTGCGCTGGCACCGGATGCGCGGGTACAACGTCCGCGACCAGCCGGGCTACGACATGCACGGCCTCCCGATCGAGGTCCAGGTCGAGAAGACGCTGGGGATCACGAACAAGAAGGAGATCGAGGACTTCGGGATCGAGAAGTTCGTGAACACGTGCCGGGACTTCTCCCTCGACCTCCTGAGGAAGATGAACGGCCAGTTCGCCGAGCTCGGGGTGTGGCTCGACTGGGACCGGCCGTACATGACGATCCGGAACGAGTACATCGAGGCCGCGTGGTGGACTTTCAAACGCGCGCACGAGCGCGGCCTCCTCTACGAGGCGCTCCGATCCCTCCAGTGGTGCAGCCGGTGCGAGACCGCGCTCGCGGAGGCGGAGGTCGAGTACTCCGACGAGACGGATCCGTCGATCTACGTCAAGTTCCCCCTCACGGACCGACCGGACGAGTCCCTCCTGATCTGGACGACGACCCCGTGGACCCTGCCCGCGAACATGGCGATCGCGGTCCATCCCGATCTCACGTACGCGAAGGTCAAGCTCACCCGCGGCGGAAAGTCGGAGCACCTGTGGATCCTCGAGTCCGTCGTCCCCGAGGTCATGGCCCTCGCGGGTCTCACCGCGTTCGAGGTCGTTGAGCGCAAGGCGGGCAAGGATCTCGTCGGGCTCGAGTACGCCCACCCCCTCGCCCCGAAGATCCCGTTCCAGGCCTCCGTGAAGGGGGAATGGGTGCACCGCGTCCTGCCGTCCGGCTTCGTCGAGGCGGAGCGCACGGGGCTCGTCCACACGGCCCCGGGGCACGGCCCCGAGGATTTCGACCTCGGCCAGGCGCACGGCCTCACGCCGTTCTCCCCCGTGGACGAACGCGGGCGGTTCACCGCGGAGGCGGGCGACTACGTCGGGCGGCAGGTCCGCGAGGCGAACTTCCTGATCACGGACGACCTCAAGGGGTTCCACGCACTGTTCGTGGATGACGACATCGTCCACTCGTACGGGCACTGCTGGCGCTGCAAGTCGCCCGTGATCTACCGCGCGACGACGCAGTGGTTCCTCAAGGTCACCGACGTCAAGCCGAAGATGATCGAGGAGATCCGCCGGATCTCCTGGTTCCCGGACTGGGCGGGGTCCGCGCGCCAGCTCGACTGGACCCAGAACCTCCGGGACTGGTGCCTCTCCCGCCAGCGGTACTGGGGCATCCCCCTCCCGATCTGGCGGTGCTCCTCGTGCCGCGCTTGGACGGTCCTCGGGTCCGCGGCGGACCTCCGCCGCGCGAAGGGTTACGTCGAAGGCATGGACCTCCACCGGCCCTGGATCGATGCCGTCGTCCTGCCCTGCTCTGCGTGCGGGGGTGAGATGGCGCGGATCAAGGACATCCTCGATGTATGGTTCGACAGCGGGGTCGCGAGTTGGGCGAGCCTCGGCTATCCGGCGCGGGAGGACGAGTTCAAGCGGTGGTGGCCGACGGACTGGATCGTCGAGGGGCCCGACCAGACCCGGGGCTGGTTCAACTCCCAGCTCGCCGCGGGGGTCGTCGCGTTCGATCGCGCACCCTACCAGGCCGTCCTGATGCACGGCTGGGTAAACGGGCCCGACGGGCGCCAGATGCACAAGTCCCTCGGGAACTTCATCGAACCCCGCGTCGTGATCGACAAGTTCGGCGTGGATGCGCTCCGGTTCTACGTCCTCGCGGTGAACCCCCCCTGGGACGACATCACGTTCCAGGAGGAGGGCGTCCGCACCGCGCAGCGCTCGCTCAACATCCTGTGGAACGTGCTCCGGTTCGCGACGACGTACATGCTCCTCGACCGGTACGACCCCGCGCGGGACACCCTCCCGAGCCTCGAGGGACACCTGCGCCCGGAGGACCGTTGGCTCCTGTCCCGGCTCGAGGGGCTTCGCGCGACCGTGGACCGGGAGATGCAGGCGTACCAGCTCCACCGCGCGTTCCGGGCGGTCGAGTCGTTCGTGCTCGATGACCTGTCCCGGTGGTACGTGAAGCTCGTCCGCGAGCGGACGTGGGTCGAGTCGTCGGACCGTTCGAAGACCGCCGCGTATGCGGTGCTCTTCGAGGCCCTCGTGACGACCGCGGCCCTGCTCGCCCCCGCCGCGCCGTACATCGCCGAGGCGATCTACCAGCGGCTCGACGGTCGGAAGCTGTCCGTCCACATGCTCGACTGGCCGGCCCCCTTCGAGGGGCGTTCCGCCCCGGGGCTCGAGACCTCGATGGCCGTCGTCCAGGAGCTCGTCGAGGTCGTCGCGAAGGAGCGGCAGAAGGGCGGGCGCAAGCTCCGCTGGCCCGTCCGGCTCATCGCGCTCAAGGGCGCGACGGAGGGCGCGGCGAGGGCGCTCACCGATCTCCGGGAGATCTTCGTCCAGCAGGCGAACGCGAAGGAGTTCGTCCTCCTGAAGGCCCACGAGGAGTTCCCCGGGATGGCGCTCGTCCTGAGGCCGGACGCGGGCGTGATCGGGAAGGCGTACCGGGCCCTCCTCCCGAAGATCGCGATGGTCCTCGAGTCCCGGAGCGCGGAGGAGATCAAGAAGGCGCTCGACAAGGGCGAATACAAGCTCGGGATCGACGGGCAGATCATCACGATCGAGAAGTCGATGGTCGCTTTCGGCCGGAAGATGCCCGAGGATGTCGCGATCGTCCCGACGCCCCATGGCGAACTCTACGTGGACATGCGGATCACGCCGGAGATCGAGAGGGAGGGGTACGCCCGGGAGATCGTCCGCCGCGTCCAGCAGATGCGCAAGGAGATCAAGATGGACGTCGACGACTTCGTCGCGACGACGGTGAAGGCCGGCCGCGAGCTCGCGGAGGCGGTGGAGGCCCAGAAGGACCTCATCGCGCGGGAGACGCGGTCGCGGACCCTCGTCCTCACGGACAAGGCCGTGGAGTCCGAGTACGTCGTCGAGTGGAACGACGTCGAGGGCCAGACCGTCACGATCGGCATCGTGCCCCTGCACATGGCGGAGGCACTCCGGGAGTTCACACGGATCGACCGGGTGGGGCCGCGGCAGGCGATGGCCCTCTTCGACGCAGGGTACAAGGGCGTCGCCGCCCTGCGCGCGGCGACGCGGCAGGAGCTCTCCGCCGTCGAGGGGCTCGCGCCCGCGGATGTCGACCGGATCCTCGCCGCCGCGGCGGCGTCCGCGGAGGCTGGGCTCGCGTGCCCGGTGTGCGAGGTGCCTCTCTCCCCGGGGACCCGGCGCTGCCCGCGCTGCGGCGAGCCGACCACCACGGAGGCGACGGCGTGCCCGCGCTGCGGCTCCGCGGTCGGCCCGGGCGCCGACGCGTGCGCGGTCTGCGGTTTTGTGATCGCGAAGGAGCCCGCCCACGGTCCGTCCCGCGCGCCCTGCGTCGCGTGCGGCGAACCGATCCCGATCGGGACGGACCGCTGTCCGTCGTGCGGCGCCCCGCAGGCCCCGGAGAAGGCGACCGGGGCCCCGAAGGTGATCACCCCCGCGGTCGCGGTCGAACTCCGCCCCTCGTCGACGTACCTCGTGAAGGAGGAGCATCCGGAGGAGGCGTACCGCCTCTTCGTCGCGGCCCTCGCGGCTGGGAAGAAGGGGCTGTGCATCACTCGCGTGTACCCGCAGAAGGTCCGGGAGAAGTACGGCCTCCTCGACCTCCCCGTGCTCTGGCTGAGCAACGTCGGCAAGGAGGACGCCGTCCGCCCGAAGGATCTCGAGAAGCTCTCCCTGTCCATCGAGCAGTTCCTTGCGCGGGAGAAGGGGATCGTCCTGCTCGACGGGCTCGAGTACCTGATCACGAACAACAACTTCATCACCGTCCTCCGGCTCGTCCAGTCGATCCGGGACCAGGTCGCGATCAACGCCGCGATCCTCCTGTTCTCCGTGAACCCGTCCACGCTCGACGGGCACCAGCTGACCCTGCTCGAGCGCGAGGTCGACCGGGTGATCAGCGCGGGCGCGGATCGAACTCCTTGAGGGCGGCGACCATCGGGCCGAAGTCGCAGCTCCGGTGGATGTTCGTCGCACCGACGAGCCCAAGATGGATCGTCGCGTCCCCCGCGAGGAAGCCGCGCTCCTCGTAGTGCTTCGCGAGGGTCTGGCGCAGAGAGGAGAAGTGCTCGTAGCTCTTCACGGCCCCGAGCAGGACGGACTCCGAGTTGCACGTGGCGTAGAAGTACTGGGGCGTGATCCTGAGGGTCCTCTCGATCGCCTCCGCGCGCGCTCGGATCGTCGCCGTCGGGGTGAACCGGTTGAACGTGGAGGCGAACAGCTCGAAGCCGAGCGCCCGGACGTTCGGGATCCGGACGGTCCGGAGGAGGTCCGTCGCCTCGAACTCCCGGCGCAACTTCGAGACCGCCTGGCGGGACGCCTTGATCTTCGCGGCCACCGCCTTGTCACTCAGTTCCGGGTACCGGACGAGGCCAACGAGGACGTCCGTCTCCTTTCGGGAGAGCTCGATGTCCGCGACCTTCCCCGCCTGCGCCCCGAACGACGTCCGGTGCTCGATCCCGAACGCGAGGGCGAGGACATGGCTGTAGTCGAAGAAGTTCCCGATGGCGGTCATACCGACGGGGAAGATCGTCGTCGTGATCGTGCCGTCGTCGAGGAGCCCGGCTTTGTGGAGCGCGAGCCGCAGGTCCTCGAGGTCGCGGCGGAACGCGGTGTAGTCCTTGGCCATGGAAAGGAAGAAGAAATGGTCCGGGGAGTCTGAGAAGTGGAAGATCGTCGGGAAGCGGTCCCCGAGAAGCTCCTCGAGCTTCGCGCTCGCATTCGGTCCCCCGGTCTGCGAGAGCCGGCCATGGCTGGCGGCGAGGAGCTCCCAACCGATCCGGTTCATCATCGGGATCCTGCGGGTCGTGTAGTAGTCCGCCTTCCGAAGGCGGCGCCGGATCGCCGTCACCGTGGAGACCTTGATTCCGAGAGCCTCGGAGAGCTCGCGGTCATTGAGTCCGGGACGGTGGACGAGGCCGAACAAGACCTGCCGTTCGTTGTCCGTCAGGCTCCGCTTCGCCATGGCGCCGGAACCGCAGGCCCGGATGTTTAACCTTTCCGCAACTATTGCAGGGAAAGTGCGGAGCTCATGACGTCCTTGAGCCGGGGAACCGTGTCAAATGTGGCGACTTCGGCAGGCCGAATCCACCGGTGCGCGACGTTCTCCCAGTCCAGACGGACGCGCCGCGAGGGCACATCGAAGAGGAACGGGTGGACGAGGTAAATCGTGTCCTCGTGCCGCGCGAGCACGGCGCGCCCCGCGTGGCGGAACCGCGCGCTGCGGATCCCCGTCTCCTCGCGGACCTCCTGCCGCGCGCGCTCCCGCGGATCCTCGTCCCCCTCCAGGTAGCCCGAGACCGCAGACCACCGCCCCCGAAAGCTCCCGACCTTGCCGCTGCGCTGCACGAGCAGGACGCGGCCCCGGTTCCGCAGGAGGACGCTCACGACGGGCCGCGCCTTCACATCGGGGAGCAGGACCTCGTCCGCGTCCGCGTCGACGACGACCCGGTCTCCCGGCCGCAAGCCCTGGACGTCGACCCCATCGACCATGGGGAGGCCGCCGAGGATCGCCCCGACGGCGACGATCGCCTCCGCCCTCTCGTTCACGATCGCCGCAGGGCCGATCCCCCGCTTCGCGAGTCCGTAGATCACGTACGAGCCCACCGTGCTCCCCTTGCCGTGGGGGAACGCGAGGACCCGGTCGCGGACGCGCTCTCCGGGGCCGTCCGACGCGGGGTCGAGGAGCCGCCCGGTCCCGAGGTCGACGCCCCCGACGAAGGAGAACGGCGCCGGATGCACGAGGGCCACGCCCTCCGCGCGGCCGGGGGCGATCCGGCGCGCGGGGATCCTCATGCGAACCGCTCCATCAGGGTCTCGATGTCCTCGAGGATGACCCTCTGCTTGCACAGGCTCGGCAGGTAGTACGCGCCTTTCCCCGAGGGGGTCGCGACCCGGGAGAACCGGTGCTCGAGGAGGGTGACCTCGAGGCACGTGTCCGCGAGGACCCGTCCGCCGTGGCGTTCGATCGTCGCGACGGCCGCAGGGCACGCCTCCCGCGCCGCGCGGCTCGTGAAGACCCACACGGGGATCCGGGGCGCCCTCCGGTCGACGATCGCCGCGATCTCCCGCAGCTCCTCCGCGGAGAGCTGAGGGGCTCCGAGCGCGATCAGGTCCGCGTCGTCCGCGGTCGTGTACGCGGCCTTCGTCGCGTCGAGGTCCGCTTTCGTGACCCGCACGGTCGGCAGGCCCCGGGTCCTCGCCTTGCGCCACTCCGGCGTGCGGCGCTCGAGGTGGAACATGCCGACGCTCCCCGAGGAGGCGAGCGCGGCGCCGAACCACTTCAGGTCGTCCTCCCCTCCGACGAGCCCGCGAACGAACGGCAGGCCGTCCCCGAGGACCTTCCCCGCGAACAGTCCGAGGAGGGAGAACCCGAAGCCGCGCACCTTCGTCCTCACATCGAGGACGTGCGTCGGCTGCCGGCCCGCGTCGAGATGGAGGCCGTAGTTCGGCGTCGCCCCGACGACCGCCGCCGCGAGCGCGGAGGGCCCGCCCTCGCGGTTCGTCCGGGCGCCGAGGACCGAGTTTGCGAAGCACGTCGCGTTCGACTCCGCCCAGGCGACGTGCTCGCCGAGGGCGGGTCGGACGCCGAGGGCATACGGCGTGCACGAATACACGGGACGCACCCCCATCCCCTCGTACGCGCGCGCGATCCGGGCCTGCTTCTCCGCGAACTCCGGCGGCACGCCGAGCTCCTTCCACTGCCGGAGGTCCGTCCCGAGCGGGTTCACGGTCGTCGGGACCGTGACGCGGGCATCCCGCGCGAAGTCCTCGATGAAATCCAGGCCGGGATCGCCGATCATCTTGTACGACGCCCCGGCGACATGCGCGGACGTGATCCGGACGAGGCCGCGCGCGCCGTACAGCTCGCCGATCGCGACGAGGATCCCCATCGCCTTGCGCTGCGCGGCGGTGCCGTCCACGAGGAGACGCTCCTGCCCGCGGGTGAGGTGCATTCAACGCCCACCCGAGAGGAGCTCGCGGACGACACGGCGGTGGGCCTCGGGCCGCGACGGATACGCTTCGATCCGCACGCGGACGTCGATCGCATCTCCGTCCCTCGCGAGGGCGAGGACGCCCTGGAACGCAGCCTGCTTGTCGAGCCGGATGTGGAGGACCCCGTCCTCGTCGACCCGCGCCTCCGCCCCGGGGGCGATCGCGGGAAGGAGCCCCGCGTCCTCCCACCGGGACCACGCGCCGCGGATCGCGCCTGGCGCGTCCAGCCGGCGGGAGAGACGGACGATCGGATTGCCGAAGTGGCCCTCGAGCGCGCTCCGGTCGATCGGGCCGCCCGGGCACGCGGCGTCGATCGCTTGGAGGACCCGGCCTTCGTCCTCCGTCGCATGGGCGTGGGCCGTCGCCTCGATCCAGTGGATCGGCATCCTAGCCATAGATCCGCCCCAGCGCGGAGGCGACCGCCCTGCGGAACTCTGCGAGGGTCCCCTCGTTCAGGACCATGACGTCCGCGGTCGCGAGGACCTCCCCGAGGCCCCACCCGAGCTCCCGCTCGTCCCGGGCCCGGAACGCCGCGCGCGTGGCCACGTCGTCGGACCGGTTCCGTTTCAGGGCGCGAGTGTACCGAGCCTCCGGGGACGCGTGGACCGCGAAGACGACGAGCCGGTCGCCGAACTCCCGCCGGAACACGTCGAGCTCGGCCTTCCCCCGGAGCCCGTCGACGAGGATCCGACGGCCTCGGAGCCGCGGCAGCGTCCGCTCCGCCCAGATCCCGAAGCCGTGCTCTACGCGCTCCTGGTGCGCCATCCCCCCGACCGCGCTGTCCGTGAGGGGGAGCCCGCGGCGCCGAGCCTCCTCCCGGACGATGTCGCCCATGCGGACGATCCGGAGGCGGAATCGGCGCGCGGCGCGCACGAACTCCTCCTTGCCCGCGGCGGGCATGCCCGTGACGAGGGCGACCCGGAGCGGCGACAGGCGGTGTTCGATCGCGGGCCGGGAGGCCCGTCGCTTCGCGCGCGGCTTCCTCGCGGACATCGCCCCGGGCCGGCGGTATCCCCCCGGGGGATAAAGGGTATTGCCCGCGGCCCGGCCCCTTCGGGTCGACGGACCGCCGGGCCTCCGCGCCGGGACGCGCGCGGACCCCGAAGAAAAGTAGAAATACCCACGCCCCGTAGCTCGCAGCGGGAGGACCGGACACATGCCTCTCGACCTCGACCTGAGCCGCCTTCGCTTCGGGACGGAGCTCCTCAAGCGTGGCTTCGCGAAGATGCAGAAGGGCGGCGTGATCATGGACGTCACGAACGCGGAGCAGGCCGCCGTCGCCGAGGAGGCCGGCGCCGTCGCGGTCATGGCGCTGGAGCGCGTCCCTGCGGACATCCGCGCGACCGGAGGCGTCGCGCGCATGGCGGACCCGATCAAGGTCCAGGAAATCATGGACGCGGTCACGATCCCCGTGATGGCGAAATGCCGCATCGGACACGAGGCGGAGGCGAAGGCGCTCGAGTCCCTCGGGGTCGACATGATCGACGAGTCGGAGGTCCTCACACCCGCGGACCCGTTCTTCCACGTGAACAAGCGCGGGTTCAGCGTGCCCTTCGTCTGCGGCTGCCGGAACCTGGGGGAGGCGGCCCGCCGGATCTGGGAGGGTGCGGCGATGATCCGCACGAAAGGGGAGGCGGGCACGGGCGACGTGATCGAGGCCGTGCGGCACGTGCGCCTCGTGAACCGGGCGATCGCCGAGCTCGAGGGATTCGACCGGGATCGCCTGTACGCGGTCGCGACGAAGTACGCGGAGAGCTACACGGTCCTCTTGAAGGAGATCCGGTCGACGATGGGCCTCGAGGCGACGGTGAACGAGGCCGATGTGATCTTCGCGGGGTCGAACCTCGACGTCATCTCGGAGGGGGTCTTCCAGATCCTCACGGAGATCAAGAAGATCCAGCGCCTCCCCGTCGTGAACTTTGCGGCGGGCGGCCTAGCGACCCCCGCGGACGCCGCGCTGATGATGATCATGGGATGCGACGGCGTGTTCGTCGGGTCCGGGATTTTCAAGGCCGAGAACCCGGAGGCCCGGGGGCGCGCGATCGTGGACGCCGTCGCGCACTTCGACGACCCCGCGGTCGTCGCCGACGTCTCGAAGGGGATTGGCCTCGCGATGAAGGGTTTGGACGCGAAGGCGCTGCCTATCGAGGCCCGCTTGCAGGAGCGCGGCTGGTAACCGCGGCGAGGGCGAGGTCCAGGGCGACCTGAACGCCATCGCCCGTGACGGAGGACATCTGAGGGTATGGCGTCTCCTCGCCCGCGAGGTCCGCCTTCGTCGCGACGACGACGACCGGGGTGTCGGGGAACGTTGCGCGCACGGAGTCGAGGAGGCGGAGCTGATCCTCGAGCGGGTAGCCCGCGGTCCCGGTGGGGTCGAGGATGAACAGGACGACGTCCGCGAGGTGGGCGAGCGCATTGACCGCCTGCCGCTCGATCCGGTTCCGTGCCTCCATCGGCCGGTCCAGGAGGCCCGGGGTGTCGAGGACCTGGTAGCGCCGCGCCCCGCGCTCGAAATGGCCGATGCTCACACGCTTCGTCGTGAATGGGTAGTCCGCGATCTTCGGCCGGCCGGACGACGCGGCCCGGACGAACGCGCTCTTCCCCACGTTTGGATACCCCGCGACGACGATCGTCGGGATGTCGGGGTCCACGACGGGCAGGCGCCGGAGGGCGGTTCGCGCGGCGACGAGGCCCTCGAGATCCCCCGCGATCTGGCCGACGACGGAAGCGAGACGCCCGAACGCCTCCTTGCGGAGGCGGAGGGAGTGTCTCGCCGCCTCCTTCCCGATCCGGCGCACGGCGGAGCGCGTGAGGTCCGCGCACGTGCCCGAGGCCCAGTCGACGGCGCCGAGGTGCTTCTTCAGCTTCCCGCTATCGACGAGGATGTCCACGAGCTCCCGGTAGAATGGCGGGAGCCGGTCGAGGCTCGGGAAGCCCTTCACGTACGCGCGGAGGCTCGACTCCAGGGTGTGCCCCGCGATCTGGACGCGGGTCGCCGCGAGGTTCTTCTGCCGGGTCGCGCGGTCCGGCCCCTTCGCGATCGTCGCTTTCGCGGCGCGGCCGAACGCCTTGTCAAGGAGTTCGTCCGCGAGGAGGACCGTCGGCAGGTCGAGCACGGCCGCGCGAACCCTGCGGAGGGGATAAGGATGCCGCTCAGCCGCCGAGGAGGTTCAGCCCGACGACGAACAGGAGGACGAGGATCGCGACCCGGTTCAGCGCCGCGAGGAAGTTCGCGATCAGGAACATGTTCTGGTCGAGCGCCTTCCCTTCCTCGTTGAACAACGAGTAGACGTACAGCGGGATCGTGTCGCTCATCAGGGGGATGCTCAGGAGGATGTACAGGCCCGCGTACCCCGTACGGCGGACGAACGCCTCCGCCTTCTCCACGAACCATTTCGCGAGCCGGAAGCGGGCGGACCAGGCACGGATCGGCCCCTCGACGTTGATCCCGAGGAGGAACACGAGCCAGGCGCCGATCGTCTTCCCCGCGGCGAGGGCGAGCGTGATCCCTGCGATGTAGCCCCAGCGCCCGTCGAGGAGGGGCTTGAGCAGCGCGAGCTCGATCGGGATCGGCAGCACGATTGCGACGGCGATCGCGTAGACGAGGACGAGCCCGAGGTACACCGCGGGGACGTCGTACGCGGCCTGCAGGAATCCGAGGAGGTCGTCGATCGGTCCGGCCAAGGAGGTCGACATCAATCGAGCCCGGGTCTATAAAAATGAGCCGTGCTCAGTGTCCGCCCGTGGGAATCGGCCGGAGCGCCCCGTCCGGGGTGAGGAGCACGACCCGGCTGTCCTCGCGCTCCCCGGCGATCCGATAGCCCAGGGAGCCAGCCAGGCGCTCCGCGAACGCGCGGATCGACGCGTGGGAGGGCATGTTCTCCGCCTTGAGCCGGAGGCGGCTCTCCCCGACGAAGGAGTAGCCCTTACACTCGACGAACATCGGCTTCCCGATCGCGTCCAGGGCTGCATACTCCTCCTCCCACCCGAGGTTCCACCCGTCGACGAGGGTGTGGCGGACCACCGTGCGCGTGTCCAGGCTCGGCAGGAGCGCCAAGGTCTCCCGGAGCTTCTCCCACTCGTGGTCCGACCTCGGGGCCATCAGGGTGCGGTAGATCGGTTCGTTCGGCGCGGCGACGGTCACGTAGAGCTGCGTCGGCAGGCGGCCCTCCGCGGCCATCCGTCGCAGGACCGTGGGTGTCGTCCCGTTCGTCACGAGGAACCGCTCCCGCGGGACGTCGGAGTTCCCCTTGTATCCGCTCAGGAGCTCTCGTTGCGCCCGGATCGATTCCTCCACGATGAGGCCGGGGTCGTTCGCCTCGGTCAAGGAGTTCGAACCCCACTCCTGCGTCCGCCAGCAGAACATGCATCCGAGGTTGCACGCGTCCACGGTCGGCGTCATCTGAAGGCATCGGTGGCTCTCGATGCCGTAGAA
>MGVZ01000028.1:39991-44386 GCA_001800745.1 Euryarchaeota archaeon RBG_16_67_27
CGCGTCCACGGTCGGCGTCATCTGAAGGCATCGGTGGCTCTCGATGCCGTAGAACGTCTGCTTGTAGCAGCCGACGCCCTTTGTCAGGCTCGCCTTCGTCCAGTGGCACAGCTTCACCCCGCTGTGCTCGCCGACGATCCGGTAGCCCTGGCGCTCGAGGACCTCCTTCCGCTCCGGGTCCATCCGCGACGGCAAGCCGAGGCGGGGATAAAGGGTTTTCGCGGATTTCGGCCGCCCGAAGTTCGGCCCGCGCGCGACGTCGCAGACCCGGGAGGTATCGCCCAAAGCCTCTTGCCGCTCGATGGGGATGCAGCCGAGTGAGGCGAACGGTCGCTCCCTGGGCGGGAGGTCGGCGGGCGTCGCTCAGAGCCCGCGGTAGGCACGAGGCGCCGCTCAGCGGAAGGGCGGCCGCCGGAGGGTCGAGAGGTCGAGTTCCCCCCTGCGGAACGTCTTGGCGCGGAAGCGGTCGTCCTTCATGGTGAGGGCCTCGAGGGCCTTCGCCTCGAGCCCGAAGAGCAGGTCCTCGACCTTGTGCGTCCGGCCTTCCCGCACGAAGGGTCGCGCGATGTTCGATGCGACGATGCGCTCGATCCACGCGCGGTGCACCCCGGAGGCACCCCGGAAGGTCCACCACGGGTCGAAGTGCACGAGCCCGTCGAAGGTGTCCTGGGGCACGGACTCGATGATCCCGAGGTCCGTGGCCGTCGCGGTCGCTCGCAGGTCCTCGCCGTCCGCGCGGACGGCCGTCGCGAGGATCCTCGGCCCTGCCCCGAGGAGCTCCAGCACGGCGAATCGCACGGTCCAGTCCTCGCCGACGAAGGGGAACACGTACTTCGTTGCGAGCTCCGTGTCCTCGAGGCGGAGTCGTCTGCCAACCAGGCGACGCTGACGGAGGCCGACGTCAGGCCTCGTCACTGTCTCCCTCGTCGTACGCATGGAGGCCCGCGGCGCCCGCCGCGGGTGCGGCGCCCTTGACCTTTGCCGCCCGCTCGAGGAGGTGCTTCACCGCGTGGCTGTCCTCCTTCTCGTCCAGGAGGTACGCAACCTCCTTGTCTTCGAGGCTGAGGTCCGCGGTCATTCGTTCCTGGAACTCTCGGTCCTCTCGGTAGAGGGCGAGGAAGTCCGCGAGGATCTCGGTCCGCACGAGCGCGGCGGAGCTGTGGAGGTGACGCCCGAGCTTCCTCGCGAGGCTGTTCCTCGCGGTCCGGGCCGCTCGGGAGCGTGACATCTGCATCAGATAGCCGGGGAACTGGAGCTGCCCGCCTCCGAACCGGCCCCGCCGGGCGACCGCGACGCCGGCGGACAGCATCTCGCTCGCGTAGGACCACATCCCATACGCCTGGCGCCGTCGCGTGCGTCCAAGATACCGGTCCGCACGCGAGAGGGCCTCATAGCCCCGCACGAGGTCCTCGGGGTCCCGGTACTCGTACGGGAGGTTGTGATCGACCCACAGGATCAGGTCCTCCGGAGTCTCGTCGAGGTCCCGCACGGAAGCGCGGGCCCTCCCGGCGTCCCCGGACCGGAAGATCTCCCCGAGCGCGCCGAAGATCGTCCGTTCGCGGTCCCGGTAGCCGAGCGCCTGCGTGTCCTGCCCTCGCAGCTCGCGGTTCCCGACGGCGATGGACTCCAGGTCGTTGAGCGCGGACCGTAGGTCCCCTGCCGACCGCTCGACGAGGACCTCCAGCACGTCCTCGGCGACGTCGACCCCTTCCTTGACAGCAACGTTCCGCAGCACATTTTTCATGGCAGACGCGTTTACAGGTTGAAATTTTATCGTCTTGCATAGACGGCGGAACGAAGTCGAACGTCCCGTGAGCCCGTAGTAGTCGTTCACGATCAGGACGACCGGCTGTCTCGCCTCCTGGATCATCTGGACAATCGCCGCGATGCCCCCATGGTCCTCGCGGCCGAACACGTTGTCCGCCTCGTCGAGGAGGATCAGCTTCCGGCCGCCGGAAGAGGCCCGGAGGAACTCGCCCGTGCGGGAGAAGGTCTGGAGGACCGCGCCTCGGAGCGCGGTCTTCCGGATCGCGTCCGCGTTCCGGCTGTCCGATGCGTTCATCTCGACGACCGTCCAGCCCATGTCGCCGGCCAGGGCGGTCGCCGCGCTCGTCTTGCCGACTCCCGGATCGCCCTGGAGGATGACCGCTCGCCTCTCCGGCACGCCGCGCCCCCAGGACTGAGCCCACCGTCGGAGCTCCGCGACCGCGGTCGGATTCCCGACGACCTCGTCGAGCGTCCGTGGCCGGTACTTCTCCGCCCAGGTCGTCATCCGCGGGTGTGGGACCGGCGGGAGGCCTCATAACCCTATCAGCGGGTCCCGCGGAACGGGCCGTTCCCGCGTCGACGTATGATTATTTTAGCTGTACCAAAACCACATATGAAAATATATGTGATAGCTAAACCTACCTTTTGATGCCTATTTCCGTACATCGCGGGCAGGCCCTTCGAACAGGTCGCAGAGCTCCTGCAGGAACTCGTCGTACGTCCGGCGGAACTTCAATCGGTACAGGCGGTCGCGCGTCGCGGTCGAGAGTTGGATCGTCGTCAGGTCCCGGTCCGGCATCTTACGGGTCGGCGGAGGGCGAACCATAGTTCTATCGAATCCAATAGGTCATATAGCTGAAATAAAACTATGGGTTGTCAACGCGGTGCCCTCCATGGGTCCATTTACGTTCGGTAGACCGAACGTTAATGGGGTTTTCCCCCAAAGGCCCAGGAAGGACCCCGAGTCGTCGATAGAAATCGGGGGAGAACGCCTGATTCTGCGGCTTCCCGAGGGGTTTCCGGGAGGCGGCCAGGAGGGATCGCGGGATCCGCGCTCGGGGGCCGAGGGCGTGGGGGGCCTCGCGAGGTGGAGCGTTAACCTTATTCAAGGTTAACAACGACTCCACCGGTGCCCCCCGGTCGTCGATCGCCTTCGGATCCCGCGCGAGCCGCGGCCTAGTTGTCGTAGTCCTCGAGGCGGAGCTGGGGAGCGGCGTCCCGCCTCTGATCAGGGCGGCGGATGCGTCGCTGCATCTCGTTCTGGACGCGGTTGAACGTGTCGACCTCGATGAGCGGCTGATGTCTCCCGCGCTTCACGTCACCGTTCGCTCGGGTGAGGCCGCAGTAGACGGGGTTGCTCAAGATGTTCGCGATCGTCTGGCTTGCCCAGGCGCGCCCGGTCTTCGTGCGAAACCCCTCGCGGTTGAGCTCCTGGCAGATCTTCGCGATCCCCTTTCCTTCGAGGTACCGGCGGAAGATCAGGGTCACGACGCGCGCCTCGTCATTCCTCACCTGGAGGGCGCCCTCGACATAGTCGTATCCGTACGGGCTCGCATACGCGAGGAAGGAGTTCACCTTCTTCGCCGCGTTGTTCAACGCCTCCGCGCTCTGAATCCCCCGGGCGCGACGCAGGACCTCGCGCTCGTTCAGGCCCCGCTCGACGCACAGCTTCTGGAGCGCCACGTCCTCCGACTCCGCCGCGTAATGCTGGAGGAGCTCCCGCGTGGACCCGAACCGCATGAACACTTCCCAGAACAGGAGCGAGTCCGAAGGAGCCGCGTCCGCGCAGTGGCGGCAGAGGATGACCTTCTCCCGGCGCACGGTCGGGTCCGATCGCGGATTCGCGTCGACCTCGCGGTTCGCGAGGTTCCGGCTTCCCCAACATCGCTGGCATCGTCCGTCCACGGCTCAGGCCTCCAGGACGATCGGCTCGTTCTGCGCGACGTCGACCGGCGCACGGGACCGGAGGAGTTCCTGGACACGGTTGAAGGATTCGACCGCGACGAGGGACTCGTGCTCCCCTTTCCGCATGAGGCCGTCCCACCGGAGGAATCCCGCGTACACGGGGTTGTGGAGGATCCGGTGCACCTTGACCGGATTCCAGGAGGTCCCGCGCTTCGTCCGGGCGCCGAGGCGCTCCATCTCCGCGGCGATCTCCTCCAGGGTCTTCCCGCGGAGGCAGAGGTCGAACATCCGCTGCACGATTCGCGCCTCACCCGGCTCGACGTGGAGACGGCCGCCGTCGACGCGGTAGCCGAGGGGCGACTGGAAACCGAGGATCCCGGGGCCCGTCTTCGCCTTCTGGGCCATCCCCATCTTCACGCGCTCACCGATCTGCTCGCTCTCGAGCTGGGCGATCCGCTGGATGATGTCCATCACGAACCGCCCCATCGCGGTCGAGGTGTCGAGGGACTCCGTCGCGGAGACGAAGTCCTTCCCCCAGGCCCGCAGGTTCTCCATCATCTCCATGAAGTTCTTCGCGTTCCGATGGATGCGGTCCATCTTCACGACGAGGACCGTGTCCCATCGATCCCTCTCCGCCATCATCCTCTGGTATGCGGGCCGCTTCGTCTCTCGTCCGGAGTACCCGTCGTCGACGTAGGAGGCGGACGCCTCCCAGTCCCGGGC
>MGVZ01000029.1:0-75279 GCA_001800745.1 Euryarchaeota archaeon RBG_16_67_27
GGCTCGTGATCATCACGCAGCGCGCGGCGAAGGTCGACAAGAACGTGCTGAGTCAGTGCAACACGCAGGTGATCCTCAAGGTCACGAACCCGAACGACCTCAAGGCGATCATCGCGAGCGTCGAGGGCCTCACGACCGCGATGGCGGACGAGATTCAGAGGCTCCCCATCGGCGTCGCGATCTGCACGGGCGGAGGGCTCCAGATGCCGATCATCGTCGAGGTCCGGCCGCGGGAGACGAAGCACGGCGGGGAGAGCGTCAAGGTCATCGAGGACTGAGACGCCATCCGACTAACGATTCCGAAAGGGTCTTGGTCCTTCGGTTCGATTGGTGGCCGTGGCCCGCCTACCCGTCGTCGTGTTCGTGTCTACGGAGACGGCGTTGGCCCTTTCCCTCCCCCTCGCCTTCGTCCTCGCGTTCCCGAGCTGCGCTCCCGCGAGCCTGAGCTGCCTCGTCGATGGGCGGTGCCTCCAGCTCTGTGCCGACGCGTGGAGCCAGTTCCCCGCGATCCTCGGGGTCGGTGCGGTTCTCGGCCTGGTCCCCGCGACCCTCGGCTACGCGGCGACGAGGGCGCACCTCCGCCGGCGTCCGGGGTCGGAGACGGAGACGCCCTCGGACGCGGTCCTCCATTCCGCCTTGTTCGCGCTCGTCGGCAGCGTCATGCTCATCGCCGCCTTCGCTTTCATGGGAGCCCGCATGACCACGGTCCTTTGCGGCCTTTCCGTCGCCATCTCGCAGGTCGTGATCGCGACATCCCTCGGCCTGCGGTGGGCGCGGACGTCGCGGAATCCACGTTCGGCGTAGGCTCCGCGGGCGAGGCAAACCGTTTTGTCCGGCGGACGGAATCCCCGCGCGTGGACCTTGCGGCCCTCGTGGAGAAGGACATCGCCCTCACGGAACGCGCCCTCGAAGCGCTCGCGGTCGCCCCGCCGAAGCCGTCGCACCTCCGCATGATCGCGGAGGACTTCCTCTCCATGGCCCGCGCGTACGCCGAGGATGCGAAGCACTTCCGCGACGCGGGTGAGCTCGAGAAGGCCCTCGCGAACATCAACTACGCCCACGGCTGGCTCGATGCGGGGGCCCGGATCGGGCTGTTCGAGGTCGGAGGCGACGGCGACCTCTTCACCCTGAGCGAGTAGTCAGAGGACCCGCGCCCCGACGTTGTCGATCTCGCACCGGAGGATCGTCCCGAACTTCCGGTATAGGGTCCCGAGCTGGCCGAGGTTGCCCGCGGCGACGATCGCGTTGCCGAGCATCGCCATCGTCGCCCTCCCGAACATCCGGCTCGCCCGGGTGACCTCGAGGATCGTCTTGTCCGCGAGGCCCGCCTGCTCCGCGAAGCGGACCCCGAGGTCGAAGAGGCGGTCGAACCGCGGGTCCCGCGCGAACTCCTGGATGCAGGCGGTCCCCGAGCGATTGATCGCGGAGACCTTCGCCGGATCGCGGATCACGGACCGCGTGGGGACCTCGGGCCCGAGGACCGCGAGGAGCAGCTCCCGCTCGACCTCGAACTTCCGGACGTCGCAGTACCCGGGAGCCCCGGGCTCGAGGCGGAGGTCCATGCCGCCCATCGACGCGGGCACGACGTCGCCCAGGCCCGTCGCGCACTCGACCTCTGCCACGTGGGCCGCCGCGACGAGCTCCTCCCGCGGAGACCCAAGGCCGAGGGCATCGTCGAGCGCGAGCGTCGTGCTTAGCGCGGCCGCCGCGCTCACCCCGAACCCCTGGGACACGGGGAGCGTCGTCTCGGACAGGATCTTCACCTCGTACGTCCCCCCGGGGAGGACCTTCCGGGCCGCGCGGTCCGTGACCTCCGCCTTCGCAGGCCTCCCGTTCACGAAGATCTCGAGGGATGGGCGCGTCGCCTCCCGGACCCGGACGACCGTCGTCACGCCCAGGCTCAGGCTCAGACCGGCGCCTCGCGAGCCTTTCCGACGTGGGTCGGCGTGCTCGCAGACCTCGAAGAACGCGGTCACGTGCCCAGGGCAGAACGCTTCACCCTGGGACACCATGCAGGACCGCGCTCCACACCCGCTCCGCGACGAGCTCCTTCCGGCCCTCGAAGGACTTCGAGCGGCCCTTGCGGTCGAACACGGTCACGGCGGTCGTCCCGGTCCTGACCTTCGACATGTCGTTCGCGACGACGAAGTCGAGGGACGCTTCCTTGAGGAGGCGGATCGCCCTCCGCCGGAGCTCCTGCGCCGTCACGCCGTGCTCCGCCTTGAACCCCACGAGGGGGCCCTTCGTGACCTTCCGGAGGAGTGGAAGGATCTTCTCCGTGGGTGCGAGCCTGAGGTCGAGCGTCCCCTCGCGACTCGGAATCTTCCCCTTCCTCTTCTTCGGTGCGAAGTCCGCGATTGCGGCGGGGACGACGCAGACGTCGGCAGAGCCGCGCGCCGCCATCTTCGCGAGGTCCGCGGTCGTCTCGAACGTCGTCGTCGAGAGCCAGGGGGGCACCGCCGCCTCGTGCCGTCCGATCCAGAGTTCGACATCGCCCCCGAGTTCGTACGCCGCCCGAGCGAGTTCGATCCCTGTGCCGCCCGTCGAGCGGTTCGTGACGACGCGGATGTCGTCGATGGGCTCGACGGTGGCCCCCGCAATCACAAGGACCCTCTTTCCCTCCAGGTCTCGCGGCCCGAGGCGACGGATCACCCGGGCGACGATCGCGTCGACGTCCGCCATCTTCGCCTTGTCCTCCTCCCTCCTCGGCTCGATGAACTCCACGCCGAGGTCCCGGAGCCGTCGGATGTTCGCTTGGACGAGCGGGTTCTCCATCATCGTCTCGTGGGCTGCAGGCGCGAGGAGCACCGGGATCCCGGAGCCCAGCGCGTTCACCGCGTACGTCGTCACTGTCGTGTCGTCGATCCCGTTCGCGATCTTCCCGATCGTGTTCGACGTGCACGGGGCGACGAGGAGGATGTCCGCCTCGCCGTCCTTGCCGCACATGCGGAGGTAGGTCATCGAGCCGTCGAGCTCCGTGACGACGTCGTGCCCGGTCGCGAACCGAAGGGCGTTCGGATGGACGATGGCCACGGCCGACCTCGAGAGGACCGCATGGACGTCGGCCCCGTGGCGGATGAGCTCGTGCGCGAGCTTCACGGTCTCGACCGCAGCGATGCTCCCCGTGATGCCGAGGACGACCGTCTTCCCGTCGAGCTTGTGGCTCTTTGCCGCGCGGAGGCGCTCCGCAGGATGCATCCGCCCGACGATTCGTGGGGGTCGATTTATACTTTGGTCCCTTCGGAACGGCACCGATCGGTTACGGAACCCTTTTCGTGGGCAAGGCCCTACGGGGGGCGAAGGATGTCCATGGAACCGTTTCCGACGCCGCCGCCCCTGCCACCCATGCCGCTCGCACCTCCGCTGCCGCTCGCGAGGCGATCGTCGGCCGCGATGCTCACGAACCTCTCGGCGGTCGCCATCGGAGCCACACTCTTCGCGGGACTCGCCGCGTACCACGCGATCTACCTCGTGCCGGGGAGCGGGTCCCCGTCGAGCCCGTACCAAGACACGGTCCGCCTCCTCTTCGGCGTGTCGACGATCCTGCTCGACCTGGCGGTGGCCCTGAGCGTGACCGTCGCGTTCCTCGTGTCCGGGTCGCGGGATGACCTGTCCGACTCTGCGCGCCGCGGGCCGATGCTGTTCGCGGTCGTGCTCACGGCCGTGTGGTTCGTCCTCACGGGGATCGGGCTCTTCCGTCCCTCCTTCTTCGGGTTCTGACGGGCCCGCCCGGGCCAACGTTTAACCGTGCGTCCTGGCTTGCCCCGGGTCGCCCCCATGGATATCGAGGCGACCCTGGACAGCCTGTACAAGCTCGAGCGGTTCGGGATCAAGCTCGGGCTCGACAACGTCCTGCGGCTCCTGTCTCTCGTCGGCGATCCCCATCGCGGCCTCCGGACGATCCACGTCACCGGGACGAACGGGAAAGGGTCCGTCTGCGCGTATGCGGCGTCCGCCCTGCAGAAGGCGGGCTACAACGTCGGACTGTACACCTCCCCGCACCTCGTGCGGTTCAACGAGCGGATCCGCGTGGACGGCGAGCCGATCCCCGACGGGGACATCCTGCGCCTCTGGTCGGGCATGCAGCCCGCGATCCAGGCGATGGCGGGCGCCGACCGCGTGAACCATCCGACGTTCTTCGAGGTCACGACCGCGATCGCGTTCCAGCACTTCCGCGACCGCGAGGTCGATCTCGCCGTCGTCGAGGTCGGGATGGGAGGCCGGATGGACGCGACGAACGTGATCGACTCCGACGTCGCCGTGATCACGCGCGTCGGCCTCGAACACACGGAGCACCTAGGACGGAGCGTAGAGCGGATCGCCCGGGAGAAGGCGGGCATCGTCAAGCCGACGTCGCGCGCGGTCACCGTCGCGCAGGACGTCCTCTCGGTCATCGAGGCGCGGTGCCGCGAGGTCCACGCGCCGCTCACGGTCGTCGGGCGCGACGTCCGCGTAGAGCGGCTGTCCCACGACCTCCTCGGCCAGCGCATCCGGGTCCGCGGCGACTTCGCAGACCTCGAGGTCCACACCCCGCTCCTGGGGTCGTTCCAGGCGGAGAACGTCGGGCTCGCGGTCGCGGCCCTCACGGAGCTCCGGAGGGAGGGGTACGACGTGCCCGATCGCGCGGTCGCGGAGGGGATCGCCGCGACACGGTGGCCCGCGCGCCTCGAAGTCCTCCGCGAGCGCCCCTTCGTTATCGTCGACGGGGCCCACAACGGCCCTGCGGCCCGCGCGCTCCGCGACGCCCTCGAGGAGCTCTTCCCCGGCCGGAGGTTCCACCTCGTCGTCGGGATTCTGAGTGACAAGGATCTCCGGGACATGGCGGCATCCCTCGGCCCCCTCGCGGCTCGCGTCGTCGCGACGCATCCGAGGAGCCACCGTGCGTTCCCCGCGCACGAGGTCGCCGATGCGTTCCGCCCGTACGCGCCCGTCGAGGCGGTGCCCGCGGTCCGGGACGCCGTCGACGCCGTGATTCGGGCCGCGGGTCCGGACGACCTCGTCCTGATCACGGGATCGATCTACACCGCGGGGGAGGCCCTCGAGCACCTTGGCGCGCGCCCGTGACCGCGTGGAGGCGATCCTTGAGGACCTCTCCCGACGGTACCTGCCGTCAGGCGACCTGCACGAGGGCGAGACCGCCCTCGCGAAGCTCGTCGCGGAGACGGACGACCCGTTCCGCGTCCTGATCTCGACGGTCCTCTCGCAGCGCACGCGGGACGAGATGACGGAGCGGGCGAGCGCGCAGCTCTTCGCGAAGTACGCGACGCCGTCCGAGATCGCGGGAGCCCGCACGGAGGACCTGGAGCGCCTCATCCGTCCCGTGGGGTTCTATCGCCAGAAGGCGAGGCAGATCGGGAACGTGAGCCGGGTGATCCTCGAGCGCCACGGCGGCGCCGTCCCCCGGTCGTACGAGGCATTGCTCGACCTCCCCCAGGTCGGACCGAAGACGGCGAACTGCGTCCTCGTGTATGGGTTCGGGGAGCCGAGGATCCCGACGGACACGCACGTGCACCGGGTGAGCAATCGGCTCGGGCTCGCACGCACGAAGGCCCCGGAGGCTACGGAGAGGGTCCTCATGCGCGTCGTCCCGAAGGCGTGGTGGCTCCACGTGAACGAGCTCTTCATCCGCTTCGGGAAGGACATCTGCCGCCCGGTCGGTCCGAGATGCGAATCGTGCTCCTTCACCGCCTTCTGCCGCCACTACCGGACCGTCGTCGCGAAGCGCGGCACCCGGGCGGCCCGCGAGCGGACCCGGCGGGACCGGGCTGCAGGTTGATATCCGCCCTCGCGATTCCCGCGGCGATGCGCATCGGCCTGATCGAGTTCGTCTCGATCGAGATCCCGCGAAAGGAGCGGTTCACGATCGCCCGCGGATCTTCCGACGTCGCGGAGAACGTGTTCGTCGCGGTCCACGCAGGAGACCTCGTGGGCCAGGGATGCGCAGCACCGACGGACGTGACCGGCGAGACGAGGGTCTCCGTCCTGGACGTCCTGCCGGCGTTCGTCCGGGCCCTCGACGGGCATGAGCTCCGCAAGCCCGGGGAGCTCGCGGACAAGCTCGACAAGATCGTGCCCGGGAATCCATCCGCGAAGGCCGCGATCGACATGGCGGTCTACGACCTTGCCGCGCAGGAGGCGGGCGTCCCCTTGTTTCGGTTCCTTGGCGGCACCCGGGACCGGATGGCGACGGACATGACGATCGGGATCATGCCGACCGCGCCTGCGGTCGAGCGCGCGCGCCGCTGGGTGAAGGACGGCTTCCGGTCCCTCAAGGTCAAGGTCGGGGCGGACCCCCGATCGGACCTCGAGCGCCTCCGGGCGATCCGGGCCGCCGTCGGTCCAAGGGTCGAGCTCCGCGTCGACGGGAACCAGGGCTACGCATGGGGCCAGGCACTCTCGTTCGCGCGGGCGGCGAAGGATCTCGACATCGCAATCTTCGAGCAGCCGGTCCCCCGGACGGACTACGAGGGCATGCGGACGCTCGCGGAGTCCTCCCCGATCCCCGTCATGGCGGACGAGATGGTCCTCACGCCGGACGATGCGAAGAGGGTTCGCTGGTCGAACTGCGCACGGGCCGTGAACCTGAAGCTCATGAAGCACGGCGGGCTCACGCGAACATCGGACGTCGACACGATCTGCGCGTCCGCGGGGTACCCAACGATGGTCGGCTGCATGGGGGAGCCGCAGCTGTCCATCGCCGCAGGCCTCCACTTCGCCCTCGCGTCGAAGAATGTCCGGTGGCTCGACCTCGACTCCTGGCTCAACCTCGCGTCCGACCCTTCGACCGGGCTCGGGTTCGAGAAGGGGGAGCTCATCGCCCCGTCGAAGCCCGGGCTCGGGATTGACGTTCACTGGGCTGCGTTCGGCTGACCGCCCGCGGGCGCGTCGCCGACGGTCTTGTCCTCTTCCGCCGGGGTGACGAGGCGGACGACCGCGGTGACCTTGTCGCCCTCGTTGAGCTTCTGGATCCGCACGCCGCGAGCGGCGCGACCCGTCTCCCGGATGTCCTCGACCGGGCAGCGGATCACGATCCCGTTCACCGTCGTCACGAGGATCTCGTCATCGGATGCGACCTCGAGAACGCTGACGACCGGACTCTGCGCGATCTTCATGTTCGTGGTGACGACGCCCTGGCTCCCGCGCCGCGTCTTCCGATACTCGCCGGCCCGGGTCCGCTTGCCGTAGCCGCTCTCGAGCATTGTCAGGAGCTCCTTCTCCTCGCTTTTCACGAGAGCCATCGACACCACGCGGTCGTCCTTCCGGAGCCGCATCCCGCGCACGCCTGCGGCAGGTCGCCCCATCACCCGGACCTCCTTAAGGTCGAAGCGGTTCGCGTACCCGTTCGCGCTCGCGAGGATCACCTGCTCGTCCCCGTCCGCGATCCGGGCCTCGACGAGCTCGTCGTCGGTCGCGAGGGCGATCGCGCGGATCCCGCGGACGTTCGGACGCTTGAACGCATCGAGCCGCGTCTGCTTCGTCCTTCCACGTTTTGTCGCGAACACGACCGTGCGGAGCGGGTCGAAGTCTCGCACGGGGATCATGTCCTGGATCCTCTCCCCGTCCGCGAGCCGCGGGAGGAGGTTCACGACGGGCTTGCCCTTCGCGTATCTCGAGCCGACGGGGATCTTGTACGTCTTCAGCCAGTAGCACTGGCCCTTGCTCGAGAAGAACAGGATGTAGTCGTGGGTCGACGCCGTGAACAGGTCGACGACGTAGTCCTCCTCCTTCGTCTCCATCCCCGTGACGCCCTTGCCCCCGCGCCGCTGCGTGCGGTACGTCCCCATGGGCGTGCGCTTGATGTACCCCGTGTTCGTGATCGTCACGACGACGTCCTCCTCGGGGATGAGGTCCTCGACCTCCATCTCGTACGCGTGGACCTCGACGGCCGTCCGGCGCGCGTCGCCGAACCTTTCCTTGAGATCCGCGAGTTCCGTCTTGATGATCCCGAGGATCTTCTCCGTCGACGCGAGGATGCCTTCGAGCTCATCGATCTTCGCCGCGAGGTCCCTCTGCTCCTGCCGGAGCTTCTCGATTTCGAGTCCGGTGAGCTGGCGGAGGGTCATCGCCAGGATCGCCTTCGCCTGGCCCTCGCTCAGGAGGTACCGAGTCATGAGGCCGCCCTGGGCCTCCTCCGCGTCGTGCGCGTGGCGGATGAGGCGGATCACCTCGTCGAGGTGGTCGACCGCTGTGATCAGGCCTTCGACGATATGCTCTCGCTCCCGCGCCTTCTTCAGGTCGAACTGCGTGCGCCGCTGCACGACGACGACGCGGTGGTCGATGTACGCCTGGAGGGACTCCTTCAAGGACAGGGTCCTCGGAGCTCCGTCGACGAGGGCGATGTTGATCACGCCGAACGTCGTCTCCATCTGCGTGTGGTGGTACAGTTGGTTGAGGACGACATCCTCGAGGGCATCCCGCTTGAGCTCGAGGACGATCCGCATCCCGTCGCGATCGCTCTCGTCGCGCAGGTCCGTCACACCCTCGATCCTCTTCGATTTCACGAGGAGGGCGATGCTCTCGACCAGAGCCGCCTTGTTCACCATGTACGGGATCTCCGTGATCACGATCCGGGCCTTGTCGCGGCCCGCCTCCTCGAAGTGAGCCTTCGCGCGGATCGAGATTAGCCCGCGGCCGACCTTGTACGCCTCCGTGACCCCCTCGATGCCGTAAAGGATCCCGCCCGTCGGGAAATCCGGTCCCCGGATCGGCCCCGTCTCAGGATTGTACAGGTCGATGAGTTCCGCGTTCGGGTTGTCGATGAGGACCGTGAGCGCGTCGACGACCTCGGAGAGGTTGTGGGGCGGGATGTTCGTCGCCATGCCCACCGCGATGCCGCTCGAGCCGTTCACGAGGAGATTGGGAAACTTCGACGGCAGGACCGTCGGCTCCTTGAGGGTCCCGTCGAAGTTGTCCATCCAGTCGACGGTGTCCTTCTCCAGGTCCTCGAGCATTGCCTCTGCGGTCCTCGCGAGGCGGCACTCCGTGTATCGCATCGCCGCGGGCTCGTCCTCCGTGCTGCCCCAGTTCCCCTGGCCCTGGATGAGCGGATAACGGAGGGAGAAGTCCTGGACCATGCGCGCGAGGGCGTCGTAGACCGCGAGGTCACCGTGTGGGTGGAGTTTTCCAAGAGTTTCTCCGACGACGCGCGCCGCCTTCTTGTACGCGCTTCCTGCGCCCATCCCGAGCTCGTTCATCGCGAACAGGATCCGCCGCTGGACGGGCTTGAGGCCGTCCCGGGCGTCGGGCAGCGCGCGCCCGACGATCACGGACATCGCGTAGTCGATGTACGACCGGTGGAGCTCCTGCTCGATCGCCTGGGGGACGACGCGGCGGTGCGGCTCCTGGGTCTCCTCGGGCATCGTCCACCTAGATGTCCAGGTTCACGACTTCCTTCGCGTGCTCCTGGATGTAATGCCGCCGGGGCTCGACGGCTTCGCCCATGAGCACGGCAAACAGGGCGTCCGCCGCGGCGGCATCCTCGATTATGACCTGCTTCAGGACCCGTCGCTCCGGGTCCAGGGTCGTCTCCCACAGCTCCTCCGCGTTCATCTCGCCGAGTCCCTTGTACCGCTGGTAGGTGACGCCCTTGTCCCCGAGCTGCGTCGCGAAGTCCTGCCGTTGTTTCTCCGTGTACGCGTAGAAGATGTCCTTGCCCTTCTTGATCTTGTACAGGGGCGGCTGAGCGATGTACGCGTAGCCTGCGTCGATCAGCGGGCGCATGTACCGGAAGAAGAGAGTGAGAAGGAGGGTCGTGATGTGCTGGCCGTCGACGTCCGCATCCGCCGCGGCCACGACGCGGTGATAGCGCACCCTGGCCAAGTTGAAGTCGTCCCCGATCCCCCCGCCGATCGCGGTGATGAGCGTGCGGATCTCCTCGTTCTTCAGTATCTGGTCGAGCCGTGCCTTCTCGACGTTCAGGATCTTCCCGCGGAGCGGCAGCACGGCCTGGAACTCCCGCCGCCGTGCCTGCTTCGCGGAGCCGCCCGCAGACTGGCCCTCCACGATGAAAATCTCCGATTTCGCCGGATCGCGCTCCTGGCAGTCCGCAAGCTTCCCGGGGAGGTTGAACCCTTCGAGGAGCCCCTTGCGCCTCGTGAGCTCGCGGGCCTTCCTCGCGGCCTCCCGCGCCTGCGACGCGAGGACGGCCTTTCCGATGCATGTCTCCGCGACCTTCGGCGTCTCGTTGAAAAACTCCGTGAGCTTCTCGTACACCGCGGACTCGACGATCCCCTTGACCTCGGAGTTCCCGAGCTTCATCTTCGTCTGGCCCTCGAACTGCGGCTCGGGGATCTTAAGGCTCAGGATCGCGGTGAGGCCCTCACGGACGTCGTCGCCTTCGAGACTCGCGCCGGCCTTGAGGAACTTGTTCTCCTTCGCGTAGTTGTTGAACGCCCGCGCAAGGCCCGCCTTAAACCCGACGAGGTGCGTCCCGCCCTCGATGGTGTCGATGTTGTTCACGAACGTGAAGATCGACTCGTTGTATCCGTCGTTGTATTGCATCGCGACCTCGACGAGGGTGCTGTTCGATTGCTTCGTGAACGTGATCGGATTCGGGTGGAGCGGGGTCTTCGCGCGGTTGATCCACTTCACGTATTCGGAGATTCCACCGTCGAACTGGAAGACATCGCCGCGGCCGTGTGCCTTGTCGACGATGATGATCCGCAGGCCCGCGTTGAGGAACGCAAGCTCCCGCAGGCGGCCCGCGAGGTTGTCGTAGTCGAATTCGAGGGTCTCGAAGATCTGCGCGTCCGGCTTGAACGTGATGATCGTGCCGGTGCCGTCCGCAGGGCCGACGGCCTCGAGGTCGGTTGCCTTCTCCCCGCGCTCGAAGCGCATCCGGACCTCCTTCCCGTCCCGGCGTACGCGGGCTTCGAGCCATTCGCTCAGCCCGTTCACGACGCTCAGGCCGACGCCGTGGAGTCCGCCGGACACGCGGTACAGCTTCCGCTCGAACTTACCGCCGCTGTGCATCCGTCCGAGGACGAGTTCGATCGCGGTCACGCCGTACTTCGGATGGACGTCGACGGGGATCCCGCGTCCGTCGTCCGCGACGCTCGCGGAGCCGTCGGGGTTGAGCGTGACGTGGATGTTCTTGCAGAACCCGGCCATCGCCTCGTCGATCGAGTTGTCGACGACCTCGTGGACGAGGTGGTGGAGGCCGCGCGCGTCGACACTCCCGATGTACATGGCGGGCCGCTTGCGCACCGCCTGGAGGCCCTCGAGAACCTGGATCTGTTCCGCGCCATACGCGGTCGATTCCGAGCCGTCTTGTGCCATCTATTTCGCGACCTTCTCAAGCGCGGATTCCGGGGTCTCTCGCACCCCACCCCGAGGGATGGTCAGCGTATGCGAAGGTCGCTTATAAACGTTCGGAGGCTGTTATATGGAGAAAAACCGTCCGACGCTTAGGGGCCCGTGCAGGACCTTTTCATTTAAATAGGTTCACACGGGCCGTTCTCACGTCTGAGACCGATCGACCCGACCCCTCCGTTTCCCGTCGAGCGACTGGCCGTCAGGCGCTCTTCCAGCGCACCCCGTCGCGGGTGTCTTCGAGCACGATCCCGAGCTTTGCGAGGCCCTCGCGGATCCCGTCCGCCGTCGCGAAGTCCTTCCGCTTCCGCGCGTCCTCGCGGAGGCGGACGAGGAGGTCCATCAGGCCCTCCACGACGGCGTCGTCCGCACTCGCGCGGGCGAACAGGCCGAGGACCTCGCCGAACCTCGCGAACGCGGTCGCGGCCTCGTCGAGCGCGACGCGGCCCGTGCCGACTTCGACCGCCTTGTTGACGCTCCGCGCGTACTCGAAGATTGCCGCGATCGCCTCCCGCGTGTTGAAGTCGTCCGCCATCGCGGCGTCGAACGCCTCGAGCGCCGTCGCCGTCGCGGCGCGGAGGGCGGCGTCCGCGGATCCCGCGTCGGGCGTCCGGCGGCGCTCGGCGTCGATCGTCCGGACGGTCTCGCGGAGGCGCGCGTACGAGCGGCCCGCCTCGTCGACGAGCTCGGGGGCGAAGTCAATGGGGGAGCGGTAGTGCGCGTTCAGGTAGAAGAACCGCAGGACCTCGGGCTCCCAGCGTGCGAGCGCGTCCTTCAGCGCCCAGAAGTTGCCGAGGGACTTGTGCATCTCCTCCCCGCTCACCATGAGCATCCCGCCGTGCATCCACACGTTGACGAACGGCTTGACGCCCGTGAACGCCTCCGCCTGCGCGATCTCGGCCTCGTGGTGGGGGAACATGAGCTCCGTCGCGCCGCCGTGGATGTCGTACCGCGGCCCGAAATGCCGGACCGTGATCGCCGTGTCCTCGATGTGCCACCCGGGCCGGCCCTTGCCCCAGGGGCTGTCCCACGCCGGCTCGCCGGGCTTCTGCGCCTTCCAGAGCGCGAAGTCCGCGGGGTTGCGCTTGCGCTCATCCACGGCGACGCGCGCCCCCGCGATGTGCTCCTCGACCTTCTGGCCGCTGAGCTTCCCCCAGTCCGGGTACCGCGTCGTGTCGTAGTACACGCTGCCGTCCTCGGCCGCGTACGCGAACCCTTTCGCGATGAGCCCCTCGATCTGCTCGAGGATCTCCGGCATGTAGTCCGTCGCGTACGCGTACAGGTTCACGGAGGTGCACGCGAGACGCGTCATCCCGTCGAGGTACTCGCCGACGAACTCCTTCACGAGGTCCTTCCAGCTCCGGCCGGACTTGTGCATCCGGTCGATGAGGCGGTCCTCGATGTCCGTGACGTTCTGCAGGTAGAACACGTCGTATCCCTTGCGCCGGAGGTACCGCGCGACGACGTCGAACGCGACGTACGTCTTCGCGTGCCCGATGTGCGTCGCGTCGTACGGCGTGATGCCGCAGACGAACATCGAGACGCGGCGGCCGTGGAGGGGAACGAAGTCCTCCTTCCTCCGCGAGAGTGTGTTGTACACCCGGATCGTCATCGGCGCGGGCCGCATGAGGGGGGCCGGTATTAAGGTTCATCGGGTTCGCGCACGACGGTCGGGCCCCGAACGCGCGGTCGTTCGCCCCGGAAGCCTTATGGACGATGCCGTTCCATGGGAGCCTGTCCATGGCGGGCCCCTTCCCCCACCCGCGGACGGTCTCGCGGACCCGCTCATGGGCCCGGGACCTCCATCGGGCTGCGCTTCTCCTCGGGATCGGCGGCGCGGTCTACTGGTTCTCGTTCGGCCTCGGTCGCCGGAGCCTGTACCTCCCCGGGCTCGGTACGATGTACGTCGACCTCCTCGCCGCCTGGATCGCGATTCTCCTCCAGGTCGCCGCGTGGCCGTCGTTGTGGGACGGGCTGCGCGGCCTCCGCGCGCGCCATCCGCGAGACGCGAACCCCCGGATTGCATGGCGCTCGTTCCTCACGGCGGTCCTCCTCGCCCTCGCGCCACTCGCGGTCCTCCCGCTCCAGTACCACGCGTTCAGCTCGGCGGGCGCCTCAGTCCTCGTGCTCTACGTGACTGTGTTCCCGTTCGTTCCCTGGACGTTCATCCCTCTCCTCGTCCTCCACGCGATCCTGTTCGGTCGAGTCGCGAACTACCTCGAGCCTCGCGGGAGGCACGTCGCGGACCTCGGTGCCCTCCTCCTCTTCGCCGTCGCGGCCGTGACGAGCGCGGTGATCATCGAGCATCCAGACCCGAACGCGTTCATGCGATCGTGGTCCGTCGGCCGAGGCCTCCTGCCCGCCGCCGCGTTCGCTGGGTACGCCCTCATCGCGGTCGGACTCACCCTCCACGTGGTCCCGTCCGGGGCGAGGGCGCGGGCTCGGGCCGCACACGGCGCGCGCTAGGTCAGGCGAGAATCCTCTCGACGTCCTCCGTCAGGTCGTCGATGTCCTCGAGGCCGACGGACATCCGGACCAGGGCCTCCGTGATTCCCTGGCGCGACCGCTGTTCCGGCGGCACGCTCGCGTGGGTCATCGACCACGGGTGCTCAATCAGGCTCTCGACGCCGCCGAGGCTCTCCGCCAGGAGGACGACCTGGGCGCGTCGCAGGCGCTCGACCGCCCCGCGCGGGTCCTTGAGCTCGAAGCTGAGCATGCCGCCGAAGCGCCGCATCTGCTTCGCGGCGAGCCGGTGCCCCTCGTCGTCGGGCAGGCCAGGGTAGTGGACCTTCGCGACGGCCGGATGATCGTGGAGGAGCTTCGCGAGCGCCGCCGCGTTGTCGCACTGCCGTTCGATCCGCACGTCGAGGGTCTTGATCCCGCGAAGGATCAGCCAGGCGTCGAAGGGGCTCGGGACGGCTCCGATCGCGTTCTGCGCGAACTTGAGCCTATCGAAGAGGTCCGCGCGGTTCAGCACGAGGGCGCCCCCGAGGACGTCCGCGTGGCCGCCGAGGTACTTCGTCGCGCTGTGCACGACGACGTCGACGCCCCACTTCAGGGGGTTCTGCAGGGCCGGCGAGGCGAACGTGTTGTCGCACACGCTGATCGCCTCGTGCGCTTTCGCGATCACCGCGAGCTCGCGGAGGTCGAGGACCTTCAGGAGCGGGTTCGTGGGGGACTCGATCCAGACCATGCGGGTGTCGGGTCCCATCACGTCCTCGACGTCGACGAGGTCTCGCATGTCGACGAAGGTCGACTCGATCCCGTACGCGCTCAGGATCCGCGTGAAGATCCGGTGCACGCCGCCGTAGCAGTCGTCCGTGACGACGACGTGGTCCCCTTTCTTGAGGAGGGTGGTGAGGGTCGTGATCGCCCCCATCCCGCTCGAGAACGCGAGGGCGTGCGTCGCGTCCTCCAGGGACGCGAGGTTGCGTTCCAGGGCCTCCCGCGTCGGGTTCACCCCGCGGGCGTAGTCGTACGTCTGCTGGTCCTTCTGGGAGTATGTCGAGGTCATGTAGATCGGCGGGGTTACGGTGCCCGTCGGAGGCATAGGCTCGCTTCCGACGTGGATCGCCTTCGTTGCAAAGCGCATGGGAATCGCCGGCGCGGGAGTCTCGGCGTGGGGGTAAAAGGTTTGCCCGTTAGCGTGCCGCGTTCTTCTGTCCCAGGTGAGTCAACGCGGCCAAGTGCCTGAACGTTCCCGCGAACCGTCGGATGTTCGACCAATCGATTGAGTCTGCGTGGTATGTCCTACCTGGGACAGAAACATGGTCCCTACGCCCGTCCCGCGAGGTATTCGATCACGTCGATCCGCGTGATGATCCCTTCGAGGCGGTTCTCCTTCCCCACGACGACGGCGGGCGTCCCCCGGAGGAGGGACTTGATCGCGCTCTCCAGGTCCGCGCCGGGCTCGACGAGCGGGAACGGCTTCTCCATGACCTTTGCGACGTAGTCGTCGTACATCTTCGGATTATCGAGGAGCGCCTTCATCAGGACCTCCTCCCGCAGGGAGCCGACCATGATCCCCGTGTCGATCACGGGGAGCTGGGAGACGTTGTAGTGCCGCATGAGGTCCACGGCCTCCCGGACCTTCGCGGCGATGTCCACGGTGATCACGCCGGACACCGCGCGCTCCTTCCCGCGGAGGATCGCCATCAGGGGCGCGACGGGCTCCTCGAGGAAGCCCTGCTCCTTGAGCCACTCCTCGTTGTGGGCTTTGGAGAGGTACCGGGACCCCGTGTCCGGGAGCAGGACGACGAGGACGTCCTCCGGCGACAGGGTATCCGCGATCCGGAGCGCGGCGACCACGGCCGCCCCGCTCGAGCTCCCCGCGAGGACCCCCTCCTCCCGCGCGAGGCGGCGCGCCATGAGGAACGCCTCCTTGTCGCTCACCTTTACGACCTCGTCCACGAACTCGAACCACATCGTCTCCGGGATGAAGTCCTCCCCGATCCCCTCGATCTTGTACGTGTGGGCTTTCGTTATCTCCTTCCGGTAGAAGTAGTCCTTGAGCACGGAACCCAGGGGGTCCACCCCGATGACCCGGACCTTTGGGTTCCTCTCCTTGAGGAACTTCCCCGCTCCGCTGATCGTCCCGCCCGTCCCCATGCCGCACACGAAGTGCGTCACCCGCCCGTCCGTGTCCCGCCAGATCTCCGGGCCCGTCGTCTCGTAGTGCGCCTGCGGGTTCGCCTGGTTCGCGTACTGGTTCGGGAGGACGGAGTTCGGCGTCTCCCTGTGGATGCGTTCCGCGACCTTGTAGTACGACTCCGGATGGTCCGGCGGGACGGCGGTCGGGGTGACGACGACCCGCGCGCCGAACGCCTTGAGCAGGTCGATCTTCTCCCGGCTCATCTTGTCAGGCATCGTGAACACGGTGCGGTACCCCCTGATCGCCCCGACCATCGCGAGGCCCATCCCCGTGTTCCCGCTCGTCGGCTCGATGACCGTGCCGCCGGGCTTCAGGGACCCCGCGCGCTCCGCGGCCTCGATCATCCGCTGCCCGATGCGGTCTTTCACGCTCCCGCCCGGGTTGAACATCTCCAGCTTCGCGAGGACAAGCCCCTGCGTGTGCGCCATGATTTTCGGGAGCTTCACGAGGGGGGTGTTCCCGATCGTGTCGAGGATGCTCTCGAAGTACCGCACCGCGGGTCCCCCTCCGTGGCCCCGAAGCATAGGAGGGACGCTATAAGAACGTGCGCGCGGGATCATAGTCGCAGGCGCGTGCACGGCGACAACTTCTTCGGCCCGCGTTCCGATGCGCCTTCGCGATGTTCCTCACCCGCGACCAGCGGTTCGTCGTCGTGTTCTACCTTACCTGGGTCCTCCTCATGCCCCTCGCAGCGCTCGCGGCCGCCGTTTCGACCGGGGCATGGGGCGCGGTGCTCTGGGCGGCGATCCTCGGCTGGACGGGCCTCGTGGTCCTCGTGTGGCTCCGCGGGAGACGGAGACCGCACGTCCTCTAGGAGCACCCGCAGGAGGCGGAATGCCGGGGGAGGGAGTCGAACCCCCTGGAAACCGATCTGCAGTCGGTCACATTAGCCGCTCTGTCACCCCGGCTCCGCGGACCCATCCGGGCCTTGGTAATTGAACCTTTTTCCCGCACGCGCGTGAAGCGGGAATTGACGCAACGTGCATCGTACAATCTCAAAGAACCTTTTTATGGCGCGGGCCCGCTTGCGCGCGCGTGTCGGCCTCGGGAGCAAAGACGATCACGGACACGGTCCACGGGACCGTGCGTCTCGAGCCCCTCACCCTCGACCTCCTGGAGACCCTCGAGATCCAGCGGCTGAACTCGATCCGGCAGCTCGGCCTCACATACCTCGTGTTCCCGGGCGCGAACCACAGCCGCGTCGAGCACTGCCTCGGCGTCGGGCACGTCGCCTCGGAGATGGCCCGCGTCCTTGGCCTCCCGGAGGAAGAGCGGAAGCTCGTCCAGGCAGCGGGGCTCCTCCACGACGTCGGGCACGGCCCGTTCTCCCACACCCTTGAGCACGTCCTGAGCCGCGAGCTCGCGGTCGACCACATGGATCTGACCCAGCGGATCATCACGGGCAAGGACGACAACGTCGTGCCGGACGAGCGGAAGGGGTTCCCGGACGTCCCGCGGATCCACGAGGTCCTCGCGCGGCACGCCGTCAAGCCGGATGCAGTCGCCGCGCTTATCCGCGGTCCCGCAGACGCGGCTCCGGACCTCTTCGCTTCGCGGCCGCGGGGGGCGGGGAAGCAGTACCTCGCAGAGATCATCCACAGTCCGATGGACGCGGACCAGATCGACTACCTCATGCGGGACGCGCACTACACCGGCGCCGCGCACGGGATGATCGACGTCGCGCGGATCCTGCAGACCCTCCGCGTGCACCGCGGCTCCCTCGCCCTTGACCGGAAGGGCCTCCCGGCCCTCGAGGGGATGCTCGTCGCCCGCGGCCTCATGTATTCGAGCGTGTACTTCCACAAGACCGTGCGGATCGCGGAGGAGATGGTCGCCCGCGCCGTCGAGCGCTCCGACGCGCCGATCGCCGCGATCCAGAAGATGGTCGACGCCGAGCTCCTCTCGTGGCTCGCGGACCAGGGCGCCTTCCAGAGAGAGATCGCGCTCCGCGTGAAGTTCCGGAAGCTGTACAAGCGCGCGGTCTCGTTCGACTGGGACGGCCTCACGGAGCCCATGCGCGACACGTTTGCCGCGTTCAAAGATGCGGCCCACCGGCGTCGCGTGGAAGACCGGATCGCGCGGCGCGCGGGGCTCGAGCCCGGCCAGGTCATCGTCGACGTGCCCCTCCCGGAGCTCCTCGTGAGCGAGCCCCGGATCGCGAAGACCGAGGTCGCGATCCTCGAGGATGGCAAGGCCCGCCCGTTCTCCAAGGTCTCCACGCTCGGCCGCGCCCTCCAGACCCGGCAGGTCGTCGACTGGGTCCTCATGGTCGCGTGCCCTCCCGAGGCCGTGGCGCGTGTACGGAAGGCGGCCGCGCCGGCGCTCGGTCGCTGACGCGCGGGCGCCCCGCCTTTGTCAAATCGGCGGACGTTCGTCAGACACTTTTAAATAGCGTGCGCCGGATACGAGGCTCCACTTTGCGGGATGGGATGACCGCCGCGATGTTGGTGACGCGATGAACTCGATGCTAGAGGACGTGCTCGCGAGGGAGGGGAGCGCCCCTGCCTTTGAGGACACTCGGGTCGACTCGGAACTCGAAGAGATGCTCAGCAAGATGCGGACGAACATCAAGATCGTCGGCATCGGCGGCGGCGGGTGCAACACGATCGCGCGAATCTTCAACGAGGGAATCGTCGGGGCCGACCTCTACGCGGCGAACACGGACGCCCAGCATCTCCTCCACATCACCTCCCCGAAGAAGGTCCTCCTCGGGCGGCGGATCACGAAAGGCCTCGGCGCCGGGGCGCTGCCCCAGATCGGCGAGGAGGCCGCGCGGGAGGCCGAGGAGGAGCTCCGCCAGCTCCTCCATGGCTCCGACATCGTCTTCGTCACCTGCGGCCTCGGTGGCGGGACGGGGACGGGCGGGAGCGGCTACGTCGCGCGCCTGGCGAAGGAGATGGGCGCCCTCACGATCGCCGTCGTCACCCTGCCGTTCCGCGGCGAGGGGAAGCTCCGCATGGAGAGCGCGGAGTGGGGCCTCGAGCGTCTCCGGGACGCGGCGGACACCGTGATCACGATCCCGAACGACAAGCTCCTCGACCTCGTGCCGCGGATGTCCCTGAACCTCGCGTTCAAGTTCGCGGACGAGGTCCTCATGCGCTCGATCAAGGGCCTCACCGAGATTATCACGAAGCCCGGCCTCGTGAACCTCGACTTCAACGACGTGAAGACGATCATGAAGGGCGGCGGCGTCGCGATGATCGGACTCGGAGAGAGCCAGGCGATGGGCGAGAACCGCGCCGTCGAGGCAATCGAGGAGGCGATCAACTCCCCGCTCCTCGAGGTCGACGTGTCCTCGGCCCACGGCGTCCTCATCAACGTGACGGGCGGGAACGACATGACGATCTCCGAGGCGGAGCGCGTCGCCGAGGTCGTCCAGGAGAAGGTCTCCCCGACCGCGCGGATCATCTGGGGCGCGACCGTGGACCCGACCCTCGAGCACACGCTCCGCGTGATGCTCGTTGCGACGGGCGTCCGCTCGAAGCAGATCGTCGGCCGGCGGGACCCCGCGGAGGAGCGCGCCCGCGTCGGCGTGGACGTCATCCGCTGAGGCCGGGGCGGGGAAACCCGTGACGCACGCCGTGCGTCCGGAAACCTTTATCTACGCCCCTCCTTTACGTCGCACCCACGGCTGTTCCGACCCCGCAGTTCGGCAGCCGGAGGCCGGACCATGGATTCCATCGTGAGGGAAGTCGTCACCCGCGCCGGGGACGAGGCCCGCGTGCCGGACGCCCCGACGGCCCGCGTGGGGATCACCACGGAGGATGCCGAGCTCGAGCGCATCCTCGCAAGCCTCCGGACGAACATCAAGATCATCGGGATCGGCGGCGGCGGCTCGAACACGATCGACCGGCTCGTCGAGGCCGGCATCGTCGGTGCGGAGCTGTTCGCATGCAACACGGATGCGCAGCACCTCCTCACGATCCGCTCGCCGCACAAGGTGCTCCTCGGCCGGCGCACGACGCGCGGCCTCGGCGCCGGGGCGCTGCCCCAGGTCGGCGAGGAAGCGGCACGGGAGGCGTCCGACGAGCTCCGCGCGGTCCTCCACGGCGCGGACATGGTCTTCATCACCTGCGGCCTCGGCGGCGGCACGGGCACGGGCGGCGGGCCGATCGTCGCTCAGCTCTCGAAGGAGGCCGGCGCGCTGACGATCGCGATCTGCACCTTCCCCTTCCGCGCGGAGGGAGCGATCCGGGCGGAGAACGCGGAGTACGGGCTCGAGAAGCTCCGGAACTTCGCGGACACCGTGGTCGTGATTCCGAACGACAAGCTCCTCGAAATCGTCCCGCGCCTCGCCCTGAACCAGGCGTTCAAGGTCGCAGACGACGTCCTCATGCGCGCGATCAAAGGGATCACGGAGGTCATCACGAAGCCCGGTCTCGTGAACCTCGACTTCAACGACATCAGGACAATCATGAAGGGCGGCGGCGTCGCGATGATCGGGCTCGGAGAGAGCGACAGCGAGAACCGCGCGGAGGAGGCGATCGAGGCCGCGATCAACTCCCCGCTCATCGACGTCGACGTGTCCGCGGCGACGGGCGCCCTCGTGAACGTCACGGGCGGGAACGACATGTCCGTCTCTGAGGCGGAGAAGGTCGCGGAGATCGTCCAAGGCCGAATCAGCCCGAACGCGCGGATCATCTGGGGCGCGGCCGTCGACCCGGGCGTGCAGCACAAGCTCCGGGTCATGCTGATCCTGACCGGCGTCCGCTCGAAGCAGATCCTCGGCCCCGGGGAGCACCTCCGCGGGCGCGAGGTCGGCGTGGACATCGTGCGCTGAGGTACGCGACATGGCAGAGATCCTCGACAAGGGCTGGGAGGTCCAACGTCGGATCGAGGAGCGCACGAAGCGTCTCGGGAAGGGCAAGTACGGCCGGATCCTGAAGATGGCCCGCAGGCCGACCTCCGACGAGTACTCGAAGGTCGTCCTGATCACGAGTCTCGGGATCGCCGCGATCGGGTTCGTCGGGTTCCTCATCTACTGGGCGATGCGGTACGGACCGGATTGGTTCCGCGCCCTCTTCTCCTGAGGTGCACGCATGGGACTCCTCGATGACCTCGCGAAGACCCCGCCAACGAAGCCGGAGCCGAAGCCGGAGGAGCGCCCGGCCCCGGGCCGGTACGGCGTGAAGCTCGAGCTCGCGGAGGAGAAAGTCTCCCTCACCGCGGGGCAGGCGAAGGACTACGCCGTCGTGGTGACGAACACGGGCACGGAGGACGACGCGATCGTCTTCCGGCTCGACCTCGTGTACAACTCGGAGGTCCCCGAGCCGCCGGAGTGGATCATCAAGGTCTGGGGCATCGAGGAGAAGGTGTGGGACATCACTTTCACCAAGGTGACGGAGAAGGAGTTCATGCTCATCCCCGAGGGGCAGCGGGAGATCACCCTCACAATCACCTGCCCGAAAGGCGCGCGGTTCGGGGACCGGCTCAACGTCGTCGTGAACGCGATCTCCCGTGGCGACCCGACCGCCTTCGACGCGAAGACGTTGTCGTTCACCGCGCGACAGGCCGTCGTCGCCGTGAAGTCGTCGATCGGCCACGAGCGCGCGGTCGCAGATTCGATCTTCGCGCGGGCGAAGGCGAAGGACCTCGGAATCTTCGCGATCCTCGCGCCCGCGAACCTGCGCGGGTACGTGTTCGTCGAGTCGATGAACCCGGACCGGCTCGAGGAACTCGTCCGGGGGGTCCGGCGGGCCCGCGGGGTCGTGAAGGGACGCGGCGAGGAGAAGACGATCGCGTTCTCCGACATCGACCTGTACCTCGCCCCGAAGCCGATCGTGAGCGGGATCATGGAAGGCGACATCGTCGAGCTCGTCGCCGGGCCGTTCAAGGGCGAGAAGGCCCGCGTGCAGAAGATCGACGAGACGAAGGAGGAGATCACTGTCGAGCTGTTCGAGGCGATGGTGCGGATCCCCGTGACCGTCCGGGGAGACCACGTGCGGGTCCTGCAGAAGGAAGAGGAGAAGTAGCCCGGCTCACGGGGGCGCGGCGGTCGTCCCATTCGTGTAGAGCCGCACGCCGTTCCAAACGGCCCATGCGAGGGCGCTGAAGATCGTCGCGTGCTCCGTCGCCTTCGCGAGCTCGACGTTCGGCAGGATTCCCGTGTACGTCACGATGAAGACGACCGCGATCGCGAGCGTCACGACGGAGAGGACGCCGGAGACGCGGCCGAAGATCCGGGACCGGTACAGCGGCATGGCGTACAGGGCGACCGTGGCGGTCAGGGAGAGGAAGAACCCGATCGACACGATCCCGTGCATGTTGTTCGGGGACTCCTCCGGGAACACGCCAACGCCGATCAGGAACGCCTCCGCGACAAGGAGGACAGAGACGCCCGCGGTCCCCGTGCGTCCTCCGACGGCCTGGCCCAGCGCGACGGCGAACGGGAGGAAGAGGAGGCCCGCGAGGATGCAGGCGGCGTTCAGGGTCCAGGGGGCCGGCGCCGCGGGATGCCCGAGGTCGCTCACCCAGTGCGCCGTGACCCCATAGCCCGGATAGAGGGCGACGCCCACGACGAAGAGGGAGATCCAGAGGACCCCGGCCGTCAGGCCCGCGATCGCGCCGACCCGAGGCGGGACGAGCGTGGCCACGGGGACGTCATCGCGTCTCGCAAGAAAAGGCATACCCCACGGGGGCCTGCGAATGGATTATGTCCGCGTCGTCCGTTCCCCACCCCGTGGACACGCCAATGGGTCCCCTTCCCGGAGGCCTTCGTCTCGGCGCGCGGATCCGCGCTGCCCTCGACGCCGTGGGGCCGTCCGGGCTGCGCGCCGCGATCCAGGCGTTCCTGCTCGGGCCCGAGCACTTCCGCGCCTTCCGGCTCCTCGCGAAGGTCGAGCCGATGCTCCTTTTCCCGCAAGACCGCGCGAGCCTGTCGGACCTCGATCGAATGCTCGTGGAGCCCGGGGACATCTACGCGCACCTGCCGACCCTCTTCCGGCTCACGCGGGACGGCCCGCGTCCGCGGGTCCTCGAGCTCGGGACGCGGTCGGGAGACTCCACGCTCGCGCTCCTCCTGGCCGCGAAGGCGATCGGCGGGCGTGTGACGAGCGTGGACATCGAGCCGTGCCCTGAGGCGACCGCACGCGTGAAGGCCGCGGGTCTCGCTCCGCACTGGACGTTCCTCCTTTCCGACGACCTCGGGCTCCCGTGGCGGGACCCGATCGACCACCTCTTCATCGACACCTCCCACCGGTACGAGCACACGCTCGAAGAGCTCCGGAAGTTCGAGCCGTTCGTCGTGCCCGGCGGCGTGATCACGCTCCACGACACGACGAGCCATCCCGAGGTCTGGCGCGCGGTGGAGTCGTACTTCCGCGGGCGCTCGGACATCGAGGTGTACCGGTACTTCCACAACAACGGATTCACCGTCGCCGAGAAGCGGGGCTGACGGCGTCGTCCCCCGCTGCTGTGGGATCCGCGGCTTGGTGGGGTGGGTCGAAACCTTTATCTCGCTCCGGAAGCTCGGGGCGCCGCACCGAGGTTCCACGTGTGACCGAGAGACTCCAGGTCCTCGTCGACGGAGGCAAGGCAACGCCGGGTCCACCCCTGGGCCCCGCCCTCGGGCCCCTCGGGCTGAACATCGTCGAGGTCCTGAAGGCGATCAACGAGAAGACGAAAGCGTTCGAGGGGATGAAGGTCCCCGTCACCCTCCTCATCGACCCGAAGACGAAAGGGTACACGATCGAGGTCGGCACGCCGCCGACGTCTGCCCTCGTGCTCAAGGAACTCGGGGTCGAGAAGGGCTCGGGCGACGCGGGCAAGACGCGCGTCGGGAACCTCTCCCTGCAGGCCGCGATCCGGATCGCGAAAATGAAGGCGGAGGCGATGCAGGGGACGTCCCTGAAGGTCCGCGTCCTCGAGGTCGTCGGCACCTGCGTGTCGATGGGCGTCACCGTCGAAGGCAAGCCCGCGAAGGAGGCGTCGAAGGAGATCCGCGCGGGGAAGTTCGACAAGGCCCTCGCCGGGTGACTCCCGCCCTCCCGGGCTCGCGGCGGTTCCGGGGCCGGCCTCGTCCGTGCGTCGGGATGTCCGCCCCGGACGCATGAGCCTGCGGTATCTGTTGTACGACGGACCGCTCGGCCGTCCCCAGGTTCCCGCGGTCCGCTGGAGGCGGTCTGCACTTCGCAAGCCTTATGTAGGACCCTCTCTTTCGACGGCTTCCCCTTGCAGGAGGCCGCGTCCCTGGCTGATTGCACTGCAGGAGGCGAGTCCCCTTGGCGGAGAAGCGATCGATCGACGCGGTGAAGAAGGCCCTCGAGGCCGCGAAGCCTCGGGGGTTCAAGGAATCCGTCGAGATCGCGGTCAACCTCAAGGACGTCGACCTTTCTGTCCCGAAGAACCGGATTGACGATGAGGTCGTGCTTCCGAAAGGCCGCGGCAAGACTGTCCGGGTGTGCGTGTTCGCGTCCGGGGAGCTCGCGCTGAAGGCGAGGGCGGCCGCGGACCTCGTGATCCAGCCGCAGGAGATTGAGGAGTACGCCTCGGACCGCGCGAAGGCCCGGAGGCTCGCCTCGGAATACGACTTCTTCGTCGCGGAGGCGCCCCTCATGCCCGTGATCGGCAAGCGGCTCGGGATCGTCCTCGGCCCACGCGGGCGGATGCCACGTCCCGTCCCGCCGACGTCGGACCCGACGAACATGATCAACGCGATGCGGAACACGGTCCGTGTGCGATCGAAGGACCGGCGGACGTTCCACGCGCCAATCGGGACGCGAGACATGGCCGCGGAGGACATCGCGGAGAACCTCGACTTTCTCATGCGCCGCTTGATGGGCAAGCTCGAGCGCGGGCGCTTCAACATCCAGTCCGCATTCGTGAAGACGACGATGGGCCCCGCCGTGAGGTATCTGTGAGGGACGACGATGGCGCATGTCGCTCCGTACAAGAAGGAGGCCGTCGCGGACCTCGTCAAGCGCCTCGCGGACTCGAAGGTCGTCGGGATCGCGAACATCCAGGGCATCCCCGCCCCGCAGTTCCAGGCGATCCGTCGGAAGCTCCACGGCCGCGCGACGATCACCGTGTCTAAGAACAGCCTGCTGATGCTCGCCCTCAAGGAGGCGGCGGCGAGGAAGCCGCACTTGGACCAGCTCGTCGACGCGATCGATGGGCAGACCGCCGTGCTCACTGCGGAGATGAACCCGTTCCGGCTGTTCAAGGAGCTCGAGGCGACGAAGACGAAGGCCCCCGCGAGGGGCGGGGAGGTCGCCCCCGAGGACCTGTGGGTCCGGGAGGGTGAGACCCCGTTCAAGCCCGGCCCGGTCGTGGGGGAGCTCCAGAAGGCCGGCGTGCCCGCGGCGATCGAGCGCGGGAAGGTCGTGATCAAGAAGGACAAGCTCATGGTCAAGGCGGGCGAGCGGATCCCGCGAGAGGTCGCCCACGCCCTCACCCGGCTCGAGATCTTCCCCCTCACGGTCGGCCTCGACCTTCGGGGCGCATACGAGGCGGGCACTGTCTTCCGGCGGGACGCGCTCGCCGTGGACGAGACCGTCGTCCGCGCCCAGCTCTCCCGGGCGGCGCGGGAGGCGTTCAGCCTATCGCTGTCCGTCGGGTACCCGACGGCGGCGACGATTCGCCCGCTGCTTTCCCTCGCGCACGCGAAGGCGCTCGCCCTCGCGGTCGAGTCCGGGTTCCCGACGAAAGTTTCGCTCGCGTTCATCCTCGCCAAGGCGCACGCGCACGCGCTCGCGCTCGCGAGCCGCGCGCCGGAGGCCGCGGACGAAGATCTCAAGAAGGCACTCGGAGGGTAACTCGAGTCAACGAACGGAAAAGGAGGTGACAACGAATGGAGTACGTGTATGGGGCGCTGGTCCTGCACGCGGCCGGCAAGCCCGTGAACGAGGAGGGTCTGAAGAAGGTCCTCACCGCCGCGGGCGTGAAGGTCGACGAGACGCGCGTGAAGGCACTGACCGCCGCGCTGGAGGGCGTGAACATCGACGAGGCGTTGAAGGCCGCCGTCGCGATGCCCGCCGCCGCGCCCGCGGCCGCACCCGCAGCCGAGAAGAAGGACGAGAAGAAGAAAGAAGAGAAGAAGGAAGAGGAGAAGGTCTCGGAGGAAGAGGCCGCTGCGGGCCTTGGAGCGCTCTTCGGCCTGTAGGCCGGAGGCGTTCCCTCAATTCCTTTTCCATTTCCTTCGAGGGTGAGCGGGAGCGCCGACCCGCGCTTCTCGACGGCTGCGGTTGCGATGCGCACAGCCATCTTCGTCCGTCGGGCCTTCCATTCCGCATGTGGAGCCCTTAAGTAGATTACCGGGATTGCCGCCAATCGGTCCAGGACTGAGCCGGACGCGAAGGCCCCGCCGTCCGCAGGATTCCGGGATACCATGGACGTCGTCCAGCTGGGTTGCGGCGTGTGCGGGCTCGTGTGCGCGGAGCACCTCGCGAAGCATCCGAAGGTCGACCGGATTATCCTCGCGGACCGGAGGACGGACGCCGCGGAGCGGCTGGCCTCCCGGGTCCCCGGCGGGAAAGCCCACGTGCACTCGGTAGACGGCACGGACTCGGAAGCCCTCCGGGGTCTCATCTCCGCATGCGACGTCGTCGTCGCCACGATGCCGTGGCGGCTCAATCGTCTGGCGCTCGACATCGCCGCGAAGGTCGGGACGGACTACGTGGACTTCGGGATGCCGTCGACGGCACGGGGCCGGAGTTCGACGCCGCCTCGAGGATGTGTTCCGATGCAGGGATCGCCGGCCTCGTCGGGATGGGTCAGGAACCTGGAATCTCCGACGTGTTCGCGATGCACGGAGCGAGCCGGCTCGACCGGGCGGACGAAGCCCACGTCTTCGACGGGGATACCGCGGCGGTCGAAGGACTGGAGCTGTTCTCGGTCTGGTCGCCCGTCGACCTGCTCGACGAGATGAGCGTACCCGCCGCGGTCTTCGCCGACGGCCGGATCACGTTCGTGCCGCCCCTGAGCGAGAGCCAGACCTACGACTTCCCGGAACCGGTCGGCCCCCTCACGGTCTACAAGACGAACCACGACGAGACGTACTTCCTGCCGATGGGCATCAAGACCCTGAAGAAGGCGTCGTTCAGCATCCACATCGACCGCGCATGGGTCGAGGCCGCCACCTGGCTCCGGAAGCTCGGTCTCCTTCGACACGATCCCGTGGACGTCCGGGGCGCCCGGGTCCGGCCCCTGGACGTCATCGCCGCGGCACTCCCCGCGCCCGTCGACCTCCTGGGCCGCATCCGTGGCCACGCCTACTGTGTCGTCGAGGTGACGGGCCTGAAGGTCGGCCGCAGGAAGATGGTGCGGACATGGTCGGGCATTTCATACGCAGAGGCGTACGCCGGCCACGGCACGAACGCGACCGCGTACATGGTCGGCACGGGAGGTGCGGTCGCGACCGAGATGCTCTTGGACGGGGAGATCCGGGAGAGGGGTCTCGTGATCCCGGAGCAGCTTGCTCCGGATCGGTTCCTGGAACGGCTCCGGGGGAAGGGCCTGCAGGTCCACGAAGAGATCATCGATCTCTGAGCGAGCTCTCCCCGCCTCGATCGCCCCGCGTCGAGTGACGAGACGCGCATCGTGTCCCGTCCGCCTTGTCATGGGCTCGACGCGGCACCGGAAGAGCCCTCAGACCTTGCCTTCCTTCGCTTTCGCTTGGAGCCTCTTGCCGCGCTCCTTCGCGTTGTATCCGGTCGCCGCTTCGAGGAAGCGGTTGTTGCGCGTGATCGTGTCCGTTGCGACGTCGTCGGGGACGCCGGACCTCATCGTGATGTCCACGAAGAGGCTCTTGCCATCCGTCCATGAGACGAGGCGCTCGATCGCGCCGAAGGCGACTACGACCTTGCCCCCGTCCGTGGACGCGGACCCGAACGTCTCCGCGGCGATTGACCGGAGCCTGTCCCCTTCGAGGTTCTTCGCCCAGCCCCGCTTGATCTCGTACGCCCGCATGGTGACCTCGCCCTTCATCCCTGGATCTGCTAATAACGTTGCGACCGCGTCAGTCGGGGATGAGGGCGAGAGGATCCGCGGACGTGAGCATGAACTCCTGCACGTCGGCGTACGCCCGCCACACGTCGCGGCATTCGCAGTCGAGATCCCCGAAGTCGCGGCGCAGGCCGAGGCTGAACTCCTCGATCGCGTCGATCGCCCGGCGGTCGCACGAGCCGCAGTTGTGCGCCCCCCGCGCCTTCCCGCCCCCGGTCGGGTGGCTCTTCACCTGGGCGCTGAGGTCCCGCGTGCGTTCGAGGACCTCGACGACGGACCAGAGCCAAGGCGGCCGGTATTCCCCGCGCCGGAACAGGCGGTCGACGAGCGTGCGCCCCTGCACGTTCACCGGGTTGAACGAGATCGTGTCGCTGTGCGGGTCCGCCGCGTGCCCCGACGCGACGGCGTCCTCGATCGCTTCGCGCTCGGTGAGGAACGCGGGCTTCACCAGGAGGTATGTCTTCACCGTCGCGCCGAGCTCGCGACACAGGGCCGCGGCTCTCGCATGCTCAGCGAGCCCCCACACCTTGTTCACGCTGTGCCTCAGCACCCGTTCGTTCGTCGATTCGAGGCCAAAGGCGACCTCGAGGGCGTCGACGAACGACATCGCATTCTCGAGCTGGTCCCGGCGGAGCATGTGGCTCAAGGTCTCGACGATCACCTTGTCGCAGCGGTCCCCGAGCTCCCTCAGGATCCGCGCGCGGACGTCCGGCGGCACCTCATGGTCGTCGAAGAAGTTCCCCGACGTGTACACCTTGACGAGCGGCTGGCCCGCGTGCCGCGCCAGGACCGAGTCGAGCTGGTGCATGAGGTCCGCGGCGGAGACCTCCTGGGCGACGTCGTTCACGTACCCGCACATCGAGCAGCCGCTCGCACGCGCCCAGTAGCAGCCGCGCGTTCGGAAGATGATCACCCAGGCATCGGCGACCTTCCCCCGGAGCAGGTCCTTCTCCGTCCACGTCGAGATGATCTCGCGGGGGTCGAACGACCGAGGGACTCGCTCGTCCTTCACGATCTGCTGGAGGCGCATGGGCCCGCGCTCGAACGGCGACGCGCGGAAAAACCTTTGTCTCTCAGGCGTGGCTCTTCGCCGCGGCGAGACCCGTGATCGCCCCGAGGGCGACGAACAGAAAGCCGGAGAACCGGAGGAGGAACCCGACGTCGGGTGGGATCGCTGCGATCGGCGTCATCCCGAGGAACACCGGGAACTCGACGAGGACCTCGTACGCGAGCCACGTGCCGAGGCCGAGGCCGATGAGACCGATTCCCCCGACCGGGCTCCGGTGCTTGTGCCCTGGGACCGCCAGGACCGCGGCGACGGGCGCCGGCGTCGTGGCAGTGCTCGCGGTGACGGCCTGCGCCTCCGACACGGATCCGGGTCTCGGAGCGGGCAGGTCCACGGATCCGTACCGCCGGCACGCGTCGCACCACCACCGATCGTATTGCTCGATCCATCGAAGCGTCGCTCCACAGCTCGGGCACGCGTGCTTGATGCTGGACGCCGGGGCGTACGCCCTGCAGATGTGGCAGTACCACCGGTCGTACCGGGAGATGTAGTCGAGCTCGCGGCCGCAGGTGGGGCATGGATGCTCGACGCGGCGGACTTCCGGTTCGCGCGGCCTCGGAGCCTCCTGCGCCTCGGCCACGGCGGACGGCTCCAGCGCCGGCCCTGCGACGAGTTCGGCGGCGGGGGTCGCCGCGGGTGCGGGACTCGGGAGCGGACTGATGAGGACGACCGCGGATGCGGCCGTCGGGGCAGGCTCCGCCGCAGGTGCAGGCGCCCAGTCCTTCGCCTCCTCGGGCTTCTGGACAAGCAGCAGGGCCGCCCCGGACGCACCGGGGGCTTCGATTGCACGAGGCGGTTCGGGGCGGGGCTTCGCTTCAGGAGGCGCCTCCTGTCGGACGGCCCCCGGTGTCGCAGGGCGCGGCTCTGGGAGGATCACCGGTGGAGGCGTCTCCGTCGGAGCGGTGTTCCTCTCCTCCTCCTCGAGATAGCTGAGGAGCCGTTCTCGGAGTTGCTCCTTCGTCCCGGACGGATCGAGTTCGTACGCCTTGCACAGGTCGATGAGGAATGGCTTTTTCGCCTCAAGGATGTGCTCGCGCTTCAACGGAGGACGTTCGTCGGAATCGAGCTCCTCGTCGAGCTCCTCGAGCTGCTTCTCCTCCGTCATCGGCGCGGGGGTAGAGGGTGCCGAGGCCGGGGCGGCATCCCGAGGCCCGACGGGCGTTGGGACCGGTGCGACCTCCGGTGTCGAAGCGGGTACCGCCGGGGGAGCGGGCGATTCGACGGACGGCTGCGCCAGAGGCTCCGAGGCCGGGGCGGGCGACGGGGTCTCCTTCGGCGGCGTCTTTGGAACCGCGTACGCGTTCTCCCGGTAGCAGTAGAAGCGGTCATACGCGGCGATGTACGACAGGATGCCGCCGCACGCGGGACACCGCTCCGGTCCGCGTTCGCCATACCCCTCCGGGGCGTACTGCTGGCAGCGGTGGCAGAAGTGCCGCCGGTACTGCTCGAGGAAGGAAAGCTCGGCACCGCAGTTCGGGCACGGAAGCGCGGTCACTCGCTCGCGCGCACGCGGGCGCGCCCGCATAAAGACTTCCCCCAGGTTCGCGCGTTTGAGACCGATTCGTGCCCGCGCCGTGCACGTCCCCGGGAAACCCTTTTACTCTTGGCGACGATGGGCACCACGCGCCACCATAGCTCAGCCGGTAGAGCAGCCGCCTTGTAAGCGGCAGGTCGGGAGTTCAATTCTCCCTGGTGGCTCTCCCCGTGCCTCGCGATCCTCCTCTCTATTCCTAACGGAATTTCCAGTGTGGTCAGATATTAGTAGAACCGGTTCCTCTTTCCGCTTGGTGCGGACATGAGCGAGCAATTCACGGTCCAGGACGTTCCGAGAGTCCTGGGTGTCGTCTTCTTCGCCGTCGATTTCGCGGCGATCGCGGACCGAGCGCTCGCACTGAGGCCCGGGGAGATGCTCCAGCTCCGACCCGAGGAAGCTCCGAGGTCGGCACCGATCCTTGAGGTCTCCGACGACTCCTGGCGCAGCGACATTCAGGCGTGAGACGCAGGCGGTTCCGCCGGACGCGGGACGCATCGTCCGTCTCATCGCGCACCAAGAAGTCGTCACGGTTAAATACGGCGTAATATCTAGACCTCCACGGCCAGGTGGACTGACCCCTCTCCATGCTCCAACCGCAGGAAGTCGTCGTCGCGAAGCTTCTCCCGGCGATTCGCGCGAAACTCGCGCAGGGGCTCATCCGAAAGTATCAGATGAAGCAGGTCGACGTTGCCAGGGCCATGGGGATCACCCAGGCCGCGGTGAGCCACTACAACACGAAGACCCGCGGGGTGGATCAGGACATCCTCCGGCGCTTCCCAGAGATCGACACCTTCGTTCATGAGCTCGCAGAACAGATCCACGACGGCCTGTCGAAGTCAAGGCAGATCGCCGTCCTGAACGAGTTCTGCTTCAACGTCATGCAGACCGCACGGTTCTGCGAGTACCACAAGAAACTCGGGGACATCGACCCCGTGTGCGCGGCGTGCTTCCCCGCCCCGCCGCGACCGTGACGCCTCAATCCCGCGGCATGTCCCGGATCGCCGCGCCGTACTTCCGGAGCCACTGCCCGACCGAACGGGCGCCGACCTTCCGGTACCCGGCGCGCGAGCGGCGCTTCGCCAGGGCTCCGCGGAGGCCCGCGTAGGCGTCGAGCCGCCCCCGGACACGCGCATCGACGAGTTCGCGGAACCCGGGCCCGGCCTCTGCGCCCGCCGCCCGTCGGCCGAGACCCCTCCGTGCAAGGGCCTCGAGGAGCCGCACGGCGTTCCAGCTCTCCCCTCCGGCGACGTACGCCCACGGGTAGTTCATCACGAGGTTCCAGATCCGGTTCCGTTCCCCCTGGTACGTCTTCCAGGCGGACTTGAAGCCAACGGACGCGGAGTACTTGTGATGCACGACGGAGCGGGGCGCGAAGCGCCCCTCCCAGCCCGCAAGCCGCAGCCGCCACGCGAGGTCGAGATCCTCGAAGTACGCGACGAAGTCGCCGTCGAACAGGCCGACGGCCTCGAGCGCCCCTCGCCGGTACAGGGCGGCCCCCGCGGATGCGCCGAAGACGTCCACCGCGTCATCGAACTGTCCCTCGTCCTTCTGAAGCCACCCCCGGTCCACGCCGTTGCCGTCGGGGGCGATCAGGATCCCTGCGCTATTGATGACACCCGGACGGTCCATGAACACGAGTTTCGAGGCGACGGTTCCGATCCGCGCGGGATTCGCCGCGCGCACGAGCTCTGCGAGCCACTCCGGGTCCACCCGGGTATCGTTGTTCAGCGTGACGACATACGTGCACTCGGGATCACGGAGCGCGACCTCCATCCCCGCGTTCGTGCCCCGTGCGAAGTGCAGGTTCTCCGGCAGGGCGACGAGTGCGGCCTCCGGGAATTCGTCCCGGATGATTTCCCGCGATCCGTCCGTGCTCGCGTTGTCCACGACGATCACGCGGTACGTCGCGTACGTTTGGGCGAGGACGCTCCGGAGGCAATCCCGGATGTACGCCTCCCCGTTCCAGTTCAGCACGACGACGGTCGCTGCCCCCATGGACGCTGCCGGGAACCCGGGGGGAGGATTAGAAGGTGGCGGACCTCACGTCGGCCGGGGCGGGGTCGTTTCGTCGCGTGCCTGCCGCCGGTAGTCCCAGAGGCCCACGACCGCGAACCCGGCGAACCCGACCTGCGCCGCGAGGATTGCGACACCGACCCCCGTCAGCCCGAAGCGTGGCATGAGGGCGTACGACCCGCCGATCGCCGCGGCGACGAACCCCGCGTTCAGCGCGATCAGGGGCGCGAGCCGACGCTCGACGCGGAGCCGCGTCGTGTACGCCCCGTTGAACGCCTGCACGAGCCCGTTCACCAGGAGGAGCTGGAGGAGCACGGCCGCGGTCGCGTAGCTCTCGTGAAACGCGGAGAGGAGGAACGGGGCGAGGAGGATCCCGACGAGCGCCGCGGGGGCGAGGACGGCATACGTCCAGAGGAGCCCCGTGCGCGTGTGCTCCTCCATCCGGCGCTCGTCTCGGGACGCCTCCGCGAGGACGGAGAGCTGGACGGAAGCGGGGAGGAGGTTCAGGAGGTTCGAGATCTGCCACGCGACGTAGAAGAACGCCGCGGCCTCGGGCCCGATCGCATGCAGGGTGATCACGGGCAGCAGGAGCGCGACGCATGAGGCGAGGAGGACGGCGGTCTGGTTTCCCGCGGCGAACCGGGCCATCTCCCGGGCGGCCCCGCGGTCGATCCTCCAGCGCATCCGCCCGAACGCGTTCGTCCGCACGACGACGAGGATGCCGATCGCGGTCCCGCACCACAGCGCGAGCCCGAACGAGGCCGGGATGCTGAGGCCCGTGCCTGCGAGGAGGACGAACGGCACGAGGAGACCGAGCTTGAGCACGTTCGTCACCGCACCTCTCTGGAGCACGCGTTTCGCGGCCCCGATTCCGATCAGCGCGGCGTCGAGAATCACGAACACCGTCCAACCGGCGACGAACCCGAGGAAGAGGACGCCCTGGGCGGGTGTCGCGAGGGACGCGGCAAGGCCGGGCGCCCACAGTGCTGCCCCCGCGAGGAACACGCCGGACACCGCGAGGGACAGCCCGAAGCCGAGCAGGAGGGCGGTGTCGACGAATGCCGCGGTCCGCAGGCCCGCCGCAGGGGCGTACCGGATCAGGGCGGTCGGGAAGCCGAATTGGGCGATCGCGCTCAGGAGCACCCCGACCCCGATGATCGCGGTCCCGATGCCGACCTCCCCCGCGGAGAGCAGGCGCGCGGCGAGGACCCAGAACACGAGTCCGAAGACCGCACCGATTCCCTCGTTGACTGAGAGGTACGCCGCGTTCCGCATGAGCGGCGACCGGAGGTCCCGGAGGACCCGGGTCGGCGTCCGGATCACGCCCGGCCCCTCCCCGTATGGAGGATCGCCCGTCCCGCACGCAGGGACTCGATGCGAGCCTCGACGATCCAGCGGACCGCGCGGGCCTTGTCGCGGGAGCGGAGGAACTCCGTCGTCGCCGTGAGCGGGAAGAGCACAAGCCCGTCGAGGGCGAGGTAGAGCCGCTTCCACCGGTAGTTCCGGAGGCACACGAGGGTCCGGTTCCGCAGCATGTGGCGGAGGTACGTCCGCGTGCCCGCGCGATCGCGGCGCGACGCGCGGTGCGTGACCCGGGCGGCCGCGGCGTACGCGACCCGGTGGCCCGCGGAGCGCGCGCGCCGGCAGAAGTCCAGGTCCTCGCCGTACATGAACAGGCTCGCCTCGAGGCCGCCGAGGCGACGGAATCCGCGAGGCGGAAGGCGATCGCGCAGCCCGAGACCGCGTCGACCCGGCGGTCCCCCTCGTGGACGACGCAGATCCCCCCGTACAGCACCTCGAGGCCCGCGGCGTAGAGTCCCGAGCCGTCCTCGTACGCCACCCGGCTCCCGACGACGGCGACGCTGGGGTCGTCGAAGGCCCGGAGGATCGCGGAGATCCACCCGCGGTCGACGACGGTGTCCTGGTTGAGGACCGCGAGCACGCGCGCGCGGGCGAGCTCCCCGGCCTGGTTCACCGCCGCGGCGAACCCGAGGTTCTCCGCGTTCCTCACGATCCGGTGGTGAGGGAACCGCGCCGCGTGCCGGGCCACGACAGCCACGCTCTCGTCCGCGGATGCGTTGTCGATGTACAGGAGCTCGTACTCCGTCGCAGGCATATCCATCGCGAGCAGCGAGTCGAGGCACGCCGCGAGGAACCGCGCCCCGTTGTAACCGACGATCGCGATGCTCACCCGGAGGTCCGGCTCGGGGATCATCGCGTGCCCCCCGCGCCGACCGCCCGGTAGATCCGCTCGTACTCCTGCGTGATCGACTCCCATGAGAACCGCGTCTTCGCGACGTCTTGGCCCGCGCGACCGAGCGACACGCGTTTCTCCGGGTCCGTGTAGAGGTCCGCCATGGCGGCCGCGAGCGCCTCGACGTCCCCCGGGGGGACGAGGACGGCGTTCGACGCGTCGCACACGCCCGGGATTCCCCCGACCCGTGACGCCACGACGGGAAGGCCCGCGGCCCACGCCTCGAGGATTGCGATCGGGAATCCTTCCGCACGGGACGCGAGCACGAAGACGTCCGCGGACCGGTACGCCCGGACGAGTGCGTCCCGCTTCAGGGGTCCGAGAAATCGAACGACGGATTCAAGGCCGAGCGCCCACGTCTCCTCCCGCAGACGGGCCGTGAGGGACCCGTCCCCCGCGAGCTCCACCAGGAACGGACCGTCGACGAGCTCGCGGCATCGGGCCGTCGCGCTCAGGAGGATGTCGATCCCCTTCTGGGGTTCGTGGCGGCCCACGAAGAGGAATCGGAACGGCGGCTCCTGAGGCACGTCGATCGCGAACTCCCCCGCGTCCACCCCGTTCGGGACGATCTCGACATCGGCAAACCCTCCGGACCGAAGGGCCTCGCCGGACGTCGGGTCGACGGTCGTGAGCGCGGACGCCCGCGCGCGGCGGATTAGGAACCGTTCGAGCCAGCCGGCAACGGGTCCGCGGGTCGGGAACCAGACCCCGTGGCACGTGAGCACCACCGGGACGCCGCTATCCCGGGCGACGGGCCCGACGGCCGCACCGACGTCGACCGCATGGGCATGCACGGCGTCGAACCGGTCCCGCGTGACGTGCGCCCTCGCCCAGCGGCGCATCGCGGCCATGGCCCGGACCCGGCGGAATGTGATCCGATCGAGGTCTGCGGCGGCCTGCCGGGGTCCGACCCGATGGATCCCGGGTGCGGGCTCGACGCCCGGGGCGTCGTACGTCAAGACCTCCACAGTGTGCCCGGCTCGCCGCTGGACCCCCGCGAGCGCCGCGACCGCGGTCGCGTCCCCGCCGACGACGGGCGGGACCTTTTTCACGACGTGGAGAATCCGCAACGGCGCGCGGATTCCCGCGAACCGTGATAAAGGTGCGGGCGACCTCACGGCGCGAGCGCCCAGTCGATCCAGTATACGCGAGCGTACGCGTTGTCGAAGACCTTCACGAACGGGGCGTCGTCGAACTTCGCGATCGCCTCCGGGGACATCGGGACCGCCGGGTCCCACGGGTACAGCTGCACGCCCCGTTCGATGTCCCCGTCGACCCAGACATAGCTCCCGTTCCTCACCCCCGAGGGCGAGGGGATGCCGATCAGGCCGGACCGCGCCTCCACGAATGTGCCTGCGAGGAGCGGCGTGCGAGTCGTGTCCCACGTTGCGTCGACTCCGCCGAAGCCGAAGGCGAGGGTCGAGGCGCGGTGGTCCGTCACGAGGAGTCCGTCGACGTGGTCCCGGGACCAGTGCGCCGCGTCCAGGGCCGGCGCCCGCGTCCCCTCCTGCCACCGGCCGAGGATCTCCGGCGGCGGGAACGCGGTGAGGGCGTTGCCCGCGAGGAGGACGATCGCGATGGCGATCACGGTCGTCCGACGGCCTTGGCCCACCCCCGCGAGGTCGAGGATCCGGAACAGGCCGATCCCCGCGAGGACGGCGAGGAGCACGATGAGGAACTCGATGTGCCGGTACGGGATCAGGAGCCTCGGGGCCGCGACGATCCCGACGAGGATCGACGCAAGGAGGGCGAGGATCCAAGCGAACGGCGCGAGTCCGTCCCGGAGGAAGTCGAAGAACCGCCGGCCGGGGGCGGAGAACGCGACGAGGAGGTAGACGGGGGCGAAGTAGTACAGCACGCTCGCGGGGGGCGCGATCGTCGTCCCGGGGATCGCGACGGCGGCCGCGAACGCGATCAGGGCGAAGAGGAACCCGACGGTCCCCGCGTACAGGCCCGCGGCACGGTCGAGGCCCGGGTACCTCGGCCGGTACCGGCGCTCGGAGCGTCGGCGGAGGACCACGAGCGCGGCCAGCCCCGCGAGAAGGACGGGCAACGCCGCGGGGAGGAGCCACCACGGGTCCACGTCGACGTCGCTCAAGAGCGCGTCGCGGAACGGGGCCGCGTAGGCGAACCAGTAGAGGAGGGTGAGGGCGACGAGGATCCCGGCGGCGGCGACATCCCGCGTCTCGCCGGCCGCAGGCGTCGAGCGGACAAGGGCACGAAGGAACAGGGTGGCGACGACCATGACGATCAGGAAGTACGTCGAAAGGTGGTGGGTCACGACGAGGGCGCCGCCAACGAGGACGAGGGGGAGGAGCGCCTTCGGATCCCCACGGAGCCGGAGGAACAGGAGGAGGCCCGCGAAGACGAACAGGTCCCCGACGGTCGCGGGAGCGGCGTGGGAGGTCGGGTACACGTGGGGCATGACGACGGCGACGAGCGCGGCGGCGAAGAGGCCCGCCTTCGCCTCGCCCGTGATTCGCGCGGTGAGGAGGAAGATTGGCAGCACGGCGAGCGCGCCCGCCACGGGAACGAGGAGCCCGAGGGCCGCTGACGGAGCGACCGGCGCGAGCGACGCCATGGCGCCCGGAAGGAACCACATCCCCGGGAAATACGGATACGTGAAGCCCCACCCTCCGTAGTCCGTCGAGACGTGGGCGGTCTCGAGGAGCCCGCGAAGGATCGCGACGTACTCCCCGATGTCGGACCCCCAGTGGACGTAATACAGGAGGGGGGAGAGACGGATCCCGATCGCCGCAAGGACGACCGTCGTGAGCGCGGCGCGGACCGACTTCCTCATCCTGCCGCGTAGCGCCGTGCGCTACTAAAGGGTTGTCTGGGCGCCCGACTCCCCGGGCCGCCTCGGGGCGGGGGCGCAAGGTTTTTGTGAGATGCGCATCTCCCGGGGACGGATGGCGGACCGCTGCCCGGACTGCTATGCGGAGCTGCCCGAGGACGCCGTGTGGGTGTGCCCGGCGTGCGGGTACACGCTCCGCACGCCCGCGGTGGCGAAGGTCGGCATCGTCTTCATGCTCCTCGGCGTCGTCCTCCTTGGCTCGTACCTCGTCGGCCCGGAGAACCTCGGCCTGAAGACCGGCTGGATGCCCACGGAGCTCGCCGAGTTCACGATCGCCAACTACGCATGGCTCGTCCTCGGCGTCCTCGGCCTCGGGATGGCCCTCGTGATCGCCGGCGCGGTCAAGCTCCGCGTCGAGCGCGCGGCCGTCGCGGCCTAGAAGAAATCGTCAAGCTTGAGCGCCTGGACCTTCTCGTTCGTGAAGAGGGATGTGATCGCCTCCTCGACGAGGCCGATCCGCTGCCGCAGGTAGTTCGAAACGTCGTACTGCTGCGTGATCTTCTTCGTGACCTCGAGGTACTTCTTCACGGAGCTCTCGTGGACGGTCAGCGTGAGGTTCCCCCCGCACGACGGGCAGCGGCCGCGGAGCGGGATCCGGCGGTACTTCTCCCCGCACTTCGTGCACCGGACCTGCTGGCTCGAGAACGCCTTCAGGTTCCCGATGAGGTCGGGGAGGAAGTGGTGCACGACGATGCGCGAGACGACGTCGTTCGCGTCCACCGCGCGGATCTTTAGGGCGAGCTCGAGCTGCTTGTCCATCTTCTCGATCATGGAGCCCTCGACGTAGGCGGATTCGAGCGGCCCCGCGGCCACGTCCGTGGTCTCCGTCGTGTAGCCGAACCCCTCGTACTGGAGGACGCTCCCGATCCGCCGGCCGACGGTGTCGACGAGCGGCTCGACCTCCTTCGGGTGCGCGAAGCGCTCCGCGCCCTCGTAGAGCGCGAGCGGGTACACGGGCGAGAGGTCGAGGTTGTGCGCCTCCTTGTCGATCTCGTTCGGGTCGATCTGCAGCGTGAGGACGAGGGGCGCGTCCATGAGCCCGCCCCGCTTCGCCGGCAGGAACGACCGGGAGAAGTTGACGAGGCTGTCGAGCAGGAGGATCACGGAGTCCTCGTCCCCGTCGCAGTTCCGGCGACGCGCCGCGATCAGGTACGGGTGTGCGAAGCATGCGCGGGCCTTCGTGAAACCGACGATCCGCGCGAGGACGCCTCCGCTCGTGTGCGGGGCGAGGGTGAGAACGAGGTGGCCGAGGAGGTCCTCCCGGCTCGACGCGCGGTAGAACCGCGGGAGGCCGTACACCTTCTCCAGGAGATCGTCGACGAAAGCGGCGACGTGGACGAGGTAGTCCCCGCACGATTCCGCGACGAGGATGTCCTGCGTCCGGAGCTCGAGGACCTGGTCGTCCCGTTCGAGGGGGGCGCCGCGGGCGTCCCTCCCGTACCCGAGGCGCCGCGCGGTCGCGACCGAGATTTCCGCCTCCCGGGGAGTCACGTGGGTCAGGGGCAGGTTCGTCATGTCGTACCGCGTCGTCCCGTCCTTGAACACGAAAATCCCGTGCTTCGCTCGGAGGATGCCCTTCTCGAGCGGCTCCGGCGTCTTCGTCTTCGAAATCATCCCCTGGACCGCCTTGATCTCCGAGGGCATCGGCTCCCCTAGGCTCTCGAGCGCGATGCGGAGGACGTCCGCGATCGGGATTCGCTGCCGCGCGGGACCGTTCCGCGCGACGGTATGTCCGCCGCAGGAGCACCGCGGGAGGAACCAGCGCTTCCCGCACGCGGTGCAGATCCGGAGGCCGACCTCGACCTCGAGGACGTCCCGCTTCGCCGCCTCCGTGAGAAGGCGCTGGGGGCCTCCCTCGAGCCCGATCGGGAACAGGGAGTGGGGCGCGGGCTGCATCTTCCGGGGCGCCGCTTTCTCGGGCCGAGCCATCCGGGCGCCGATGCGCGTCGGGCCCCTTGCCTTCACGGGGAAGCCCGCGAGGCTCGAGACGAACGCGAGCGGGTCCGCGTCCTCGGGTGCGCCGCGGGCCTGGAGCCCGTCCCGCGTCCGCTCGATCCCGAGGCACGCCAGGAACGCCTCCGTGTGCCGGTCGAGGACGAGCCGGTCTTCCCGGACCCCGTGCGTCGCGCCCAGCCGCACGAGGAGCTCCTTCAATTCCTCGTCCCGTCGAAGGGACAGACGTCCCTCGTCGAGGCGGCCATCGTCCACGGTCGCCTGCCGGAGCCGCTTGAGCTCCTCGACCGTGAGGTCGTGCCAGAACAGGTTGTACCGCGGATGGAGAGGCACCTGGAGATCCCGCGACCATGCGAGCGCCTGCTCCGGGGTCGTGGACTCCCAGCCCCGCGGCCGGGTCCCGAGCTTCGCCTCCAGGATCTGCCCGTACCATTCGAGGGAGAACGCGCCGGGGACGAGGAGGTGGTTGTTCTCCAAGAACTCCCCGAAGGGGATGAGGATCTCCCCGAGGTCCGCGATCACACGCACGGACGGCCCGAGCCGCTTCGCCATGGCGACGTCGGACACCTCGACGAAGTCCCCGGAGTCCAGGACGACGAGGGGACCCTCGATCCGGTCGCACGGAGTGACGGCGCCCGCTTTCCCCGGGCGCTCCGTCTTGATCTGCGTGCCGACGGCGATGAAATCGTCGAGGATGTGCATCGTCGCGGGGTGGAGGGCGAGCGCCGCGAGCCCCGTCGCCCGCGTCCGTCCGTACCTGAGGCGGAGGCCGCCGGGGCGGCTCGGATGGCAGAGAACCGGCCGTCCGGCGACGATGTTCTGGATGAACTTCTCGCTCGGCTCGAGGCCGTGGTCTTCCGCCGCCTGGTCCGGGTGGTCGGCCTTCCCCTTCAGGTACGCGTCGAGGAACTCCCAGCCATCGATCCGGAGCTTCGAGACGTGCTTCTGGATCTTGGGCGCCTTGAGGCACATCCCGTCCGCGATCACGAGGCATGCGCCGCCGCGGATCCGGTTCGTCTCGATCCGCGGGAGGTCCCGGTGGCCGGAGATCTCCGCGTCCTCCGTGCCCTCGCCGTTCAGTCCCACAGGGCAGTTCGCGGCGATGAGCTCGATCTCGCCGTCCGTCGGCGTGTACTGGAGGTGCTGGATCTGCTTGTAGAGGGGGATCTCCTCCTTGAACCGCTCGACCTCCGGGCGCGTCGGCTGCCACCGCCCGATCCCGAGCTCCCGGCGCACGACGTCCGCGATGAGCACGCTGAGCGCCTGCCCCGTCCCGCCCGCGGACCGGATCGGTCCCGCATAGAACAGGTCGACGTACGTCGAGCCGTCCGCGTTCCGCTTCACTTTGACGTCCGCGAGACCTTCGAGGGGTGCGACGAGGATCCCCTCCGTCAGGATCGCGAGGCCCACGCGGACCGCGCGTTCGACCGCACGTTCCCGGCTGGGCGCGGGCCGGCGAGCCATCTCCTTCGCGACCACGATCGCGAGTTCCTCCCGGTCATGTACCTTCGCGAGCTCCCGGATCCGCCGGGCGACGCCCTCGACGTCGTAGTCCTTCAGGAGCCGCTCGACGCGGGATGCGAGGTCCTCCGTGAGCGGCGTCTCCACGTCGAGCTCGGGGTCGAAGCCCTTCGCTCGCGCGGCCCGCGCAACCCGGTAGCATGCCTCGACGCCCTCCCGGAGGCCGTCGAAGTAGCGGCGGGCATCCTCGGAGACGACAACCGAACCCAATTCCATCCCTTCGAGAAGGAGGCGGGCGGCCGTATCCGGCGCGCGGCGTATATGCCTTGCGTCCGCGCGAGTCGTGGTCTCGCGCAAATTCACGGACGAAGCTTTATTCTCGACGGGCGCGTCCTGCGGTCGAGAGATGCTCGAGGTCCGGTCGCCCGAGGAGTTCCGGGAGCGCGTGCTCGAGTCGGATGCGCCCACGGTCGTCATGTTCTGGGCGACGTGGTGCCCGTTCTGCCGCCGGTTCAAGGTGGAGTTCGACCGCCTCGCGGAGCGGCTCCGCGCGGAGTTCGCGAGCGTCTACCTGGACGACTACGAGAGCCCGCTCTGGGAGGACTACGACGTGAGCGTCGTGCCCACCCTCGCCCTCTTCCGTGGCGGCGAGCTCGTCGATCGGGAGGATGGCGTCCTCGGGTACGGGATCGACCGCGCCCGGGCCGAGGCGTTCGCCGCCCGCGTGGCCCCGCGCCTCCCGTGACGTCTGCTCTCAACCCCGATTTTCAGGTCGCCACGTATTTAATGCGCCGTCCTCGATGGAAACGCCGTGCGCAAGCTGAAGAGCGGAATCTATGGACTCAACCCGCTCTTGGACGGAGGCGTGAACGAGAACTCGACGACCGTCGTCATCGGCCGCAGCGGCGCGGGCAAGACGACGTTCGCCACCCAGTTCATCCGCCGCGGGCTCCAGGACGGCCAGGAGGGGATCTTCGTGAGCCTCGACGAGAACAAGGAGCAGATCATCCGCGAGGCCGTGGAGATGGGGTGGTCGGACATCCTCGACTCCCTCGACGACGAGCTCCTCGTGTTCATCGATGCGTCCGGCCGGGAGTTCTCGAACTTCATCCGGAAGGAGCTCCCCGCGTTCGTCTCCGAATGGAAGGGGAGCAACGCGCGGATCGCGATCGATCCCCTCACGCCGGTGATGTGGTCCACGAAGGACCTGTACGAGCAGCGCGACCTGATCGGCTTCATGCTCAAGCAGACGCGGAAGGTCGGGACGGTGCTCTGCACCCTCGAGGAGCACGGGCAGGCGGATCTCGCGGGCGCAGAGACCGTGATCCCGATGTACCTCGCGGACTGCGTGATCCACCTGAGGCTTGACCACGACGAGTCCGCCCCCTCCCGCACGCTGAAGATCATCAAGTGCCGGAACAGCCGCCACAGCCAGTCCCGGCATGCATACCAGATCACCCGGGGCTTCGGGATCATCCTGGAGGGCATCGAGAGGCGCAAGGTCGCGACCGCGAAGGTACCGAGCCAGCTCCGGCAGATGCTCCTCACCCGCGCCCTCCCGAAGTCCGTCCTCGAGCGGCTCGAGAAGGCGCTCGAAGGCCTGACGGACGAAGACTTCCGCACGCTGAAGCCGGAGGCGCTCCTCGACCTGATCCTCCAGGAGTACCAGGATGCCTGAGGGCGGCCGGCGGATCGGTCGTGCGATGAGCGCGGCGCTCGCCCACGGCGACCCCGACGCGGGGCTCGACCTCGAAGGGCCGAGCCTCGCGAATGCGCGACGCCGACAGGTCTTCCGCTACCTGTGCATGCGCCCGTGCGCCCGCGTCGGGGAGATCGGACGGGCGCTCGTTCTGTCCCACGCGACGGTCCGGTGGCACGAGCGGAACCTCCTGGAGACCGGCTACCTCGAGGTCGACGGCGCCCTCGCGTTCCCCTCGGGCCTGATCGACCCCGCGGATGCGGAGCTCTTCCATCTCCTCACGACGCCGGCCCGCGACGCCGTTCTCCGAGCGTGCGTCGACGACCCGGGCGTTTCGTTCCAGGAGATCGGCGTCCGCGTCGGCCTGACGCGGCAGAGCGCGAGCAAGATCGCCGCGGAGCTCTCCGACGCAGGCCTCGTCGCCCTCGTCGAGGACGGCCGGTACCGGCGGATGTACCCCTCGGACGCCCTCGAGGCGAAGCGCGAGAGGAACCGGGCGCGGATCGCCGCGTTCGTCGACCGATTCCTCCGTCGGCTCGCGGACGACGGGCTTTCGCCGGAGCTCCTCCGCCGGGACGAGGCGACGCTCCTCGTGCGCCTGGGCGCGGGACCGCATTGGGTCGTGTTCGATGTGCCCCTCGACCCGTACCTCACGGGATGGGCCCCTCCCGCGTGACCCGGACACGTTAACGGATTCGCTAGCCGCCTTGATACGCGAGATATAACCCCCTTTAAGTAGGGCCCCAACGGCATCTGCGGAATGGACGAGAGCTACCTCGAGTGGCTGGACGCGGCCGCGGGGCTCGGGCCGGAGAAGGCGCGGTGGATCGCCGCGCGGTTCCCGACCTTCGAGCACCTGCGTCACGCCACCCGCGAAGAGCTCGCGTCCGTCCGTGGCCTTGCCTCGGCCGACGTCGACCGCCTTCTCGAGCTTGCGCGCGGCGGCTCCGACCGGGACGAGGGGGGCCACCTCTTCCTTTGCCCGGAGTGCGGCTCGTTCGCTGGGGCGAACGCGGCGAACTGCCCCGTGTGTGGCGTCGCGTTCTCCGAGGAACCCGACGCCGCCCAGGCCGCGGACGCGATTGACAAATTCCTCGAAGAGGAGGAGCGACCCCGCCTCCTGTGCTCCTCGTGCGGGGCGGCGATGGCCTCCGGCGAGACGCGGTGCGGGATCTGCGGCCGCGCGTACACGAAGGAGGAGGCCGCGATCCTCCCGGGGCTGGACAGCTTCGTCCGGGAGACCGCCCCCCTCTGCCCCCATTGCGGCGCCTATCTGCCCGACGGGGCGACGGACTGCACGATCTGCGGCCGCGCGCCCGCGGCCCCCCAGGAGGCCGCAGGGAGCGCACACAACGGCCACGGGATTACCCGCGGCTTCCTCGACCGCTGGCAGAAGGTCGCGGAGACCGCCGACCTCTCCCCTCAGGACCGGCTCACGGAGGAGCTCGCGTACTGCGAGCGCCTCCTCGAGGCGGACCCCGAGATCGAGCGGACCTGGGTGAAGAAGGCCCGCATCCTCGAGGGGCTCGGCCGCCCGCGGGAGGCGGCGGACGCGCTCACCCGAGCCGCGCAGCTCAACCCCTCGAAGGAGGTCGAGTACCGTCTCGAGGTCCTGAACCTGCTCAAGGCCGCGGGGGACGCCTCCCCGGTCGTCGCGCGGTGGCCCGAGCAGCCCGAGGCGACGGCCCCGCCGCGCGAGGACGCCCGCCTCCTGGACACCTTGCACCACTACGAGGACCTGCTCCGAGTCGACCCGGACCTCACGGTCGCCTGGCGCACGAAAGGGGAGATCCTCCAGCGTCTCGGTCGTGACGAGGAGGCGCAGCGCGCGCTCGATCGCGCGGATACCGTCGAGGGCCGGGGGGACCGCGGCCTCCGGGATGCCGCCGAAGGACTGCGGAGCCACGGGATCGAGGCGATCCCGCCGGTGGGCGCGGGCCGCACGAACGGCCGGGTGAACGGCCGCGTGAACGGTCGTGTGAACGGTCGTGTGAACGGGCTCGCCGGAGGACGTATAAACGGTCTCACGAACGGCTTGACGAACGGCCTCACGAACGGCGCGGTGAACGGGCTTACGCTGGGTGTGGGGGCGACGAACGGCCTCGATGGATGGACGGATCGCGGCGGGCGGACGAACGGCCTCGTGAACGGGAACGGCTTCACGAACGGACGGCGCGGACGCTACCCGGCGATGCGCGTCCGGGCGCAGCCCCACTGGGCCCGCTCCGTGGTCGGGATCGCCGCGGTCGTGGCCCTCATGGTCCTCGCCCCGGTCCTCGCGAGCCTCCTCTCCCCGACCCCCGTCCCGCCTGAAGGGATCCGGATCGACGGTCGGTTCGACGACTGGCGCGCCCTTGCCGCCTACGCGGACTCCCCGGCGGACCAGACCGCGAACCCCGACGTGAACCTCCTCGAGATGAAGGTCGCCCCGACCGCGGACGGTCTCCTCGTGTACGCCCGGGTGCAGGGGATGCTGTTCCGAGGCGCGGGGACGAACGGCACGGACAGCCTGCACGTCTTGATCGACGAGGACGCCGATCCGACGACGGGCTACCCCTTGGGAGGGATCGGAGTCGACGTGCGTGCGGATGTCTACGGCTGGTCCGACGCGATCTACGGGAGCGCGCTCAAGGCGTTCAACCGCTCCCAAGGCCCGACGTCGGAGGACTGGAACCGTTTCGACGTCTCCGGGACGGTGTCCGCAGCCTCGCTCGGGCCTGAGGTCGAGCTCGCAATCCCGAGCCTCCGGGACCCCGAGCGCGCGAAGGTCCTCGTGTACCTCGCGGACAATCGCGGGCGTCGCGACCCGGCCGACGGCGTCGTCCGAGCGGATCGGCCGACCCTCGCGATCGACGAGCAGGGGGTCGCCCCTGAGGTCATCGTCGCGACAAACGCTCTCGTCCTGCGGGCCAGCCTCACGCCCATCGGCGGTGCGCCGAACGTCACGTCCGTCGACCTGGCGCGCCTCGGTTCCTCGACCGATCCCGCCACAATTGTCGCCTACGCGGACGACGGCGACGGAACCTTCGACGCGGGGGATCCGGCCCTCGCGAGCGTCTCCCTCTCGGGCGCGACGGTCTCCCTGTCCGTCAACCTCTCCCTGACGGCGCCCGCCCTCCTCTGGTTCGAGGCCCGGTGGACGGCGATGACGCCCGCCTCGACGTTCGGCCTGACGGTCCAGGGTCTCGGTACGAACGGGACCTCCGACGTCCGGAGTTCCGAGCCCGTGCTCGCGTACCTCGCTGCGCCTCCCGCGGGTCTGGTCGTCGACGGGGCCTTCGGGGACTGGTCCGGCCGCGCGTACGGTCAGGACCTCATCGGCGACGTGGCGGACCCGCTGGGCGCGGTCATGTACGACGCGAACGTCGACCTCCTCGCGACCGCGACGGATCTCGGGGCGAACTTCACCGGGTACGCCCGGGTCGACGGCCGAATCCTCGGCGGGGAGGACATCCCGTCGCTCCGCGCCCGGTACGTGACCTCGACGACGATCGATTCCGACCGCGACAGCGTCCCCGATTCCGTGGAGATCCTTCTGCCGAACCGGGACCTCCGGTTCGACTTCAACAACGACAACATCACGGACAACCGGACCTCGGGGGACGTCGACGCGGACGGCATCCTCGATTACGGGGAGCCCGGCGGGACGGACCTGTGGCTGAACACGACGATCCCGGCCTGGTATCCGGCCCCCTTCGCGGGTGCTCCCGTGCGGCGGTACATCGGGCCGATCGCGCCGACCGTCCAGAAGGGCGTGGACGCGCTCTACGCCTACTTCGATGCGGACAACGCGACTGCCACAGGCCTATGGTCCGATGTCGCCGGAAGGACGTACGGCTTCGACTACGCGATCGCGGTCGTCGGCCGGAACGGGATTGTCGAGTCAAGCGGTCTCTACGTATTCTCCCCGGGCGTCTCGATCCCCTGGGTCCCGATCGGTCCCGTCTCCGTCGGCCTCGACGCCCGCCGAATCGAGTTCGCCGCGAACGCGAGCGCCATGAATCTGAGCGCGGGGTATCGCGTCGTGTTCCACGCGGCAAACTGGCGGCTCGGGTACGACGCGGCTCTCCCGGACGCTGCACCAGCCGTCTTCCCCGTCTCCGCCCGGGCTGCAACCCACCTCCTAATCAACGAGGTGTGGCCCCAGCCCAACCCGGAAGCGTTCGAGATCGTGAATCCGACAGGGGCCGCGGTGTCCCTCTCCGGGTGGAACCTGGCCGCCAAGCGTGGCAACCTCATTATCGTGATCTACACGTTCACGACGGGGACGATTGGCGCCTGGGGCTCCGGTTCGGAGTACCTCCGCATTCTCCTGCCGACCAACTCGCTGCCGAACGGCAACCTGAAAATCATGCTCCGGCAGATGACAATCGTGATCGACGAGACGACATACTCCCAGAGCGTCGCGAACGGCCAGTCGTGGTCGAGGCTCAAGGACCCGATCACCGGTGTGCCGCTGGACACGGACAACGACGCCGCGAACTTCTACATCTCGCTGTCCCCGACCCCGGGCCGCCCGAACGACAGGCACAGTCCCCTCGTCGCGGTCGCGAAGACGGCGAGCCGGGCCGTCGCCGCGCCGGGCGAGACGATCACATACTCCGTGTTCTACAACAACACCGGAACGGGGATGGCGAGCTTCGTGTGGGTGAACGACACTCTCCCCGCGGGCGTCGTGTACGTGTCCTCGAGCGTCCCCTATGCGACCCTCGCCGGCTCGACGTATGGTTGGCTCTTCACGAACGTGATGCCCGGGACGTCGAACGCCTTCAGCGTCACCGTCCAGGTAACCGCGGCCGCGAGCGACGGCCAGATTCTCGGGAACACCGTGAGCCTGGACTACTCGGACCAGCTCCGCCAGCCCCTGCCCCGGAGCCAGGCGTGGGCGAACACGACCGTCTCCCGACCCGTGATCACGGTCGCCAAGACCGCGAGTCCTTCGACGGCGATCCCGGGGGACATCGTGACCTTCACGATCTACTACAACAACACGGGCTCCGCGCCCGCGGGGACACTCACGATCAAGGACGTCTTGCCGAGCGGGATGACGTATGTCGGGAGCAGCCCCTCGCCGACCTGGACCGACGGACGAACCTTCTACTGGAACATGACCAACGTCGCGCCGGGCAGCCACAGTGTTACCCTGAGCGCACAGGTGGACGCCACGGCGAGCGGGTCGCAGCTCGTGAATTGGGTGTTCCTGAACTACACGACCACGGGCGGATACGCACTCGCGGGAAGCAGCGCTTCATCGGTCGTCGCGATCCCCGAGCTGTCGGACTTCGTCTTCGTCGTCGTGGTGCCCTTCCTCGTCCTCGGCCTGCGCAGGCGTTTCAAGGATCGGGAGGCGCGAGAGAGTGGCTGACGGCGTTCCATGGACCGGCGGCCGTTAGAGCGGCACGGTTCGTCGTCCACCACAAGGATGGACGGCTAGCGTACCTAGGTCGCCGGCCCAAGCCCTCCTCAAAGGAGGGCAGGCTTCCCGCGGGCTCGCGCACCGCAGTACCGCAGGGAACGTGGGCGGGCTTAACTTCCGGGTTCGGGATGGGACCGGGTGTATCCCCGCCGCTTTGGCCGTCAAACCACTGCTGAGCGACGGAGAGGGCGCGCTGTATATCAGGGTTTCGTTCCCGCCTCACCGCGGGAGGACCGCGAGAAGGAGATTCCCCACGAAGAACGCGAGGACGAAGCCGACGGACAGGGGGACCATGAGCGGGATCTTCGGTTGGACCCACGCCTCCGTCTTCCCTGCGGCGCGGAGGCGTTCGGCGTCCGCCCGGGAGTCGCCCGTCCTCGGCGGGAAGAGGACCAGGACCTGCTCCCCCTTCGCGTCGACCTGTTCCATGATCCAGACGTGTCTCGGGAGCTCGTCGAGTCGTCGGCGGTATCCGAGGAACGCGGCGGGAAACGCGAGGTCCCCTCGGGCCGCGTTGTAGACGAGGAGTGCGAGGGGCACGGCGAGGAGCAGGACCGCGGCATCGACGAAGACGACGAGGGAGAACGGGAAGACGAGGTTCATCGTCGCCTCGACGAGGAGGTTCGGGGCGAGCAGGGGCGCGGTGTTCGGGTACGCCGGCACGAGGAGGGTGAGGGCGATCAGCGCCTTCGCGTCCGCACCGCCCACGATCAGGCGCGCCTGGTACAGCGCTTGGTAGAGGACGACCATCACGGGCATCGAGGCGATCGCGGCGATCGCGGTCGTCACGGGGCGTGAGCTCCCGGCGACGGCGAGCGGGCCTGCCACGAGGGCCGCGGCGGAAAGGAGCACACCGATCCGTGCCGGTCGAGGATGGAACCCGTCCTCGTCGAACAGCGGCGCTCCGAAGAAGATCCCATAGAACAGGATCGCGGTCCCCGCGATGAACGGATACACGAGCGCGTCCGCGCCGTCGGTCGCGAGCTCGATGAGGAGCAGCCCGAGCCCGGCGGTGCCGAGGACGAGCCACAATGGATCCCGGACCCGGCGTGTGCGCACGTCGGAGACGGCCGCGAACGCGAGCGCCGCGACCCCGATCCCGAAGCGCGCCGCGGTGAGCGGGTCCACGGCGCCGCATCGAGCGGTCCTTATTTCAAGGGTTCGACCTCGTTGTGTCCGCGCGCGATTCGCTCCATCCGAGGTCGGAGGAACGCGAATCGGAAACGTCGTCGCCTGCGTGCGTCGCACGTGCGGTGCGCTCCTGCTTGGCGTCGCGCGAAATCGGCCGCAAACGCCTAAATAGACCCTGACGAATGACGCGCTGCCCCGGGAGCATTCCGGGGCCGGCCGGTCGTGTCGCGATGACGGAACCTCGTCGGATGAAGGTGAAGGTCTGCCTCGTCGGCGAGCACGCCGTGGGCAAGACGTCCCTCATCCGCCGCTACGTCCTCGAGGAGTTCGACGATCGCTACATCGTGACGCTCGGAGCGAAGGTCTCGAAGAAAGAGATGCTCCTCACGCCGAAGAGCGGTCCGCCGGTCCAGATGGACATGACGATCTGGGACATCATGGGATCGAAGGGGTTCCGGGAGCTCCTGCGCGAGGCGTACTTCCACGGCGCTCAGGGAATCCTCGCGGTCGCCGACATCACGCGGTACGACACGCTCGAGGACCTCGACTCCTGGGTCGAGTCCGTGTTCCGCACCGTCGGTGAGATCCCCGTCGCGTTCGCGGTGAACAAGCTCGATCTCCGGGACCAGGCCGCCTTCGGCGAGGAACAGGTGAAACAGGCGACAGAGGCGTTCAATGCCCCGTACTTCTTCAGCTCCGCGAAGACCGGGGAGAACGTCGAGACCGTGTTCCAGAGCCTCGGCGAGACCGTCGTGAAGATGGCGTCGAAGTCGGGCGCTTGAAGGCACCGCCATAATCTCAAGTAGTCCGTCCCGGGTTCTCCGGGCCGTGGCGTCCCCTCCGAGGCCCGAAGCCGTCCGCGTGCGCGTCACGCGGGACCTCGGCCTCTTCGACGTCACGATGGCCGCCTCGGGTACGATGGTCGGCGCCGCGGTGTTTCTCCTCGCAGGGGCGACGTTCGCCGTCGCGGGTCCCCTCACCTTCGGCAGCATCCTGTTCGCGGGATTCGTCGTCGCCCTGTCCGGCCTTGCCTACGCGGAGCTTGCCTCGGGACGGGAAGGGGCGTCCGGAGGGGCGTACGAATGGGTCCGCTCCGCGCTTCCCGCCCCGAGCGGCTTCCTCGCGGGATGGTCGTCGTGGGGCGGTCACCTCGCGGCGTCCGCGCTCAGCGCCCTCGGCCTTGGCGCATTCCTCCTCGAGCTCCTCCGCCCGTCCGCGGAAGCGTTCCTCCCGATCGGGCTCGATGAGCGCGTCCTCGCGCTCGTCCTCCTCGCGGTCGCGACGGGGTTCCATTTCGCCCGCCTCCACGTCCCCGCGCGGACTCTCAGCCGGCTGACGTTCGTGAAGATCCTCCTCATCCTCGGCGTCGCCGCGGTGGGGCTCGCGTCCCTCGCGGCGCCCGCCGCGGACCGCGGCATCGGGACCCCATCGACGCCCTCGGGCGCGCTCGGGCTCGCGCTCGGCGCAGGCGTGTTCTTCATCGCCTTCCAGGGGTTCGAGTCCGTCGTCCAGCTCGGGGAGCAGACGAAGCAGCCGGCGCGGACCGTGCCCCGCGGGATCCTCCTGGCCGTGCTGCTGTCCCTCGGCGTCTACCTCGCGTACTTCGCTGCGGTCCTCACGAACGCGCCGACGGCCGCGACCTCCGGGTGGCCAGGATGCCCCGCGTGCGCCGGGGGGACGGAGGATCTCGGGATCGTGAGCCTGTCCCGGATCGCCCTCGGGGGGCCGTTCTGGCGGGAGATCTTCCTCCTCGTCGGCGTCGCCTCCATGGCGGGTGCCCTCAACGCGAACCTCACGTCCGCCGTCCGGGTCGCGTTCGGGATGTCCCGCGACCGGCTCCTCCCTGCGAGCCTCTCCCACGTCGGCGGTCGCGAGGTGCCCGTCGTCGGGCTCGCGATGACCGCGGGCGTGACGGCGATCCTTCTCGCGTTCTCCCTCGAGACGATCGCGATCCTCGCGGGCCTCGCGTTCCTTCTCCTGTTCGCCTTCGTCCATGGCTCCGTCATCTCCCTGCGGCGCCGGGAGCGGCGCTCGCGACCCGGCTTCCGCGTCCCTCTCGTCCCCGCCGTGCCGATCCTCGCGATCGCCCTGAACCTTGCCCTCGGGGCCGTCCTCTGGAACTATCCGGCTCCCGCCGGGGGACGGATGCCCGCCGGCGTCCTCGCGGCGTACATCGGCGCGGTCTGGCTCGCCGCGGGCCTGATCTTCCACTGGTTCGCAGGCGGGCGGGAGGCGCTGCGCCGGACGGCGCTCGTCCCCAAGGTGGAGGTCGAGGACGTCCTTACCCCGACGGAGGACCACGTCGAGCTCGAGCGGTTCCGCGTGTTCCTACCCCTCCGTGAGTTCGAGGATCTCGAGCTCGTCGATCTCGGTGCGCGGATCGCGCGGGCGCGCCATGGGGAACTCAGCCTCCTCAACGTCGTTGAAATCCCGCGGAACCTCCCGCCGAAGGCGATCCGCTTCCGGTTCGTCGACGACCGGATCAAAGGTCTCCAGCGGCTCGCGCGCGTCGGGATGCGGCTCGGCGTCGACACCCGGCCCGTCGTGAAGATCGGTCACAAGGTCTACGAGATCATCCTCGACACGATGCGCGACGAGGCCGTGAACGTCCTCGTGATGGGATGGCGCGGAGGCCGGACGGACGGCGCGGAGCGGAGAATCCTCGGGAGCAACATCGACTACCTGATCGAGAACGCGACGTGCGACGTCGTCGTGTACAAGACGCACGGCCTGCGCCGTCCCCTGAAGAAGCTCGTGATCCTCACGAGCCCGATCTGGAGCATCCTGGGGATCGACGAGCTCGCCCTTGTCCTCGCGGAGTCCGACCTTCCGACGATCGAGATCGTGAGCCTCGCGGCCGATCCGTCGGACGCGGAGCGGATCAAGAAGGAGGTCGCGCCGTTCCTGGAGACCTGCCACTCGCGCGGGATCGCCGTCGAGCACAAGGTCCTGTATTCGACTCAGTGGGAGTCCGTGGCTCTCCACGAAGGGGCGGACGCCTCCGCGCTCCTCATCCGCGCGAGCTCCCCCGGGGGCCTGAAGAAGTTCACCCTGAACCCTGTGGAGGACCGGATCGTGAAGCTCGCACCCTGCCCGGTTCTCATCCTCAAGAAGGGGACGTCCTAGTCGGTCCGGGCATCCCGCGGCACGAGGCCCTCCGCGCGGAGCGCATCTTGGATCCGGAAGATCAGGTCCGATTTGACCTCCTTCATCCGCTCCGGGCGGTCCGTGTACGCGAGGAGCTGGTACACGATCCCGGCCCCTGCGAGCTCCTTGCCGAACGCCTGCGGCGACGGGTCCGGGACGACCCCTTCCGTATCTCGCGCGGCGCGGACGAGGATTTCCCTAACGCGGTGGTGGGGGACCTCGAAGCCGAGGGCGAGCTCCACGGACATCGCGTACGGCTTCGATCGGCTGAAGTTCAGGATCGGCTCGCGGAGGAGCTGTGTGTTCGGGATGTTCACGACCTCCCCACGGAGGGTCCGCACCTGGGTCAGGGTGAGGCTCATCGAGACGACGTCGCAGACGAGGTCGTTCCCGATCTTCACGCGGTTCCCGACGTCGAACGGGTCCGCCCGCATGAGGGTGACCCCGGCGAGCGCGTTCCTCACGGGGTCGAACGCGAGCACTAGGATGACGAGGAGGAATGCGATGAACCCGACAGCGAAGACGACGAGGCGGTCTGCCGGCAGGACATGCACCATGAGGACGAACAGGAGGACGACCGCACCGATGATCCACACCGCGTACCGCGTGATCGACTTGAACTCGTCGATGACCCGCGCACTGAACTTCGCGGTGCGCCGCTTCAGATCTTCGAAGATCGAGTCGACGAAGCGATCTGCGACGATCACGAGGAGGACCGCGACGACAATCTCGAGGGCGAAGCTCGAGGGGAGCGTGGGCAGTCCGCTGAGGTCGAAGTACGTCTGGTCCCCGGGGGGGAGGATCCGGATCGCGCCGAGGGCCGCGATCGCGAGGGAGGCGATATAGATCAGGTACTTCAGGACGATCTCCGTGAAGGCGAGTGCCCGTGGCGGGGCGATCTGCTTCGGTTTCGACTTCAGCTCCCCGCGGAGGAACGCGGCGAACCGGTGGATGACCCGGACGAGGATCGCCGCGAGGAAGACGACGAAGATCGCGAAGAACAGGGCGGGCACGCGGAGGACGAACGCGACGAGGGCGTCATGGAGCGGCGCCGACTGCGTCTGCGCGATCGCGAGGACGACGATTGCCATGAACGCGATCCAGACCCCCTCGAGCACGCGACGGACGAAGTCGAGGGTGGCGTGGTCGAGCCAGCGGCTCTCGAGGGTCTTCAGGTACTCGAAGTAGCGGGACATCCAAGCGAGGAGCCACATCATGAGCCCGACGAGGAGCACGATCGCCGCGATGGGCGGGAGGAACTGGACGAGACCCGCGAAGGCATCCTCCCCGGTCTGGAACGGAAGAAGCGCCACGACGGCGGCAGCCGACGGGGATTATAAAAGGGTTTCACGGAGGGGAGGCGCGCGGATGGACGATTCGATGCACGGATTAGCGCGGGTTTAAGGCTCTCCGTCCTTTGTCCGACGGGGTGAGGAGATCCCGGCACCCTCGCGGCGTTCGCCACTCCCCTGGCCGTCGTTCGTGACGACGTGGCGGATTGCGTTCCTCCTCGCGCTCGTTCTCATCCTCGCAGGGCTCGCCGTCACACTCGTCGCGAACACGGGGTCCACGATCCTACTGGCGACGACGACGAGCGCGCGCGATTCGGGTCTCCTTGACGTCCTCCTCCCGGAGTTCTCCCGAGATGCCGGGATCGGTGTGCGGTTCGTCGCCGTGGGCACGGGCCTCGCCCTCGATACGGCACGGCGCGGGGACGCGGACGTCGTACTTGTCCACGCTCCGGCCGCCGAGCTCGAGTTCATGTCCGACCACGGCCTCTGCCGGAGCCGCGTGATGCGGAACCAGTACATCGTCGTGGGACCCGCGACGGACCCGGCGGGGATTCGCGGCCTCACGAACGCGACGGTCGCCTTCACGAGGATTCTGTCGGCCCGGGCGACGTTCATCTCCCGCGGGGACAACTCAGGGACTCACAGTATGGAGAAGACGATCTGGTCGTGGGTCGGGTATCAGCCGAGGGCCGCCACGGATCCATGGTATCGCGAGGCGGGGCAGGGGATGGGCGCTACCCTCGAGATCGCGTCGCAGCTCGGCGGGTACACGCTCACGGACGACGGCACCTTCCTCGTGCGGCGGCCGAGCCTCTCCCTGGAGATCGACGTGACGAACGACCCGCCCCTTCAGAACGTGTACAGCGTAATCCCCGTGAGCCCCGCGCGTCATCCCGGCGTGAACGCGCCCGGGGCGCTCGCCTTTGCGAAGTGGATCGTGGGCGCCCGCGGCCAGGGAATTATCGGCAACTACACGGTCGGGAGCGAACGGCCGTTCCATCCCGAGGGCCTCGACGGGTGCTGACTTGGCGCTCGACGCGGAGCTGCTCCAGATCGTGGGCCTTTCGTTCCTCGTCGCAGGCACGTCCACGCTCATCGGCTCCGTGATCGGGATCCCGCTCGGCGCGATGATCGCCCTGAAAGAGTTCCGGGGACGCGACTTCGTCCGAACGCTCGCGTTCACCTTCTACGGATTCCCGCCCGTCCTCGCGGGGCTCCTCGTGTTCCTCCTCCTCTCGAAGGAGGGGCCGCTCGGCTCCCTCGAGTGGCTCTTCACCCCGATCGGCATGGTCGTCGCCCAGGTTCTCATCGTCACGCCGATCGTCACGGGGATCACCGCGTCGGCGGTGATGAGCGTCGAGAAACGGCTCCACGAGACCGCGCTCGCGCTCGGCGCGGACGGACGGCAGTGGCGTGCGACCGCGCTCCACGAGGCCCGGGTCGGGCTTCTGACCGCGGTCATGCTCGGGTTCGGCCGGGCGATCTCCGAGGTCGGGGCGGTCCTCATCGTCGGCGGCAACATCCGGGGCTACACGCGCGTGCTGACGACCGCGATCGTCCTGGAGACCTCCCAAGCGCACTACGTCGAGGCGACGGTCTTCGGCGTCGTCCTCTTCGCAGTGTCGTTCGTCGTGTTCGCGGTCCTCCAGCGAGTGCAGGGGAGGGCCTTCCTGTGACCGCGCCGATCGTGATTGAGGCGGTCGAGAAGGCCTTCGGCGAGAAGGCCGTGCTCCGGGGCGTGAGCGCGGAGATCCAGCGGGGAGAGATTTTCGGCATCCTCGGCCCGAGCGGCGCGGGAAAGACGACCGTGCTCCGTCTCGTCGACCTCCTCCTCGCCCCGGACGCGGGGCGCATCCTTTTCCATGGGACCGCGCTCGACCCGCGCTCCCCGGAGGCCCTTGCCCAGCGGCGGCGGATGGCGATGATCATGCAGAATCCCGCCACGTTCCGTGCCTCCGTCTTCGAGAACGTCGCGTTCGGGCTGTGGCTCCGCGGCGCGGACGCAGCGGAGGTCCGGGCGAGGGTGTTCCAGGCGCTCGAGTTCGTCGGTCTCCTCGGCGCCGCGCGCGAGCGTGCGGACCGCCTGAGTGGCGGGGAGCAGCAGCGGATTGCGTTCGCACGCGCGGCCGTCCTTCGGCCGGAGGTCCTCCTCCTTGACGAGTTCACCGCGAACCTCGATCCGGCGAACGTCCGGGCCCTCGAGGAGGCCACCCTGCGTTACCGAAGGGAGACGGGATGCACCGTGGTAATCGTGACGCACAACCTGTTCCAGGCGAAGCGGCTCGCGGATCGCGCGGCCCTCCTCCTTGACGGCCGTCTCGTCGAGGTCGCGCCCGCGAAGGACATCTTTGAGAACCCTCAGAGGGCGGAGACGCGGGCGTTCCTGACGGGGGAAATGGCGTACTGACGGATCACACGAGGGTGACGTCGATCGCCTGGACGCTCCCGACCCCCGGGAGGGTCTGAAGGGATGCCTCGAGCCGGGCGGATCCTCCACCCGCGTCGTCGACGACGGCGAGGGCATGGATGGCTTTGAGGCCGAACGCAACCGGCTTCTCTTCCATGCTCCGGAACGCGGTGCCCAATGCCGTGCGGACCGCGTCCTTGAGCGCGCCGAGGTCGACATCCTCGCCCTCGGGCATGACACGGTAGGTGATCGCGACGGACCCCATCCTCGTCCCTCACGGTCCGTGGAAATCGCACGTCGGGCAGTGGTACGCCACGGACTGGTCCCGACAGCGCGCGCAGCGTCCGATTCTCGTCTTGCCGCAGCTCGGGCACCCGAAGACCGTCGCGCCCTTGCCGATGAGGACGGCACCACAGGAGGAGCAGCGCGATTCCGCGGGACTCACGGACGCGAGGAAAGAGCGGGGTCTATAAAATGTTGTGGGGCTCGGCGACCGCCCCTAATTTCATTTCAATTCTGAAATAAATATAGATCCTCGGCGGGCAGGCGCCGGCGCTGGTCGCCCCTTGTGCACCGCAAAGTTTAATTACGGCCGCAGATTTCGACCGTGGTCGCATGTCGCCGCCGCTAGCCCGAGGGCCCGTAGCTCAGCTAGGTTGGACGGCGAACCCGTCGTCCCTAGAAAGAGCATCTGGCTTTTAGCCGCGCCCCTCGCGGGGTGCGGGTGGAAACCAGGTGGTCCGGGGTTCGAACGGGTCCTGCGACCCGCGCGGGGCCTCGAAAGTCCCCGCGGGCCCGCACGGCCAGCTGCGTGACATGCCAGGTGGGACAAGCCAGGCCGCCGAAGGGGGGACGCCCTTGAGGTTCAACGTGATGGAGCATCAGCTCGTACCAGAGCACCGCCTCGTTTCCGAGGAAGAGGCGGAGCGGATCTTGAAGGCCCTGCGGATTACCCGAGACCAGCTGCCGAAGATCCGGCGGAGCGACCCGGTGATCCAGCTCCTCGAGCGGATCGAGGGCCCGATTGATGAGGGCCGGATCATCCGAGTCACCCGCGTGAGCAGCACCGCGGGCGTGTCCGAAGCGTACCGCCTCGTCATCGGGAGGTAGACCATGCGCGAGCTCATCGACGCGTTCTTTCGCGAGCGATCGATCGTGAACCACCACACCGCCTCGTTCAATGACTTCCTTCCCACGATCGACAACCCGAACTCGCGGATGCAGCGGATCGTGGACAACCACCGGTCCTCGCCCGAGGACGAACGCCGGGGGATCATCAAGCTCGACGAGGACCGCACGGAAGGCGACATCATCGAGATCCGGATCGGGCGGAAGCGGGACGAGCGCGGGCGGATCGACATCGAGGCGAAGCCGACGATCGCCCTCGGCCTCCCCGTCGTCAAGGAGGCGAACGGCGCCACCCACGCGCTCTCGCCCATGGAAGCCCGCCTCCGGAATCTGAACTACACCGCGCCGATTTACCTCGACTTCACGGTCATCGAGAACGGCATCGAACGGGAGCCGGAGCGCGTCCACATCGGGAACCTCCCGATCATGACGAAGTCGAAGAAGTGCCTTCTGTACAAGGAGAACCTGGAGACGGAGGGCGAGCTCACCCTCGACGAGTATCGCCGGAAGCTCATCGAGAAGGGCGAGGACCCGTGCGACCCGGGCGGGTACTATATCATCGGCGGCACGGAACGCACGCTCATCTCCCTCGAGGACCTCGCGCCGAACCGCGTCCTCGTGGAGTTCAACGAGCGCTACGGGAGGAAGGTCGAGGTCGCGAAGGTCTTCTCCCAGAAGGAGGGGTACCGCGCCCTCACTCTGATGGAGAAGAAGAAGGACGGTCAGCTCATCGTATCCGTGCCGACGGCATCCGGCCAGATCCCGTTGATCATCCTCATGAAGGCACTGGGGATGGAGAAGGACTCCGAGATCCACGACGCGGTCGTGTCCCACCCCGCGATGGCGAACATCGTCTACGCGAACATCGAGGAAGTGAAGAACAAGAAGCTGTACCCGCCGAACGGCATCCTCACGCGGGACGACGCGATCAACTACCTGGAGAAGAAGTTCGCGACGGGCCAGGCGAAGGAGTACCGGACGAAGAAGGTCGAGTCGATCCTCGACCGGTCTCTCCTCCCCCACCTCGGCGACGCCCGTGAAGACCGGATCAAGAAGGCGATCTTCCTCGGCCGCGTCGCGCGCACGGTCCTCGAGCTCTCCCTCGGGAAGCGCCGCGAGGACGACAAGGACCACTACGCGAACAAGCGCCTCAAGCTCGCGGGGGACCTCATGGAGGACCTCTTCCGGGTCGCGTTCGCGAACCTGATCAAGGACCTCAAGTACCAGCTCGAGCGGTCGTACGCTCGGCGGCGCGAACTGAAGATCGCGTCCGCAATCCGGCCGGACCTCCTCACGCAGCGCCTCCTCCACGCCCTGGCGACGGGGAACTGGGTCGGCGGACGGGCGGGCGTCAGCCAGCTTCTCGACCGGACCTCGAACATGTCCACCCTGAGCCACCTGCGACGGGTGACGAGCCCCCTCACGCGGTCCCAGCCGCATTTCGAGGCGCGCGACCTGCACCCGACGCAGTGGGGCCGGCTCTGCCCCAACGAGACGCCGGAAGGCCAGAACTGCGGCCTGGTGAAGAACTGCGCTCTCGTCATCGACGTGTCCGAAGGCTTCCCCGACGACGAGGTGAAGATCCTCCTCGCGGACCTGGGCACGAAGCAGGTGAAAGGTCAGCAGACGACGTACACGCGGGTGTACGTGAACGGCGACCTCGTCGGGCTCCACGAGGACCCGCACATGCTCGTCGCCGAGATCCGGGAGCGGCGGCGGAGCGGCCTACTCAGCCATGAGGTCAACGTCCGGTACGACGAGAACATGGGGGAGATCATCATCAACTGCGACGAGGGCCGCATCCGCAGGCCCCTCCTCGTCGCGAAGGAGGGCCACCTCTCCCTGACGAAGAAGCACCTCGAGGACCTTCGTCTCGGGCGCACCCGCTTCTCCGACCTGATCCGGAACGGCGTTGTCGAGTGGATCGACGCGGAGGAGGAAGAGGACACGTACATCGCGATCTACCCCTACGACGTCCCGAGCCGCTGCAAGGAGTGCAAGCGTCCCCTGAGCCGGAACGACGTGTCGTGGGTGAACATGGGCGCGAAGGAGGACGAGATCGAGCTCGAGTGCCAGGAGTGCCACAAGTCGTTCCGCGTGAAGCCGCATGTCTCCCGAGAGACGACGCATCTCGAGGTCGACCCGATGGTCATCCTCGGCGTCGCCTCGGGCCTCGTCCCGTACCCCGAGCACAACTCGTCCCCTCGCGTCACGATGGGCGCGGGGATGGCGAAACAGTCCCTCGGCCTCGGGGCGAGCAACTACCGCGCCCGCCCGGACACGCGGAGCCATCTCCTCCACTACCCGCAGAAGCCGCTCGTCCAGACGGACTCGATGCCGTATGTGTCGTTCAACGAGAGGCCCGCGGGACAGAACTTCGTCGTCGGCGTGATGTCCTACCATGGCTACAACATGGAGGACGCGATCGTGATGAACAAGGCGTCGATCGAGCGTGGCCTCGGCCGGTCCTCGTTCATGCGGACGTACCGGGCGGAGGAGCGGCGATACCCCGGCGGCCAGGAGGACCACTTCGAGATCCCTTCGCCCGACGTGCGAGGCGCTCGGGCCGACCTGAGCTATGCGAGCCTCACCCCGGACGATGGTCTGATCTCCCCGGAGGTCCTGGTCACGGGGGGTGAGGTGCTGATCGGGAAGACGAGCCCTCCGCGGTTCCTGGAGGAGGAGACGGACTTCCTCACGCCCCAGAAGCGTCGGGAGACGTCGATCACGGTCCGCCACGGCGAGAGCGGATGGGTCGACTCCGTCATGCTCACGGAGAGCGAGAACGGGTCGAAGCTCGCGAAGGTCAAGGTCCGGGACCTCCGCGTCCCGGAGCTCGGGGACAAGTTCGCCTCCCGCCACGGGCAGAAGGGCGTAATCGGGCTGATCGCGTCCCAAGAGGACATGCCGTTCACGGGCCAGGGCATCATCCCCGACCTGATCATCAACCCCCACGCGATCCCATCGCGCATGACCGTCGCGCACGTCCTCGAACAGATCGGCGGCAAGGTCGCCTCGTTCGAGGGCCGGGACATCGACGGGACCCCGTTCAGCGGCGAGCGCGAGGAGTCCCTCCGGAAGGCGCTCGAGGAGGCCGGCTTCCGGTCGAACGGAAAGGAGATCCTGTACGACGGGAAGACGGGGCGGATGATTCCCGCGGAGATCTTCATCGGCGTGATCTACTACCAGAAGCTCCACCACATGGTCTCCGGGAAGCTCCACGTGCGGAGCCGCGGACCCGTGCAGATCCTCACGCGTCAGCCGACGGAGGGGCGCTCCCGCCAGGGCGGCCTCCGGTTCGGTGAGATGGAGCGAGACTGCCTGATCGGCCACGGCGCGGCCATGGTGATCAAGGACCGCCTGCTCGACGAGTCGGACGGGACGATCCAGTACGTCTGCGGGAACCCCGACTGCGGCCACTTCGCGATCAAGGACCGGAAAGGGAACCTTCGCTGCCCTGTGTGCGAGAACACGTCGAAGATCTACCCGGTGCAAACGTCGTACGCGTTCAAGCTCCTCCTTGACGAGCTCCTGTCCCTCGGCGTCGCCATGCGCCTGCAGCTGGAGGACCTCAAATGATGTCGATGCGAGGCGTCACGAAGCGGATCCACGCGATCAAGTTCGCCCTGCTGAGCCCGGACGAGATGCGGCGGATGTCCGCGACGAAGATCATCACCGCAGACACGTACGACGACGACGGCTTCCCGATCGACATGGGCCTCATGGACTCCCACCTCGGCGTGATCGAGCCGGGGCTCCGCTGCAAGACCTGCGGAGGCAAGGTCGACGATTGCCCCGGCCATTTCGGGCACATCGATCTCGCGATGCCGGTCATCCACGTGGGGTACGTGAAGGAGACGAAGAAGCTCCTCCAGGCGACGTGCCGCCGCTGCGGGCGGCTCCTGCTCACGCGGCAGCAGGCGATGGAGTACATGCAGGAGATGGAGACCGTCGAGGAGCTCGGTGGCGACATCACGGACGTCGGCCTCGTCACGAAGGAGACGGCGAAGGAGGCGACGAAGCGCCAGCGCTGCCCCCACTGCGGCGAGGAACAGGGCAAGGTCACGCTGGACAAACCCACGACGTTCCGCGAGGACGGGCACAAGCTCACCCCAAGGGAAGTGCGCGAGCGGCTCGAGCGGATCCCGAACGACGACCTCAAGGTCCTCGGGATCAACCCCGAGGTCGCGCGACCCGAGTGGATGGTGCTCGCGGTCCTCCTCGTTCCACCGGTGACCGTGCGCCCGTCGATCACCCTGGAATCGGGCGACCGATCCGAGGACGACCTCACACACAAGCTCGTCGATGTCCTGAGAATCAACCAGCGCCTCCGGGAGAACCGGGATGCGGGCGCGCCCCAGCTCATCGTCGAGGACCTGTGGGAGCTCCTCCAGTACCACATCACGACGTACTTCGATAACCAGACTTCCGGAATCCCGCCCGCGCGCCATCGCTCCGGACGGCCGCTCAAGACCCTCGTCCAGCGGCTCAAGGGCAAGGAGGGGCGGTTCCGTTCGAACCTTTCCGGGAAGCGCGTGAACTTCAGCGCGCGCACCGTGATCTCGCCAGATCCCGTTCTCTCAATCAACGAGGTCGGCGTGCCCGTGGAGGCCGCCCGCGAGCTCACCGTGCCCGTCCACGTCCAGACGTACAACCTGGAGATCGTGAGGCAGTGGGTGAAGCGCGGGCCGGCCCCATGGGGCTCGCTCGGGGAGTACATGCCCGGCGTGAACTACGTGATCCGGCCGGACGGCCGGCGAATCCGCGTGACGGACAAGAACGCGGAGGTCGTCGCCGAGGCGGTCGAGCTCGGCTACACGGTCGAGCGGCAGCTCGTGGATGGGGACATCGTCCTCTTCAACCGGCAGCCCTCCTTGCACCGGATGTCGATGATGGCCCACGAAGTCCGCGTGATGCCCCACAAGACGTTCCGCTTCAACCTCGCCGTCTGTCCGCCATACAACGCGGACTTCGACGGGGACGAGATGAACCTGCACGTCCTCCAGAGCGAGGAGGCGCGCGCGGAGGCCCGGGTCCTCATGCGCGTCCAGGAGCACATCCTCTCCCCGAGGTTCGGGGGCCCGGTGATCGGAGGGATCCACGACCACATCACGGGTGCGTTCCTCCTGACTCACAAGGAAAGCCGGTTCACTCAAGAGGAGGTCGCGTACATCCTGAGCAAGATCGACGTGAAGGAGCTCCCGCCCCCGGACGTGAAGAAGGGCGGTGAGGAGTTCTGGTCCGGAAAGGCCCTCTTCTCGATGATCCTCCCGAAGGACCTGAACATGACGTTCAAGTCGTCAATCGCGCCCAAAGGGGATATCGGACTGAAGGAACTCCGTGAGGAGGACTCCCTCGTTGTGGTCAAGGACGGGAGAATCGCGGCCGGGACGATCGACGAGAACGCGGTGGGCGCGTTCAAGGGAAAGATCCTCGACAAGGTCGCCCGGGACTACGGGGCGGACGATGCTCGGGAGTTCATCGACAAGGCGACGAAGCTCGCCATCGGCGCGATCATGGTCCGTGGCTTCACGACGGGAATCGACGACGAGGACATCCCCGAGGAGGCGAAGAAGCAGATCGCGGATGTGCTGAAATCCGCGGTCGAGAAGGTCGAGGGGCTCGTCGAGGCGTACAAGCGGGGCGAGCTCGAGCAGATGCCCGGCCGGTCCCTCGAGGAGACCCTCGAGGTCGAGGCGATGAAGGTGCTCGGTCGCGCGCGCGACCAGGCAGGCCAGATCGCAGGGAAGCACCTCGGGATCGAGAACAGCGCGGTGATCATGGCCCGATCCGGAGCGCGTGGCTCCATGCTCAACCTCTCTCAGATGGCTGGATGCATCGGGCAGCAGGCCGTCCGTGGCGAGCGGCTCAGCCGCGGCTATTGGAACCGGACTCTTCCCCACTTCGTGAAGGGGGACCTCGGCGCGGAGGCGAAAGGCTTCGTGAAGTCGTCGTACAAGAGCGGTCTCCACCCGACGGAGTACTTCTTCCATGCGATGGGTGGCCGTGAGGGCCTCGTCGACACCGCGGTCCGAACGTCCCGGTCGGGCTACATGCAGCGTCGGCTGATCAACGCCCTCGAGGACCTCAAGGTGAAGGAGGACGGCACGGTCCGGAACACCGCGAACACGATCATCCAGTTCCGGTTCGGGGAGGACGGCATCGACCCGTCCCGGAGCGTCCAGGGTCACGCGGTCGACATCGATGACATCCTTCAGGAGGTCCTCGGCGAGGAACCCTCGTGGAAGGAGCGTCTCCGCGAGCAGGAAGTGGCCTCGTACGGCCTTACGGAGAAGGACATGTACGTCGAGCTCACGGAGGAGGAGGCCGAGGTCGAGGAGGAGGAGCCTCCCTCGGAGGAGTGACCATGGCGCGCGCGGCGACGATTCAGGGCCTGCGGAACCGCGGTATCTCGAAGAAGACCGCGGAGATCCTCGCGGACGCGGGTTTCACGATCGAGAAGCTCAGTTCCGCAAAGGTCGAGCGGCTCAAGAAGTTCATCCCCGAGAAGGAGGCGGTGAAGGTCCTCAAGAAGCTCGTGGGTCCGGCCCTCGCGGAGCCCGCGAGAAAGGTGCCGAAAGCAAGGCCGAAAGCCGCAGAGAAGCGGCGGAAGTCCGCTGCGCGGGAGGAGGAGGCGCCGCCGGAGGTCCCGCTCAAGATCCCAACGAAAGCCCCGTCCCTGAGCCATGGGGAGCAGGAGATCATGGAGGGGCTCAAGGAGCTCGGGCGATACCTCCCGCGGTCCGTGGTCGCCGAGCTCGCGCGGAAAATCGATGGGCTGAAGATCTCGAAGAAGCGCCTCCACGAAGTCCTCCAGAGGGTCTGCGACAAGTACGAAATCCACTCGATTGACGCGAACGAGTCCGCAGGGATCGTCTCCGCGCAGTCGATCGGTGAGCCGGGGACGCAGATGACGATGCGGACGTTCCACTACGCGGGAGTCGCTGAGATGAACGTCACCCTCGGTCTCCCGCGGCTCATCGAGATCGTCGACGCGCGCCGGGTTCCGTCCACGCCGATCATGGAGATCTACGTGAAGGACGGCGCCGGCGACCTCGACAAGATGCGGAGGATCGCGACGGAGATCGAGGTCACGATCCTCGACGACATCGCGGAAATCGAGACGGACCTCGAGCACATGCACGTGCTGGCGTATCCCGATGATCATCGGATGAAGTCTCGCGGTGTCACCTGGTCCGAACTCGAGGAGCGGATGAAGAAGGTGGGCACGGTCCAGGAGGTCCGGCGCACGGTCGGGAGCACGGAGAAGAAGGCGAAGGCAGTCGTCGTCGAGGCGGGCGAACCTTCGTACAAGAAGCTCCAGAAGCTCGTCGAGCAGGTCCGTTCGACGAAGATCAAGGGGATCGACGGGATCCGGCGGGCGATCATCAAGAAGCAGGGGACCTCGTACATGATATACACGGAGGGCTCGAATCTCTCGAAGATCCTGGAGTTCCCCTACATCGATGCGACGAGGACCTCGACGAACTCGATCCAGGAGATCTACGAGGTCCTCGGGATCGAGGCCGCGAGGAACGCGATCGTGAAGGAGGCGTACAACACCCTGCAGGAGCAGGGGCTCACCGTGGACATCCGCCACATCATGCTCGTCTCGGACATGATGACGAACGACGGCGACGTGAAGGCGATCGGGCGCCACGGGATCTCCGGCCGGAAGAGCTCGGTCCTTGCGCGGGCCGCGTTCGAAATCACGGCGCACCACCTCCTCCGGGCCGCGATCCAAGGGGAAGTTGATTACCTCGATGGGGTCGCGGAGAACGTGATCGTCGGCCAGCCCGTCACTCTGGGGACGGGCGCGGTCAACCTCGTCTACAAGCCGCCCGCGAACCTCCCGAAGGTCGCCCCGCGGCCGCGAGCGGTGCCCGCGCCCCCACTGGAACCTGGCCAGGAGGCGAAGTTGTGATCGACGTCGCTCGCGCGCTCAAGATCGCCACGGACACCGGTGAAGTGCGACTCGGAGTGCGCGAGGTGCGTAGGGCGGTGAAGGCGAAGACCGCGAAGCTCGTGATCGTCGCCTCGAACTGCCCTCCGAACGAGGTCGAGCGCTTCGGATCCGCCCGGTTGCACCGTTTCTCCGGAACGAACGTCGAGCTCGGTGCTGCGTGCGGCGTCCCGTTCTCCGTTGCGGCGGTCGCGATCTTGAGCGCCGGGGATTCGAACATCCTGAGCCTCTAGGTGTCCGAATGGTCGAGGTCACCTTCGACGAACGCACGATGACGTTCGTTGCACTCTTCCAAGACGTTACCCGCACGACCGTCGTGGACTGCGTGGACGCTGTGGATCGCCTGATCTTCGTTGTGAAGGAAGGCGACATCGGCAAGGCGATCGGCAAGAAAGGCGAGCACGTCGCGAAGCTGAAGCGAATCATGAACAAGGATATCCATGTCGTCGAATACGCCGACGCCCCCGAGAAGTTCGTCGCAAACGTATTCCGGAACTACGACGTGAAGGGCGTGCATATCGAGCAGCGGGGCGACGTGACCCATGCGACGGTGACCGTCGACGCGAAGAAGAAGGGCCGGGCGATCGGCAAGGAGGGGCGGAACCTCCGCGTGTCGCGCGACCTCATCGCCCGACACCATCCAATCCAGAGCGTCAGCGTCGCGTGACTTTCGGGAGGGTCGAGTCGCGCGGCACCGCGACGGTCGAGGCCGTCACTGGGCCGCCGGCGGGGATGCGTCATCCGCAAGCGTTAATATCGCCGCGGGCCATCGACGGCCGCCCGCGCCTGCGGGCGAAGGGACCCCCGTTCGATGAGCGTCCTCCCCCCGGAGGCGACTCCTTCCGCAGACGCCTCCTTGCAGCTCGAGTTCTCCGAGCAAGACCGCGGGATCCTCGATCTCTTCGGCCGAGGTCCCCCGGACGGATCGCGCGCCTGGCGCCTCAACGGTCTCGCGCATCGCCTCAGCCTTGTTCAGGGATTCGACACGCTCCTCGGATGGCCGGTTCTGCGAGGCGTCGCGAGATACCCTCACCAGGAAAAGGCGGTCCTCCGGGTCCTGCGGGACATGGGAGGACGCGCGGTCCTGGCGGATGAGGTCGGGCTGGGGAAGACGATCGAGGCCGGCCTCGTCCTCAAGGAGTACGCGGTCCGGGGGCTTATCCACCGCGGCCTGATCCTCACCCCCCCGGGCCTCCGGTCGCAGTGGCGGGAGGAGATGAAGGAGAAATTCGGGCTCCCGTTCGAGCTCCTTCGAGGCACCGAGGACTGGGCGCGCCATCCGTTCCTCATCGCGTCTCTCGACACAGCGAAACGCGAGCCTCACGCATCCGCGGCCCGCGGGGTTCCCTGGGACATCGTCGTCGTGGACGAGGCCCACCGGCTCAAGAACCGCGAGAGCCGGAACTCGAAGTTCGTCGCGAGCCTCCACCGGCGACGCATGCTCCTCCTCACCGCGACGCCGGTTCAGAACGATCTGGCCGAGCTGTTCAACCTCGTCAGCCTGCTCAAACCGGGTCAGCTGCACACGTTCACGGAGTTCGTCTCGCGCTACGTCGCGAGTTCTGACGGGCGCGTCCCCGCCCGCGTCCCGGAGCTTCGCAGCCGGCTCAAGGACGTCATGGTCCGGAATCGGCGAGGGATCTCGTTCGAACTCCCGCCGCGAAGGGTCCACTCCCTCGCCGTTCGCCTCACGCCGGAGGAACGTCGCCTCTACGACGGCGTCACTGCGTTCGTGCGGGAAGCGTACGGCACCCCCGTCCACCGCCTGCCATTTGCCGCGAAGCTCACCCTGATCGTTCTTCAGAGGGAGATCGGGAGCAGCACGTTCGCGGCGGCCCGGACCCTCGCGAAGCTCCGCGAGAGTTCTCTCTTCGGTCCCGAGCATCGGGACCGGTTGGCGGCTCTTCACGACGAAGCCTGCGCGATCCGCGCGAACGTGAAAGCGGGCCACCTGAGGCGGTTCCTCGCGTCCACGGACGAGAAGGTCCTCGTGTTCACGCAGTACCTTCGGACGCTGGAGTACCTCCGCGGCGTCCTCGAGTCCGACGGCATCTCCGTCTCGATCTACCATGGCGGCCTCTCGCCCGCTGCGAAGGAGGACGCGGTGCGCGCGTTCCGGGGCGACCGCCGTTGTTTCCTGAGCACGGAGGCCGGCGGCGAAGGCCGGAACCTGCAGTTCGCTCGGACCCTCGTGAACTACGACCTTCCCTGGAACCCCCTGCGAATCGAGCAGCGAATCGGCCGTGTCCATCGGCTCGGCCAGGAGCGGGAGGTCCACGTCGTGAACCTCTGGGCGGTGGACACCGTGGAGGAGTATCTCATCGAACTCCTGGACCGGAAGATCCACATGTTCGAGCTCGTTGTCGGCGAGCTCGACCTCATCCTCGGAGACCTTGAAGGCCGCAAATCTTTCGAGGAGCTGCTCATGGACATCTGGGTCCTCAAGGAGACGGAGGCGCGCCGGGAGGCCCTCCGACGGCTCGGCGACGCCCTCGTCCGTGCCCGCGCCGGATACGAGGACCTCAAGGATCGGAACGATGAGATCCTCCGGACGATGAGCGAGGAGGTCGCCGCGTGAGCGACGCCGACCCGGTCCGAGGCTTCGTCGCGGAGGTGCTCTCGGACCTCGGGGCGGATCTCTCCGAGCACGACGGCATCCTCTGGGTCACCGCGGCGGAGGGCCTCCAGCGGGCACTCGAGGTCCCCAGGCACGTGGCCCTCGCCTTCGACCCGGTCGCGGCGGACGCAAGCCGTGCGGAGCTCGTCGCGCCGGGGAGCTTCTTGCTCGAGCGGATCCTCGCCCTCGCGACCGCACGCGGGCGATGGGACGTCGGGCGGGTTGCGGTCGCCTCCCCCGCATGGGCGAGAGATGCGCTGAGTGGCGCGGGGCTACCCCGAGCCTGGGTCGAGCGTGCGTCCGTCGAAGACCTCGGCGAGGAGCCCTTCGTCTGCTTCACGTTCCGCGTCACCCTGACCTCGGACGCCAAGCGAGAGACGTACCACGCGATCCTCGTGTCCCGACAGGATGCGTGGGAGGTCCTCCCGGAGGAGGCCGAGGTCCCGCTGGTCCCCGTCACGATCCCTCCGTCGCTTGTCGACCTCCACGCCGGATACGACCTCGCGCGGCGGTTTCTCTCGGCTCGGCTCCTTGAGTCCCTCGAGGCGTTCCGGCGGGAGTCGATCGCAGCGCTCGACGAGGAAGTCCGTCGGATCTTCGCCTACTTCGATGGGACGGTCCGGGAGATCCGAGCGGCGTCTGCGGAGGTTGCGCGAGAACTGATCGCGGCGGTCGAGGGGGAGAGGGATCGCCGGCTCGCAGAGGCCCTGGAACGGTTCGAGCCCCACGCCACGGCGGCGCTCTGCGGCGTCCGCGTCGTCCTCGCTCCCCGGGCGGTCGCTCGGTCCGGCACCACCGCGGATCCCGCCGTGGTCGAGATCGACGCGTTCGCGAGACGGGCTCGCGGCCTCCGCTGTTCCCGATGTGGGAACGTCGACGGCCCATGGTCCGCCGACTCCCTCGGACGGATCACCTGCGCGGGCTGCACACCTACGGGAGCCGCATCCGCTCGACCTCGAGGCCATCCGCGGTCGGGTATTCCTCGACGACGTACGAAGGCCGGCCGAGCCTCGGTGCGATCTCCTCGAGGATCCAAGGAGCGATCTCGATTCGACGGCGCGACCCGTCGAGGCGCATGAGGTCCGTCGGCACCCGGTGCCGGCGCGCGAGCTCCCGCAGGAGGGCGTCGAGACCCTCTCCCTCGATCACGCCCTTCACGAGGGTTCCGTCTTCCGTCACGACGTCCCACTTCCCCGCGACACTCTCCGCTCGCCTCTTGATCCGGGTCCGGAGTTGCCATCCGTCCTTGTAGCCGCTCGTGCAGTAGTGGACCGTGATCCTCCAGGGCCGCCCGAGGAGGCGGAGGGCGGCCGCGTCGGCGCCCCGGACGCCGTACGACAGGTCGTGCTTGGTCGCGTAGCCGCGGACCTTCATCCGTGCGAAGTTCGCGTCGGAGAACTCCATCTCGTCCAGGTTCACGAACGCGAGCCCCTCGGCCTCCGCCCACTCGATCAGCCTCCGAAGGTCCTCCTCCCGCTCTGGGATCAGTGGGACCTCGAGGCCCACGGTCATCCCCAGGGACTTCGCGAGGCGCGCGGTCGCCTCGAACCCCGTCCCCGCGACCCGGGACCAGAGGCCCGGGGGCACGTGCAGCCGGAGTTCGTCGAGGCCCGCGGTCGCGAGCCGGCGGATGCTCTCGGGGTCCGTGGACATCGTGTACAGGTGAGTGTGGAACTCCTCACCGAACTCCGACTTCAGGAGGCGGATGTAGTGGCAAGTCCGGTCGAGCGCCTCGACGGGATCGCCACCCGTGATCCCCGCGCCTTTCGCGCGGATCGCCCGGGCCTCCTCGAGGACGTCCTCGTCTCGTTCGACCCTCTTCTCATCCGCGAACACGACGTCCCGGTACATCTTCTCGTCGGACACGGGGCAGTAGAAGCAATGGAACGAGCAGAGGCCCGTCACGAACAGGACCATCTTCGCCCCCTCCGTGCACTGCGCGCAGCCCACGGGGAGGCGTCCCTGGATCCGGGAGCCGTACGGGCGGTCCGCGGGCGTCACGGTCTCCGACGAAGCGGCCTCCCGCCATAAGGATTGCCCCGAGGGCGGGGTCGGGCGCCCGGGAGCGGCACCCGCCTACACGGGCCGCTTGCACTTCGCGCACATGAGCCGGCACTCCCGCCTGCACTCCGTGCAGATTCCATGGAGGAAGCGCTCGCGCACGGGCGCGTGATGGCAGTCGCTCACGACGTTGACCATGTGCCCGCAATAGTCGCACAGGTGCTGGACGGGCTTCTTCCCGACGAGGTACCGTTGGTAGGCGAGGAGGATCACGAGGACGAGGACGAGCACGCCGACGATCGCGCCGACCATCCAGCACTGCAGGCCGCCCTCCCCGGCCTGGAACGGCTGCGCGGCGCCCGGAAACGCCACGCGGCGGCAACGCTCGCGGCCCTACATTAAGGGTTCGGACGGCCGACCCGTCGTTCGGGGGGGGCCGAACGGTTCGGGGACGTTTATATCGTCATAGGCCCCTGAGAGGTCTTCACGGGTGATTGGCGATGATCCTCACGACGCGGGCGATCGCCCTCGTCTTGTCCCTGGCATTCGCATCGGGCGGAGCGGCTCTGAGCCTCGTTTCCCTGACGACGCCCGCGGACGGCGTCGGCTCCGACCGGGGCCTCGACACGAATGGAAACGGTGCGTTCGACTGGCTCGTCCTCGAGGCGAGCGTGGACCTTCCCACGACGGACTACTGGAACGTCCAGGCGATGCTCTCCTCGACGAGCCCGCCCAAGGGCGGCGTCTGCGGCCAGGCCGTGCCCCCACCCGTCCCGATCCTGGAGACGGGGCTGCCGTACGGCTCGCTCCTTCCTCCGGAGTACCCGATCGCTTGGGCGGGCGAGCGGTACTTCTTCCTCGCGGGTGCGCAGACCGTCCGGATCGCGTTCCGGGGCACGGACATCTTCCGCGCGGGCATCGACGGGCCGTACCTCGTGCGTGCGACCCTCATCGGCGGCGATGGGATCGTGTACGGCCGCGCGGACGGCTTCGCCCCCGTCCCGTGGCCCGGCCCGCCTGTCATGACGTGGAACTACACGACCCAGGCGTACGCGGCCGCGGACTTCGAAGAGCCGTTCCGGCCCGCATACTTCACGGGAGCCCACGACGACCTCGGGATCCACGTCGACGAGGACGGGGCCTACGACCTGTTCGAGCTCCGAGCCGCCGTCCACGTGAACACCGCCGGGATCTACTATCTCAACGGGATGCTCCTGCCGCGGGCCTCGGACCCCAACCGCTACGCGACGGTCGCGTACGGCTACCGGGATCTCACCCTCGAGGCCGGGGAGACGAACGTGGCCCTGCGCTTCCGCGGGGACCAGATCCGCGCCGCCGGCGTCGACGGCCCTTGGGCCTTCTCCCTCGTCCTGACCGGGCCGAACATCTACACGTGGGACGGCGGGAACATGACGCCGCAGCCCGCGTTGCCCGGCACGGCTCCGTACGCGGGCATCCTGCCGCCGACGTACCCGGAGGTCCTGTGCGGGGAGACGTCCGCGTACAGCGCCGTCGCGTTCGACGACACGATCGAGCTCGCCCGGTACACGGGCGTCTTCGCGGAGGCAACGGTCGACTGGGATGGGGATGGGCTCCATGACCTCCTCGTCGTCCGCGCGGAGGTCGATGTGTTCCTCGCGTCCGCGTTCGAGATCCGAGGGGCCCTTCGCGTCTCCGATCGGTCCATGGACATCGCCACGAGCTGGGGCCAGGTCCAGTGGCCCGAAGGGACCGCGTGGGCGGAGTTCGCGTTCGCGGGCCCGGACATCCGCGCGAGCGGCGTCGAGGGTCCGTACGAGGCCTTCCTGTCGATCATCCCCCTCGTGTGGGGGATCGACCCCTCGACGACGTACGTGACCCGCGCGTACAAGGCGACGGACTTCGACGACCGTGCGGACGGGAACCGGAGCTACTGGATCGACTCGCTCTCCGCGAGCGTGGACCCCTCGCGAGTCCTCGGCGTCCGCGTCGTCGTCGTCCGGGGGAACGACATGCTGACCGTCGTGTACGAGGACACGCTCACGATCGAGCTCAGCGACCCTGCGGGGGTGCTCGTCGGGAGTGTAGTGGACCGCGTCGTGCTCACGAGCGGCGGCTCCTCCTGGTCGATGTCCGCCACGTTTGGCGTCTTGGGCTCGGGCACGTACACGGTGACAGCGATTCTCGGACCGCCGTCCGCCCCCGTCGACGTGCGGTCGACGGTCGTCACGGTCTGAGCCGCGGGCGCAAGCCTAAACCGTCCGGGAACCGTGCGGAGACCGTGGCGGATTCCGATCCCCGGCAGGTCCTTGCCCAGCTCGGCGTTCGGGCGAGGAAGGGTCTCGGCCAGCACTTCCTCGTCGACACGCGGGTCGCGGAGCGTCAGCTCGCGTACGCCCGGCTCACACCGTCGGACGTCGTCCTCGAGATCGGCCCGGGTCTCGGCGTCCTAACGCGCCGGCTCGCGGAGCGCGCGAAGCGCGTCATCGCCATCGAGGCGGACCGGCGCCTCGCAGAGTACCTGCGCGGCGCGGTCCCGGACGCGGAGATCGTCCTCGCGGACGCCCTCCGGGTCGACTGGCCCGCGTTCGACGTGATGGTCTCGAACCTCCCCTACGGGATCTCCTCACCCGTGACGTTCAAGCTGCTCGATGAGCCGTTCGACCGAGCCGTCCTCATGTACCAGTGGGAGTTCGCGAAGCGGATGGTCGCGAAGCCGGGCACGTCGGACTACTCCCGTCTCAGTGTCGGCGTGTACCGTCGAGCCGCGTGCGACATCCTCGAGCGGGTGCCGCGGAACGCGTTCCGGCCTCAGCCCCGAGTGGACTCCGCCCTCGTCCGGCTGGCCCCTCGCCCATCTCCGTTCCCCGTGTCCGACCCGCGACTGTACGACGCGCTCGTCGACGCCCTGTTCGGGCACCGGCGGAAGACCGTGGAGAACGGCCTTCGGCTCTCCTGGCGGTCGTTCGCCCCTTCGGAGGCGGCCCTCGAGGCGCTCCTCCCGAGGCTCCCGTATCGAGGTCGCCGGGTCGAGGAGCTCCGGCCCGAGGACCTCTCCCTCCTTGCCGACGCGATTGCCGGGCCGAAAGGTTAATGTCGCGACCCCGATTGACCGCACTCCACCTTCTCGGGGGGCCGCATGGTCCGGAAGAAGAGCCTTTCTGAACTGGAGAAGGCGGAGATCAGGCTCGAGAGCCTCCTCGAGAAGCGGGACGCCCTGAACCGGGAGGCCCATCTGCTCCGCCAGGAGCGGGACCTCGTCCACGAGAAGAAGCGAGAGCTCGGCGCGAGGTTCCGCGAGCTCAAGGACGCGCGCGCGGGATTCGTCGGAATCGCCCGGGAGCACCGCGCCAAGCGGGACGCCTTCCAAGGCCAGGCGAAGGTCCTGATCGAGGCGAAGCGGAAACTCCGGGGGAAGGTCCCAGGGCCGATCGGCGACGAGCTCCGGAACCTGAAGCGACAGATCGCGCAGATGGAGATGCGCCAGCAGACCGCGTCCCTCAGCCTGAGCGAGGAGAACGCACTCCTCGACGATCTGAAGAAACGGACGAAACGGCTCCACGAGCTCGAGGGGCTCAAGGCGGACCAGGACGAGGCCCTCAAGGAGGTCCGCGACGTCGACGCGTCGATTACGGATCTGTTCGCGTCCGCAGACCGCGAGCATGAAGCCGCAACGGAGTCGAGCGAGAGCGCCCGTGCCCTCGACGCGGAGATCAAGGAGCTCGTCGGGACGATCACGACCCTCGCCTCGGAGGGGGACGCGAAGCACGAGGCGTACCTCGAGGCGAAGACCAAGGCGGACGACGTCCACGCGAAGATCGTCGAGATGCGGAGCAAGGTCCTCGCGGAGCGGGGAGCGCGCCGCGCGGAGGCGCGGGAGGGCCGGGAGATGATCCGCGCGCAGAACCAGGCCGTGAAGAGGGTCCTGTACGACAAGGAGAAGATCGCGAAGTACGAGGAGGAGGCGCTGTCCGCTCTCCTCAAGAAGGGCCGCGTGGAGATCGGACGATGAAGGCGGTCGTGCTCGCGGGAGGCGAAGGAACGCGGCTCCAGCCCCTCACGTACAAGCGCCCGAAGCCGCTCATGCCCGTCGCGGGCCGCCCGTGCATCGATTATGTCCTCCGGTCGCTTGTCAGCTCGGGGTTCCACGAGATCGTCGTCACGACCGCGTACCTCAGCGACACCCTGATCAGGTCGATCGGGGACGGCCTCGACTACAACGCATCGATCCTGTACAGCTTCGAGGAGAACCCCGCGGGGACCGCGGGGGCCGTCCGGCGGGTCGGGGACTTCATCGACGACACGTTCATCGTCGCGATGGGGGACCTCCTCGCGGACGTGGACTTCAAGGGGCTGTACGAGTTCCACAAGCGAAAGGGCGGAGCCGTTACAATCGCGCTCACGGAGGTTGACGACCCGACACAGTACGGGATCGTCGGCCTCGACGCGGATGGGCGCATCGCGAAGTTCAAGGAGAAGCCGACAAAGGAGGAAGCGTTCTCGCGCCTCGCGAACGCCGGGATCTACGTCCTCGAGCCGGAGGTCCTCGACTTCGTCCCCTCCGATCAAAAGTTCGATTTCGCGAAGGACCTCTTCCCGAAGCTTCTGTCGAAAGGCGTCGTCCTCTTCGGCCAGAGGCTCACGGGCGTCTGGATGGACATCGGACGCCCGCACGACCTCTGGAAAGCGAGCATGGAGGTCGTCCGTCGGGAGGGACGCCCGTTCCGACGGGCCGGGATCGTGAGCGAGGGGCCCGTCATCCTCGAGGCGGACGTAGCCTTGGAGGACGGCGTCACCCTCCTCGGCCCGTGCTACCTCGGGCCCGCGGTCGCCGTGAATCGCGGTGGCGTCGTCGACAACGCCTGTCTCTACGAATCCGCAAGGCTCGAGGGCGGGGCGGTCGTCCGGAACAGCATCGTCCTCGAAGGCAGCGTCGTGGGACCCCACGCCGAGATCGTCGACAGCGTCGTGTCGAGGAACTGCGTCGTCGAGGCGGGCGCCCGGATTGCCTCGAGCATCATCGGCGAGGACATGACGATCCGGGCGGGCTCGCGGCTCGAGAACGCGACCGTGTCCCTCCCGCAGTGACGCGATCGGGCTTCGGGGCGCTACGCGTAGCGGAGCACGATTAACAGATTCACGACCGCGATCACGACGACGGTCGCGGGGATCGCCGTGCGCATGTACTCGGACCACGAAACGTGAATGCCGCTCTTCTCCGCGACGGCGAGCCCGACGACATTCGCGGACGCGCCGATTGGCGTGGCGTTCCCGCCGATGTCCGCCCCCAGGGCAAGGGTCCACGCGAGTGGGTCGATCGGCGTACCCTGCGCCGTCGAGATCTCACGGATGATCGGAACCATCGCCGCAGTGAATGGGATGTTGTCGAGCACGGCCGACAGGAACATCGAGGTCCAAAGGAGGACCGTGAGGAGTAGCCCGAAGTTTCCGCCCGCGATC
>MGVZ01000029.1:75286-81754 GCA_001800745.1 Euryarchaeota archaeon RBG_16_67_27
GAATCCGCCGAGGGCCGTCGCGGCGTCGCGGAGCACGCCGGTCTTCTCGAGGGATCCTACAATCACGAACAACCCGCCCAGGAACAGGAGGGTGTGCCAGTCGATCTTCTCGACGAGCTCCGGCATGTCCCTTCCGCCAAGGATGAGGACGAGGGTCGCGCCCAGGAGCGCGACGAACGCGACGAGGACATCGAGGAGCTGGTGGATCACGAGGAGGGTCACCGTGAACGCGAACACGACGAGCGCCACCCGCATGAGGCGCACGTCCACGACCGCGGCGAACGGATCGAGTTCCCGGTGCTCTCTTGCGATCCCCTCTCCGACCGAATCGCCTCGCATCACGTCCGCCTTGCGATGGAGGAGCCAGAAGCACCCGACGTTCACCAGGAAGGCAACGACGGCAATCGGCCCCGTGTTCGCCAGGAAGTCGAGGAACCCGAACCCCAGGGCGGTTCCGATCACGACGTTCGGGGGATCTCCGACCATCGTCGCGCTGCCGCCGATGTTCGCGGAGGTGATCAGGCCGAGGAGGAACGGGGCCGGATGGAGGCGGAGGATCGCGCACACCTCGACCGCGAGCGACGCCATGAACACCAGGACCGTGATGCTGTCCATGAACGCGGCGAGGAGGCCCGCGAGTCCGCAAAACAAGGCGAAGATCCGGACCGGACGGAACCGCGCGGCTCGTAACGCGTGGAGTCCCACCCACCGGAAGAACCCGGATGCGGAGAGAGCGGCGACGAGGATGAACATCCCGAAGACGAGGCCGAGGGCCTCCCAATTCACCGCGGCGACGGCCTCCTCCGTCGTGAGGAGACCGAGTCCGAGGACGAGGACAATCCCCAGGAGGACCGCGGTCGTACGGTGCACGCGTTCGCTCACGAACAGCGCGTAGACCAGGACGAGGATGCCGACGGCGAGGACCTTCTCCATGTTCCCGTCCCTTCGAGGGCTCCGGATGGCGGAACCGGGGAAAATCACTTTGTCAACGCGCGGGTCTCGATGATCCGCCCGCCGCGGACGACGGTCCCGACGAGGTTCCCGCCGAGCCGATAGCCGAGATGTTGATGCGCCGGTGCATCGCAGACGAGGACGTCGGCGGCCTTGCCGGCCTCCAAGCTTCCCGTCGTGTCCCCCCGGCCCACCGCGTACGCCGAGTTGATCGTCGCCGCGGTGATCGCCTGCGCGGGCAGGAGGCCGTTGTGATGGCACGCGAGGGCAATCGCCAGCTGCATCGACTCGCACCAGCAGTTCGGGTTGAAGTCCGTTCCGAGAGCGACGGGCACGCCCGCATCGACGAGGCGCCGCCCGTCCGCGTACGGCAACCTCGAGGCGAGGGACGTCGCGGGGAGGAGAACGCCGATGACTCCCGCCGTCGCGAGCGCATCGACCCCCGCCGCGGACACATGCAGCAGGTGGTCCGCGCTCGTCGCGCGGAGCTCCGCGGCGAGGGACGCGCCGCCGGAATCGCTGAGCTCGTCCGCGTGGATCTTCAATCCGAGGCCAACCGTCGCGGCCTTCTGGAGAACCCGCCTCGCCTGCGGGGGGTCGAAGTAGCCCGGCTCCAGGAACACGTCACAGAAGGACGCCGCGCGACTCGATACGACGGCGTCAATCGACTCCGACGCGACGAGATCTGCGTACGCGTCCGCACGGCCCTCGAACTCCGGGGGAACCGCGTGCGCCCCCAGGAACGTCGGAACGACCGTGACGCCCGAGGCGCGGCCCGCAGATGACGCGGCCTGGAGGATCTTCAGTTCGTCCGCCGTCCGGAGGCCGTACCCGCTCTTCACTTCCGCTGTCGTCGTGCCGTGAGCGATCATCGTCGCGAGGCGGTCCGATGCGAGTCCGGCGAGGGTCGCCTCGTCCGCCTCCCGCGTCGCGCGAACCGTGTGGAGGATCCCGCCTCCCCGGTTCGCGATCTCCGTATACGTGAGGCCCTGCGCCTTCCATTCGAGCTCATGCTCACGGGAACCCGCGAACACCGCGTGGGTGTGAGCGTCGACGAACCCCGGCAGGACGATCTTGCCTGAGGCGTCGATCGTCCGGCCCGCCCGGGGATGCCGACGGAGCACCTCCGCGGACGGCCCGACGTCGACGATCCGCGACCCCTCGATGTACACGGCACCGTCCTCCACGATGCCCAGATCGGACATCGCCTCACGGATCCTTGGGCCTCGCGGGCCGCGGAGCGTCAGGAGCTCCGACGCATGGACGATCGCGAGGGACGGGTGCGCGGGGGTCGGTGGACGGCGAGGCTCGCGGACCTTGTGGGCCCCCTCGCGCTTCATGCGATCCTCCGCAGGCCGTCCGCGTCCGACGTGACGGTGAACGCACGCCCGCCCGCGGCCTCGATTGCCCGGGCCGTGCGGTCCGCGTCGTCCGTGAGGGCGACGATGCTCCCGCCGCCCCCCGCCCCCGTGAGCTTCGCGCCGTAGCTGTGGGCGCGCGCCGCGGCGACGAACTTGTCGAGCATCGGGTGCCCGACGCCGAGGGCGTTGAGGGCTTCGTGGTTCCGGTTCATGAGCCGGCCGGCGGCCTCCAGGTCGCCATCCTGCAGCGCCGCGAGGCCGTCCAAGGTGATGCGTCCGATGTCGCGGACGATCGACGCGACCTTCGCGTCCCGCTCCACGCGCTCCTTCACCCCGGCGACGAGGGGTCCCGTCGGCGCGCTGATCCCCGTGTCCCCGACGACAAACGTGAGCTCCGGGAGGCTGCAGCGGTGGAGGGACCACCGGCGCGTGTCCCGGGAGATCGACCACAGGAGATTGGACCCGGGATCCCGGCGGACGAGGATCCCGCCTCCCGCAGCGGACGTGCTCGTGTCGATCGGGCTCGCCCGCCCTTGGACCTCGTGCTCGACCTCGAACGCCTCTCGGGCGATTGCCGGCACGTCGAACGTGCCCCCAAGGGACTGGAGGGCGCCCAAGGTCGCGACGGTCACCGCCGCAGAGGATCCGAGGCCGGATCCCACCGGGATCATCGAGCGGGTCTCGAACCAGAGGGGGCCGTCCCGCCAGGCCCTCGTCGCCGCGGCCTTCACGTACCGGTACTTCGGCGAATCGAGGCTCGCGCCGTCCGCGAGCCACTCGGGGGGGGGGCGCGCGTAGACCTCCGTCCGGAGGTCGATCGCCGTGCTCAGCGCCGGCTCCCCGAAGACGACCGCGTGCTCGCCGAAGAGGATGAGCTTCCCGGGTGCCGAGGCCGCGGCCATCGCGCGCGATTCTCCACGCCCGGACTTAACCCTTCCGCCCTAAGCAACCTCGCGGTCCTCGCGGAACCGGGATCCGAGGCTCTTGTACCCGGCGAGGTCCGGGGTCCTCGGCACGACCTTCTTCATCGCCTCGTCGAAGTGCTTGCGGCGGATCTGCACCCTCTTGAGCGTCGCCTCTTCGAGGCTCGACGCCTTCGTGGCGTGTTCCCGGATCGCGAGGATCGCCGCCTCGTTCGCGACCGCCGCGAGCTCCGCGCCCGTGTACCGGTCCGTCCGCTTCGCGATCTCGCCCAGGTCGACGTCAGGGCCGAGCGGCTTCTTGCGCGTGTGGATGCGGAGGATCGCCTTCCGGGTCTCGAGATCCGGCGGCGGCACGAGGATGTGCCGGTCGAACCGCCCGGCCCGCAGGAGTGCAGGGTCGATGAGATCGGCGCGGTTCGTCGCGGCGATGATCGTCACGTTGTGGAGCTCCTCGAGGCCGTCCATCTCCGTGAGGATCTGGGAGATCACGCGCTCCGTGACCTGGCTGTCCGCGCTCATCCCCCGGACGGGCGTGATCGCGTCGATCTCGTCGAAGAAGATCACGCACGGCGCGGCGGTCTTCGCCTTTCGGAACGTCTCGCGGACCATCCGCTCGGACTCGCCGACCCACTTGCTAAGGAACTCGGGACCGCGGACGGAGATGAAATTCGCCTCCGACTCCGTGGCCACCGCCTTCGCGAGGAGGGTCTTCCCCGTGCCCGGAGGGCCGTACAGGAGGATCCCCTTCGGCGGCTTCGCGTCGACGTGGGCGAACAGGGCGTTCATCTTCAGCGGCCACTCCACGCTCTCCCGCAGCTCCTGCTTCGCCTCCTCGAGCCCGCCGACGTCCTCCCAGTGGACGTTCGGCTGCTCGATCAGGACTTCCCGCAACGACGCGGGCTCCATCTCCCGGAACGCATGGAGGAAGTCCTCTCGCGTCACCACGAGCCTCGCGAGGACCTCCGACGGGATCTCGTCGACCTGGAGGTCGATGTCCGGCAGGATCCGGCGGAGGGACCGCATCGCGGCCTCCTTGCACAGGGCGGAGAGGTCTGCGCCCGCGTAGCCGTGGGTGAAGCCCGCGAGCTCGTCGAGCTTCACGGTCTCCTCGAGGGGCATCCCCCGCGTGTGGATCTGGAGGATCTCGAGTCGGCCGTCCTTGTCCGGGATGCCGATCTCGATCTCTCGGTCGAAGCGGCCGGGCCGCCGGAGCGCAGGGTCGAGCGCGTTCGGCCGGTTCGTCGCGCCGATCACGACGACCTTGCCGCGGGCCTGGAGGCCGTCCATGAGGGCGAGGAGCTGCGCGACGACGCGACGCTCGACCTCTCCCGCGACCTCATCCCGCTTCGGGGCGATCGAGTCGAGCTCGTCGATGAAGATGATGCTCGGGGCGTTCTCCTCCGCTTGCTTGAACACGTCGCGGAGGTTCTCCTCGCTCTGACCGTAGAACTTCGACATGATTTCGGGGCCGGAGATCGAGAGGAAGTTGGCGTTCGTCTCGCTCGCGACCGCCTTCGCCAGGAGGGTCTTCCCCGTCCCGGGCGGGCCGTGGAGGAGGACGCCCTTCGGCGCCTCGACCCCGAGCCGCTCGAACAGCTCCGGATGCCGGAGCGGCAGCTCGATCATCTCCCGGACCTTCCGGACCTCCTCGCCTAGGCCTCCGATGTCCTCGTACGTGACCCGGGGGACCTTCGCTCCCTCTTCCTTCGCCGGCTTCTCCGCGATTTTCAGTTCCGTGGCCACGTCGAGGATGACCGCGTCCGCGGTCGGAGCGAACGACGTGACGACGAAGTCGAACTTGCGGCCCATGATGCTCACGGTCACGACGTCCCCGCGGGTGAGGGCCCGGCCCCGAAGGGTCTGCGCCATGAACTGCTCCCCACCCATGATCCGGACCGCCTCCGTCGGTGCGAGGCTCACTTTCTCCGCGGGCTTCGCCACCGCCTTCTGGAGGCCGACCTTGTCGTCGATCCCGACGTCCGCGTTCCGCCGCTGCATCCCGTCCATGCGGATGATCCCGCGGTTCGCGTCCTCCGGGTAGCCGCGCCGGACGACCGCGGCCGTGCGGCGGTCGCCCTCGATCAGAACGACGTCGTCCTCCTCGAGGCTCAGGATCTTCAAGACCTCGGGGTCCACGCGGACGATTCCGCGTCCCGCGTCCGCGGGTTTCGCCTCGGCGACCCTGAGAAACTTCTCATGTGCCTTCATCACACCGACTCCCGTTGACGCGGCAGGGATCGGGCTCCTTGGATCGGACTCCGAACGAGCGTCCTGCGGATGACCTTTGCGACGCCTTGGGGCCCCGGTCGCGGCTGCACGTCTCTCGACCTCAAGCAAATTGGTTAGGAAGGGGGCCGGGTCACTCGACCCGGACCTTCACGGGCTCCTGTCGGTGCGCGGGCTCCTTCCTGGGAACCCGGACCTCGAGGACCCCGTCCTTGAGCGTGGCCCGCGCCTCGCCGGGGACGACGGTGTCGGGGAAGGAGAGCGCCCGGTGGAACGCGCGGTCCGCGCGCTCGCGGTAGTAATACTCTTTCTCCCTCGCCTCGGTCTCGACGTGCGTCTGCGCCTCGAGCTCGATCCCGTCCTCGGTCACGCGGATGTCGAGGTCTTCCTTGCTCACGCCCGGGAGCTCCGCCTTGACGACGAACTCCCGGCCTTCATCGAGGAGATCGACGAGGGGCGTACGCATCGGGAGGACGCCCTCTCCGTGCCAACGGGCGAGCGGAGACCGCGGGAAGCGGCTGTCGAACTCCCTCCGAACGTCGTCGAACCACCGGTCGATCTCGCCGAACGCCGACCGTGGGTTCCAGAATTGCTCGCGGCGCTGAAGGCCGCGCTCTTCAGTCTTCGGTTCCGTCTTCGCGCCTTTGGCTTTCCGGATCATCATCTGTCCCTCCGTGGCTCGTGCCACACCCAATATCTACGAGCAGTTCTATATAAATATTCCTTTCCAGGCCTTGGAGGTCGCCTACCGCATTTCCCGGGGGCCCCCAAGAGCGGTGAAAGGTAATACGGGAGGAGGGGTCTCCGAGGTCGGTGGACGCGGTCCCTTCCGATCTCGTGCGCGGCCCGGTCCGGGACGTCCGCCTCGACGGCGCCTGCCCCGCGTGCGACGGTCCCTCCTTGATCCTCCGGTCTCTCCCGCTCGAGCTGCCGTACCTCGGAGAGGCGATCCAGACCGTGCTCCTGTGCGCGTCATGCGGGTACCGCAACACGGACCTTCTCCTGAC
>MGVZ01000030.1 GCA_001800745.1 Euryarchaeota archaeon RBG_16_67_27
TCTGGGGCATCGCGCGCGGCCTTGAGCAGCTCCCCGTCGAGGAACGGCCGGACCCGAAGTCGATCAGCGTCGAGCGCACGTTCGAGCGGGACGTCTCGGAGTGGTTCGTGGTCCTCGAGACCCTCGACGACATCGCGCGGAACGTCCACCTCAGGGCGAGGGCCCAGGGGGCGACGTTCCGGACCGCGGGGATCAAGATCCGGTTCGAGGGCTTCCGGACCCACCTCCGGGAGAGGTCCCTCGGCTCCCACATCCTCGACGAGGACGCCCTCAAGAAGGTCGCACGCGACCTGATCCGGGAGTTCGAGGCGCCCGGTCGCAAGGTTCGCCTCCTTGGGGTCCGCGTGGCGAATCTTGAACGTCCAAAAGCGAAGCAGCCGACCCTCGCCGCGTTCGGAGTGCGCGACGACACGTGACTCGGCTCACGTCCTCGCTGGCGTCGCGGCGGGCGCCTTGACCCGCTTCTTCTCCGCGAGCACGTCGCCGAGCGTGGCGATCCCACGGCGGATGTCCGGGATGTTGGGGAACGAGTAGTTCAGGCGCATGTGGTTCACCTCGGGCTTCCCCGCGAAGAATCCGTGCCCTGCCACGTAGACCACCCCGCGCTCCGCGGCTGTGGGCAGGAGGCCTTTCGTGTCGAGCCCTGGACGCGTCGTGACCCACAGGAACATCCCGCCCTGCGGCCGCGTCCACCGCGAGTCCTCGGGAAAGTGCTCCTCCATCGCCGCGAGCATGACGTCCCGCTTCTCCCGGTACATCGTCCGCACGCGGGGGAGATTGCGCTCCAGCATCCCGAGGCTGACGTAGCGCTCCGCGACTCGCTGTCCGAACGCGTTCGTGAACAGGTCGGCGCCCTGCTTCGCAAGGGACATCTTGTTGACGACCTCCGGCGGGCCAAAGGTCCACCCGATCCGGAAGCCGGGCGCGAGGATCTTGCTGAAGCTCCCGAGGTGGATCACCCAGCCCTCCTTGTCGAGGCCCGCGACGGGTGGCATGGGGTCGCCCTCGAACCTCAGCTCGTGGTAGGGGTCGTCCTCGATCACGGGGACCTCGTACGTCGCCGCGAGGTCCACGAGCGCCCGCCGGCGCCGGAGGGACATCGTGACCCCCGCGGGATTGTGGAACGTCGGTACGACGTAGATGAACTTCGGGCGGAGCTCGTCCATGGCGAGGGCGCGCAGGTCCTCCTCGAGTACGTCCGTCAGGATCCCCTCCTCGTCCATCGGGATCCCGTGGTACCCGGGCCGATACGTCGCGAGGGCCGTGAAGATCCCGAGATACGTGGGCTGGCTCACGACGACGATGTCGCCCTCCTCGAGGAAGATTCGCCCGAGGAGCTCGAGCGCCTGCTGTGCCCCATGCGTGACGAGGACCCGGCCCGCCTCCGCACGGATCCCGCGGGCCCTCATGCGCGTCGCGAGCGCCTCCCGCAGGCGGAGGTCGCCCTGGGTCGGGCCGTATTGGAACGCGCCGACGTCCTTCTCGCGAAGGAGCTCCTCGAAGATCACCCGGAGGTCCTCGAGCGGAAACGAGTCCGGGCTCGGGAGACCGCCGCCGAAGCTGATGATTCGCGGGTTCTGCGCGTATTTCAGGAGCTCGCGGACGTCGGATGCGGTGAGCCACCGCGTGCGCTCGGCGAAGCGACCCTTCATGGTGGGCGGGGGGCGCATGAGGATCGGGGACGCGATGCACGGGGGACTCCCTGAAACAGTCGCATATGCTGTAACGATGTCACGGCGTGGCACGACGGCCGTCCCCGGCCGATCCGCGGGTCAGTTCAGGGGCGTCCTCGCCCGGGCCTCCTGCGTCACCCGGAGCCCGAACTCGCCCATGAGGCGCAGGCTCTCCGCGGGGTCGAGGCACTCGGCCGCGATCACGCCGGTCGTCCCGATCTGCCCGCGCGCGAACTGGGTCCCGAAGATCGCGGCGCCCGTGCCCACGAGGTAGCCGGTCGCGGTGGCCCCATGGCGCTTCGCGGCCTCCTCGTGGCTCATCCCCGTCCAGAGGCGGAGGTCCGTCGGCGCGTCGTCCTTCGCGCCCGCGACCTCGACGACAAGCATCGCCGCGCCCCTGACCTTCCCGATGAGATCGACGGGCCGCGGGAGGAGGTTCATCAGGACGCGCCGCGGGGAGACTTTCGCGCCGTCCACGACGATCGGCTCCTCCTCCAGGAGGCCGAGGCGGTGGATCATCTGGAAGACCGCGAACAGCTCGTCGTCGATCGCCAGCTTGAGGTCCGCGTACCGCAGGCCTTTCCCCAGGAACCTCCCGAGGGTCTCCGGCTCCTCATGGTCCATCAGGTACACGGGCTGCGGCCCCACGGGTGCGGGGAACGGATAGATCTCCTTCCCGCTCCACGGAGGGACCTTCACGATCTTCCCGTCCTCGAAGTACAGGCCGGGCGTGAAGACCTCGACGAGGAACGTCTCCGGGGACCACACCGCGGGGAGCGGCGTCGCGTCCGTCCACGCGGTGTCGCCGTCGCGGATCTTCACGGAGTCCACCCGGTCGAGCTGGTCCGCGCCGTGCCGCGCGAGGACGTTCGCGAGGCCAGGGTCCTCGCCGCCCCCGATCAGCGCCGTGAGGCCCGCCCTGCGGAACTTCCCGTCGTACGGGAACTGCTGCGAGGGCAGGGAGGAGAGGTCCATGTAGTGCGCGCCGACGTCCAGGCACGCCTCCATGAGCGCGATGTCGATCGACACGTGCGCTGCGTTGATCGCCAGGCCCGCGCCCTTGACGAGCCGCCCGAGGTCCGCGGAGCCGGAGCCCTCTACGGGAGCCGCCCGAACCTTCCGGCTCCTGAGCTTGGCCGCCAACGCCTTCGCACGTTCCGGGAAGAGGTCCGCGACGACGAGCTCCTCGATCTCCTTCACGCGCACGAGGTGCGCGGCGGCCACGGATCCCGTGGCCCCCGCCCCGATGATGACGGTCCGAATGGTGTCCCTCCCTCGGTACCCGCGAGGTCGCGATGCCTCCTAAAGGCTTCGGCCCGCCGTGGCACGCGGCTTCCGGAGGTTCCGGAAGAAGAACCAGAAGGTCGTGATTCCGGTGAGGTACAGCGCCGTCGTCACGAAGAACGGCAGGTCGACATGGACCGTCAGGAGGTACCCCCCGACCGCCGTGCTCATCGCGAACGGGAGCTGGAACGACGCGCCGACGACCGCAGACGCTGCGGATCGCTCGGACTCGTCCACCGTCGACATGAGGAAGGACGACGCCATCGGCCAGCTCACGTTCATGAGAAGGTTCCGCACGACGTAGAGCGTGCCGACCGCGTACAGATTCCACGTGAAGGGGATGAGGAACAGGACCCCCGTCGCGAGGAACTGCAGGCTCACGATCGACCGCACCATGCCGTACCTCCGTTCGAGGAGAGGGGCCGCGAGGTATGCGACCCCGACGACGACGTTCGCGACCGCGATGAGGGGCCCCGTCACCCCTTCCCCGAGGGAGAACTTCAGGAGGAACCAGAGGGAGAACAGGGGGATGATCAGGCCCGCGCCCATGCCCATGACGAAGTTCGATGCGAAGAACTTCGTGAGGATCGGCGCGGACTTCCGGGGCAGGAGGCTCTTCCCGCGCAGCACGCGGACGGCCGGCAGCCGGACCGCGGAGATGAGGATCGGCGCGAGGGCGGCGACGACCACCATGTCCGTCAGCGGGGGTCGGTATGCGCCCGGGACGTTCAGGGGGTCGCGCAGGTACGCCGCATCCGGGAGCGTCGCGACGAGGTTGCCCGCCGCGAACGCCAGGGTCGAGAGGAAGAACGTGAACCCGAACGCGGCGGTCCGCTGCGCGGGCGTCGTCGCGTCCGCGAGGAGGGCGTCGAACGTCGAGTACATCAATGCCTCCGCGAGCCCGAGGGTGGCCGCGGCCGCGACGAAGGCGATGTACGACTCCGCAAGGACGAGCAGCGCGACCGCGAGGACGAACGTGCAGCAGCCGAGGAGGACGATCCGTCGGCGGCCGTACCGATCTGCGAGGATCCCCAGCGGGATGACGAGCGCGACCGATGTGATCCCGCTCACGGTGAAGAAGGTCCCGGCGAGGATCTCGTCAAACCCGAGCCGTTTCAGGTAGATCGGCAGGCTCACCGAGATGAATCCGATCGGCACGGAGACCGAGCTCGAGGCGAGGAGGAGGAGCCACGCGTTGCGCCGGAGGGACCTCCACGTGGAGAGGAGATCGCGGAGTCCGGCGACCACGGATCGCGCAGCGCGGGTCTCTCTTTAACGCTTCCTGCGGGGGCGCGGCGGCTTCGCGGGCGGCGGTCGCACGCCGACGTGCTTCGCGAGACGGCGGACCTCCGCGTCCGACATCCAGAAGACCTTCAGGTACTCGAACAGCTCGCGATCGTCCATCCCAAGCCTGCGGCCCTCTGCGATGCACGTCCGGTACGCCTCGATCTCCGTCGGAAGGTCCGGATACTCGTAGCCGTCCTCGAACAGCCTCTTGCCCTCGTGGAACTGCCGCACGTGGACGAGCTCGTGGACGACGTCGAGGTAGATGTCCCGCGGGTTCCCCGTCCGCAGGTAGTACGTCGAGGCCATGAGGTGCCCGTCCTCGTCGCTCACCGCCATGAAGCCCCACTTCGCGGAGAAGAACTCGACCTTCAGCGATCGCAGGGCCCGCGCGGTCCGCCGCCCGAAGATCGCCCGGACCGCGGGCACACGTTCGAAGCCCTTGAAATGGTCCGTGAACCGCTCGAACTTGAGGGGGATCCGCCTCGGCACGCGCACGTCAGGGAGCTTCACCTTGCTCATCGTACGACCTCGGAGATCGACGAAAGGACGCGGAGGGCCTCCGCGCTGTGGGATTTCGGATCCAGCCGCCGGAACGCGGCGAGGATCGTGCCGTCGGGGCCGATCACGTACGTCACCCGCTTCGCGACCCCTAGGAAACCAAGAGCGCCGTACGCCCGACAGATTGCCTTGTCCGTGTCCGCGAGGAGGGGGAATGTGAGGCCGTGTCGCTCGCGGAACGCGCGATGGGACGATTCGTCTTGCGTGCTCACGCCGATGACCATCGCCCCGGTCGCCTCGAAGCGCTCGAGATCGTCACGGAAGGCGCATGCCTCGCGCGTGCATCCCGGGGTGTCGTCCTCGGGATAGAAGTACAAGACGACGGGACGCCCCCTGGAGTCGCGGAGCCGGAACGTGTGGCCATCCTGATCCCGCGCCTCGAAATCCGGCGCCGGTGTTCCGGGGACGAGGAGGTCCGCCATGGTTCGGTCGCCCGAAACGGGCGTGCGATTTGAAGGATTGTGTGCGGAGGCGTATTGTCATAGTGATAATGAATCTGTCTGATTTCATTCATTTTTAATCTGAAAAGACAATAACGAGAGCAGCAAGTTAATGACTCGGGAGCGGAATCGTGCTCGTCCATGTCCGATCCGGGTCTCGCGCCGCCCCAGGATCACCTCCGCACTTCGTACCGGCACGTCCGGGACCCGCGGATGCAGAAGGTCCTCCGCGTGCAGGCCGCCCTCGGGAGCGCAATCCGCGAGTACCTCGACGGCGAAGGCTTCACGGAGCTTCTCCCGCCGATCATCGGCCCCGTCGCGGACCCGGGGATCCGCGGTGCGAAGCAGGCGACGATCAACTTCTACGGACGGGAGTACAAGGTGACGTCGAGCGCGATCCTGTACAAGCAGATGATGGCCGCGTCCCTCGGTCGGATCTACTTCTTCTCCCCAAACGTCCGGCTCGAGCCGCTGGAGACCGCCTCGACCGGGCGTCACCTCGTCGAGTTCGTGCAGGTCGACATCGAGGAGGCCGGGGCGACCTACGAGGATGCGATGCGGCGCGCGGAGGACCTCGTCGAGCATGCGACGCACGGCGTGCGCGCGCGAGCCGGAGGCGAGCTGGAGGCGATCGGCCGGCGGTTGAACGGCGGCGGGACGCCGTACAAGCGGATCTCGTACGAGGAGGCGCTCCGGATCCTCGCGGACCACGGGCGCGAGATCCCGTATGCCACGGAGATCCCCTGGGCTGAGGAGGAATTCCTCTCCACGCGGTTCCAAGCGCCCTTTTTCATCTACGACTATCCGCGGGGCTCCCGAGGCTTCTACGACCGCGAGCACCCCGACCGCCCCGGGATCCTGAGGGACTTCGATCTCCTCTACCCGGAGGGCTACGGAGAGGCGATCTCCGGCGCGGAGCGGGAGTACGAGTACGCGCGGGTGATCGCCCGGCTCCGGGAGACCGGGGAGAACCCGTCGAAGTACGAGTGGTACCTCGACATGCTCCGCGAGGGGATCCCACCGTCCTCGGGGTTCGGGATCGGCGTGGAGCGCCTCACGCGGTACGTGTGCGGGCTGAAGACGGTCTGGGAGGCGCGCCCGTACCCGAAGGTCGCGGGCGTCTTCTCCCCGTAGGCGGTCCGGCCGATGAGCGAGCCCTTGACGAAGCTCTTCATGAAAGTCGCCTCCGTGCGGAGCGCCGCGGCCGCGGGCCGGACGTTCCTCGAGTCGTACCCCGTCGACGAGATCATCCAGAAGGCGAAGCACGGGAAGGACGCCCTGTATCCGTTCTCCGACCTCGACGAGTATGGCCGGGCTCTCCTCGGCGCGGACATCTCCGTCAAGCAGGCGACGCGGTTCAGCACCCTCGATGAGCTCGTCCTCCTCCCGCCGATCTTCACCCCGAAGCGGCTCGAGAGGATGACGGAGCTCGCGCGGGAGCCTTTCTTCAGCGATGTCGACCTCGAGACCGCGATCGGCGGCTTCCGGTCCCGCCTGCCTCTCGCGATGGCGTCGATGGGCTCCACGGATGTCGCCCACTCCCAGAGCCCCCACCTCGGCCGCGGCGCCGCGGAGGCCGGGATTCCCATGGGGATGGGGGAGAACATCGCAACGGTCTGGGGCTACGCGCGGCGCACGAAGGCGTCGATGCCGACGTTCAAGCAGCGTCTGTTCGCGTACCTCGACCACGTCAAGGAGCCGCTCGGCGGCGTCGTGATCCAGCAGAGCGTCGAGGACGCGTTCGACGAGCTGTGGCACAAGGTGTACACGGACCCGGACGTCGAGCCGTTCTTCCGCAAAGGGCTCGTTGCGTTCGAGGTCAAGCTCGGCCAGGGCGCGAAGCCGGGCCTCGGTGGCGAGACGAAGGTGTCGCGGGACGCCGCGCGCTCCCTCAAAGGGAAGTACTACTTCCCCGACGACCCCGACACGGTCGAGCTGGACCTGTACGAGCGGCACAGCGCGCCGGGCACGTACACGGAAGAGATCCTCCGCGGCCAGCTCCGCTCCCTCCGAACGAACTTCCCGCGCGCGCGGATCTGGATCAAGACAGGCCCGTTCCGGGACCTCCTCGCCATGTTTCGCGTCGCGAGCCAGGAGCGGATCGACGCCGTGCTCGTCGACGGGAAGGAGGGCGGGACCGGCATGAGCCCCGTGATCGCACTGAAGGACCTCGGCCTGCCGACCCTTGCCTGTCTCAAGCGGATCAACGACGCCCGCCTGGAGGGCCTCCGGGCCCCGTTCGTCCTCTCCGGCCGTCTGTTCGACGGCGGGCACGTGGTGAAGGCTCTCGCGCTCGGCGCGAACGCGGTGGCCTTCGGCCGACCGTTCATCGTCGCCGTCGGCGTCGGCGGGGCGAAGGGCATTCGCAACTACCTCGAGGCCACGGAGGTCGAAATCCGCATGCTCATCTCGAGCCTGGGGAAGTACAAGGTCGCGGACGTGAGCCACGAGGACGTCGGGTCCCTGGACCGCGCACTCGCGGACGCGCTGAACATCCCGTTCGTGTACGCGTGAGCGTCACGCGTGCCGGCCGGCGAGGTCCCGGAGGATCTCCCGGGCCGCATTGTACCCGGGAGCGCCGGAAACCCCTCCGCCGGGATGGGCGCCGGAGCCGCACAGGTACAGGCCCGCAATCGGCGTCCGGTACCGGGCCCAGCCCGGCACCGGCCGAAGGACGAGCTGCTGGTTGGGCCCCATCTCCCCGTGGTACGGGTGGCCCCCCGTGAGGCCGAACCGTGTCTCGAGGTCGACGGGCGTGAGGACTTCGCGGTGGACCACGGCGCGCTCGAATCCCGGCACCGCCGCGTCGAGGATCCCCACCACGGCGTCCCCGAGCTTGTCGCGGAGCTTATCCCAGCTTCCGCCGCGCAGGTCGTGCGGGGTGTACTGGACGACGATGGATGCGACGTGCTTCCCCGGCGGCGCGAGACTCGGGTCCACGACGCTCGGGATCAGGATGTCCAGGACGGGTTTCGCGGACACCCTGCCGTACTTCGCGTCGTCGTACGCGCGCTCGAGGTGCTCGAGGGACGGCGTGATCCGCAGGTGTGCCGGGGACGCGCCGTCCGCGCCTGGCACCTCGGGCAGGCGGTCAAGGGCGAGGTTCACCTTCGAGAGCATGCCCTCGGACTCGTAGTTGCGGATCGCGAGACGGAACGCAGGGTCGAGGTCGAACGGGTCGACGAGTCCGAGGAACGTCCGCTTCGGATCCGCGTTGGACGCGACCACCGCGGCCGCGATCGTGCCCCCGTCCGCGAGCTCGACCCCGGTCACCCGCCCGTCCGCGGTCAGGATCCGCCGGACGTCCGCCCCCGTGCGGATCACCGCGCCCGCGGCCTTCGCCGCGTTCGCGAGCGCGTTCGTGAGCGCGCCCATGCCTCCGCGCACGAAGGACCACCCGCCGTTCGCGACGCCCGCGTACGCATGGAGGAGCCCGAACGAGGTGTATGGCGATTTTGGCCCACGGAACACGCCCAGGAGGGCGTCCATCGCGAGCACGGCCTTGAGGTGGTCCGTCTCGAACCACTCCCCGAGGAAGTCCTCCAGAGGCATCGGCACCATCCGAATCGCGCGGGTGAGTGCCGCTTTCCCAAGCTTGCGCACCCGGAGCGCCTGTCGGAGGAGGAAGAACTGGTCGCCGAGGCTCACGGCGTCGACGCTGGGCGGCGTCATCGTGGCGAGTCGGTCGGTCGCGGCCGCCAGCTGGACGAGGAACGCTCCGAACCGCGGGTAGGCCTCTGCATCGTGCGTCGAGAGCGCGGCGATCTCCTTCGCGGATCGTCGGGGATCCCGCCACAGGCGGATCACCCTGCCATCCTCCGAGGGGGCGGCGACGACGGGATCGAAGGGAACGAACTGGAGGCCGAGACCCGCGAGGTTCAGGTCCCGCTGGATCTCCGGACGCAGGAGGCCACAGAGGTTCGCCGCGGTGTCGATCTTGAATCCCGGGGGACCCTCCTCCGTGACCGCGGCGCCTCCGACGAGGGACCGCCTCTCGAGGACGAGCACGCGACGCCCCGCGCGGGCCAGGTACGCGGAGGCAACGAGCCCGTTGTGGCCTCCGCCGACCACGACCACGTCGTAGGCCTTGGGCATCTCAGACCCTCCGCACGGCCATGTCCTTCTGGATCTCTCGCGCCGCGTTCGCTCCGGGGGCACCCATGACGCCGCCTCCCGGGTGTGCACCCGAGCCGCAGATGTAAAGCCCCTTGATGGGCGAGCGGTACTGCGCCCACCCCGGGACGGGCCTCATGAAGAACAGCTGGTGGGGCCACAGTTCCCCCTGGAAGATGTTCCCGCCCGTGAGCCCGAACTCCCGATCGAGATCGAGAGGCGTGACGACCTGACGGTGGAGAATCGCCTTCGGCAGGTTCGGCGCGTACTCCGCGAGGGTGTCGACGACCGTGTCGCCAAGCTCCTCGCGCCGGTCGTCCCAGTCCCCCCTCCGCAGGTGGAACGGGGCGTACTGGACGAAGATCGACATGATGTGCTTCCCGGGCGGCGCCATCGACGGGTCGAGCATCGAGGGCACCATGACGTCGAGGTACGGCCGCTTCGAGAAGTCCCCGTGCTTCGCGTCGTCGTACGCCTTCTCGATGTAGTCCACGCTCGGGCTGATCGAGACCGCGCCGCGGAGATGCTCGCCCGCTCCAGGGAGGGCGGTGAAGTTCGGCGGTTCCTTCACGGCGAGATTCACCTTCGCGGACGACCCCTCCGTCCGGTACGCCTCGATCCCGCGGACGAAGTCCTGCGGCAGATCCGAGCGCTCGACCATGCCGAGGAACGTGCGCTTCGGGTCCGCACTCGAGGCGACCACGCGAGATGGGATCCGTTCCCCGTTCGCGAGTTCGACACCGGTTGCGCGGCCGTCCCTCGTGAGAATCCGCCGGACCTCCGCGCCTGTCCGGGTCTCGACACCGTAGGAGCGCGCCGCGGCCGCGATCGACTCGCTCACCATCCCCATGCCGCCGCGGACGAACCCCCATGCTCGGAACGCGCCGTCGACTTCCCCCATGTAGTGGTGGATCAGGACGTATGCCGTGCCCGGGGACCGCGGTCCCAGGAACGTTCCGATGATCCCGCTCGCGGACATCGTCCCCTTGAGCACGTCCGTCTCGAACCACTCATCCAGGTAGTCCGCGGAGCTCATCGTCATGAGCCGGGCAAACGTCGCGAGTGTCTCCTCGTCGGCGCCAAGGAAGTGTCCGCGGAGCCCGAGGAGTTTCCGCAGGTTCCCGGGGCTCATGGAATCCAGGTCCGGCGGAGTCATCGCGAGCTGCGGCCCGACGAGACGGGCGACCTTGACCATGAGCTGGCCGAACCGCGGGTACATCTCCGCGTCCCGCTTCGAGAACTTCGAGATCTCCCGGCGGTTCTCCTCCGAGTCTCCACCCCGGTACAGGTACCGTCCGTCGGGGAGCGGGGAGAACGTCGACTCGACCGGGATGATCTGGTATCCGTGGGACGGCAGGTCGAGGTCCCGGATGATTTCGGGCCTGAGGAGGCTGCAGACGTACGAGCAGACCGTGAACTTGAACCCGGGGAAGACCTCCTCGGTCACCGTGGCGCCGCCGAGGATGTGCCGACGCTCGAGAACGAGGACCTTCCGTCCCGCGCGCCCGAGATAGGCCGCAGTCACGAGACCGTTGTGCCCGCCCCCGATGACGATCGCGTCGTAGCTCCTGCCGTCGATAACCGTCCCCTCCTCCGTTCGCTCGATGGAAGTGCGAGGATAACGTAGTCCCACACTTAACGCTTGATGTTTTCCCGCGTCCGCGCACGTCGATTGCCGGCGCCGCGCGCCGATCCGCGTCGGCGCCCGCGCGGTCGTCGACCCTGGGGATCGCGAACTCCGCCCGCGTCCGAAGGTTTAAGCGAGAATCTCCGCTTCCCTCTCGCCACACGGAACCGAGCACAGGGGAAACGGAGGAGAAGGCGTGCCGAGGGGAACCCCGTTCCATTCGAGGACATCCGCCCTTTGCGAGTCGCAGAGCTGGCGGAACTGGTCCGGATACCTTGCCGCGAGTTCGTACACGCTCGTGCCGGAGATGGAGTATCACGCGATCCGGAACTCTGCGGGCCTCATCGACGTGTCGCCCCTCTTCAAGTACGACGTCCGAGGCGGCGACGCGCTCCGCGTCGTGAACAGGGTCGTCACTCGGGACGCCGCGTCCTGCCGGCCGAAGCAGATCATGTACACGCCGTGGTGCGACGGGCACGGGAAGACCGTCGACGACGGAACGATCTGGAACCTCGGGGACGGCACGTGGCGGGTGACGTCCGCGGAGCCGAACCTGAGGTGGATCGAGGACGCGGGCGCGGGCCTCGACGTCGAGGTCGAGGATGCGTCCGAGGACATCGCCGCGGTCGCCCTCCAGGGACCGATGTCCCGGGCGATCCTCCAGGATCTCGTCGACGACGCGGTGGACGAGCTGCGGTTCTATCGTTTCACGCAGACGCGGCTCGACGGGGTTGCGGCGACGATCTCCCGGACCGGGTACACGGGCGACCTCGGATACGAGATCTGGGTCGAGCGGGAGGCGGCCGAGAGGCTGTGGGACACCCTCATGCACGCCGGCCGCGCCCACGGGATCACGCCCGCGGGGATGCTCGCCCTCGACATCGCGCGGATCGAGGCCGGTTTCGTTCTCGCAGAGGTCGACTACGTCCCGTCGCGGAGGGCCGTGATCGACGCGCAGCGATACTCGCCGTACGAGCTCAGTCTCGACTGGACCGTCGATCTGAACAAGGGCTCTTTCGTGGGACGGCAGGCTCTCGTCCGCGAGGCGCGCCAGGGCCCTCGTCGCCGGATCGTGGGTCTCCAGGTCGATTGGGAGGTGGCGGCGCGGTTCTTCCGTGAGAAGGACCTCCCGCCCGAGCCCCCCCGTCTCGCCTGGCGCTCGAACATCCCTGTGTACTACGGCCACTCCCAGATCGGCCGGGCGACCAGCGGGGTCTGGTCGCCGACGCTCAAGCGGTACGTGTGCATCGCGACCGTCGACGCACCCTACTCAGGGATCGGGACCGTCGTCGAGATCGAGGTCACCGTCGAGGGGGAGAGGAAGAAGGCTCCCGCGACCGTCGTGAAACGTCCGTTCTACGATCCCGAGCGGAAGAAGGCGTGACAGGCAGGCGCGTAAGCGATTTATCGGCCGTCGGATTGGGGTCAGCCGCACCATGGTCTCCACGGACGTCGTCATCGTTGGAGGGGGCCACAACGGCCTTGTGGCCGCCGCTTACCTGGCGAAGGCGGGGCTCAAGGTCCTCGTCCTCGAGCGGCGCGGGATCGTCGGCGGCGCGTGCATCACGGAGGAGATCCATCCGGGGTTCCGTGTGAGCACGCTCGCGTACACGTGCGGACTCTTCCGACCGGAGATCAAGGCGGACCTGCAGCTCGCCCGGTTCGGCCTCGAGGAGCACCCGTACGACCCCTCGATGTTCCTCCCGTTCCCCGACGGCCGGTACCTCCTGTACCGCGACGACCGGAAGTGGAACGAGAAGCAGATCGCGAAATTCTCGGAGAAGGACGCGGCCGCGCTCGCGAGATACGAGACGTTCTGGGAGGGATTCGCGGAGCTCGTCGAACCGACCCTCCTCGCGCCTCCTGTCTCGCTCGCCGACCTCGTGTCGCTCGTGCAGACGCCGGAGGCGGAGGACTTCCTGCGGCGGATCGTCCTCACGTCGATCGCGGACCTCCTCGACGATTTCTTCGAGTCCGAGGAGGTCAAAGCTTCCTTTGCGACGAGCGCGGTCGCCGGCACGCTCGCAGGCCCACGCACGCCCGGGACCGCCTTCGTGCTCGGTCACCACAGCCTCGGTACCATCGGAGGGCGGAAGGGCTCCTGGGGCTGGGCGAAGGGCGGCATGGGAGCGATCCCCGAAGCGATTGCCCGCGCCGCGCGCCACTTCGGCGCGGAGAT